>NZ_JBGKEB010000002.1:0-372063 GCF_041399425.1 Enterobacter sp. KBR-315C3_2022
GCCGTAGCGCCGATGGTAGTGTGGGGTCTCCCCATGTGAGAGTAGGGAACTGCCAGGCATCAATTGAGAAGAACCCCGTACCGTAAGGTGCGGGGTTTTTTGCTTTGTGCGTTATTCCATTCTTAATCTTTCTCTTAATCACTTATCCTGCTAATGAAATTTGTGATCCTGATCTCAATACATAATATAACAAAATCATAACATTTTATTTACGAAGCAATTTAGCCCTGTGGACTCTGCACGCGGCTGTTTATGGCAGGAGCATAATCACAATGACAGAAAGTATTACATCGAACGGGGCGCTAACTCATAGCGACACCCGGAGAAGGGTATGGGCAATCGTCAGCGCCTCTTCAGGAAATCTGGTCGAATGGTTCGACTTTTACGTTTACTCATTTTGTTCACTCTACTTCGCACACATCTTTTTCCCCTCAGGAAACACGACAACGCAGCTACTCCAGACTGCTGGCGTATTTGCCGCTGGATTTCTTATGCGTCCTATTGGCGGCTGGCTGTTTGGCCGTATTGCAGATCGTCGCGGGCGCAAAACCTCCATGCTGATTTCGGTATGCATGATGTGTTTTGGTTCGCTAGTAATTGCTTGCTTACCCGGCTATGCGACGATTGGGACATGGGCTCCGGCCCTGCTGCTGCTTGCCCGTTTATTTCAGGGGCTATCCGTTGGCGGAGAATACGGAACAAGCGCGACCTATATGAGTGAAATTGCCGTTGAAGGTCGTAAGGGGTTTTACGCCTCTTTCCAGTACGTCACGCTCATTGGCGGTCAGCTATTGGCGATACTTGTCGTGGTGATCCTTCAACAGATCCTGACAGACGAACAGCTGCACAGCTGGGGTTGGCGCATCCCGTTTGCGATGGGGGCCGTGCTGGCCATTGTGGCGCTATGGCTGCGTCGCCAGCTGGATGAAACGTCGAAAAAGGACGTTATGGCGCTTAAGGAGGCGGGGACATTCAAAGGCCTGTGGCGCAACCGCAAAGCATTTTTAATGGTTCTGGGATTCACCGCGGGCGGTTCGCTCAGCTTTTACACCTTCACCACCTATATGCAAAAGTATCTGGTTAATACCACCGGAATGCATGCCAATGTCGCCAGCATTGTTATGACCGCGGCGCTGTTTGTCTTCATGCTCATACAGCCGGTCATTGGCGCACTCTCTGATAAAATAGGTCGACGCACATCAATGCTGATTTTTGGTGGCTTATCTGCGCTCTGTACGGTACCGATTCTATCCGCACTTCAGCATGTGTCCTCTCCCTACGCAGCGTTTGCGCTGGTGATGCTCGCAATGTTTATTGTGAGTTTCTATACCTCAATCAGCGGAATACTGAAGGCCGAAATGTTCCCTGCGCAGGTACGCGCGCTGGGCGTTGGGCTTTCTTATGCCGTGGCGAACGCGCTATTCGGTGGTTCCGCCGAATATGTTGCGCTAACGCTTAAATCGTGGGGGAGCGAAACCACCTTCTTCTGGTATGTCACCGCAATGGGAGCGCTGGCATTTATCGTATCGCTGATGCTGCATCGTAAAGGAAAAGGTATTCGTCTTTAATGATGCGCCATCTGCCACACGGCGTAGCCGGTCGTCGCTCCGGCGACGTCCCAGGCGAAATCTTTCCAGCTCCAGCCGCTCCCGGAAGGGCGGCTATCCCACAATTCTTTCGATGCACCAAGGCTGACTGAGAACATAAAACCTATCGCCGCGCTGCGATCCTGGCTATATCCCTGATGCTGAGCAACCTCATTACCGGCTGCGGACAGCATTGCAGATGCGAGAAAGTGTTGCGCTTTATCCTGACCGGACCAGCTATCGTTCGCCATATGGCTGCATCCGGTGAGTAAAAGAGTCGTAAGAAGAAGAGGGATACGCATCAACAGGCTCCATAAAAAAGCCCTGTCGATGCAGGGCCAGAGAATTACAGAATACGGCTGATAAGGCGGTCGATACGGATACGGCGTAAACGACGAATAAGCTTGCGGACTTTGACTGGATAATCGGCAATACTTTGCAGATCGCGGTAGTGACGAACCACGGTAGTATGCGTGCGAATAAGCTCAAGTTCGCGTTCACGCTTAGCCGCAAGTTCGTGCTTCGGATCGTGGATCAAAATGGCATTTTCCAAATCCAGGCGCCAGGCGCGCGGGTTCAGGTTGTTGCCCGTCAGCAGCATCCACTCGTCATCTACCCACATCCCTTTCAGATGGTAGCTGTTGTCTTCATCTTTCCACAGCCGCACAACCAGCTGATCCGTGTTGACGTAGTACTGCAAACGACTCAGGAAACGGCGCAGGTTAATTTCATAAAGATACGGCAGCGCGCCGATGATCTTAAACGGCTGATCTTCTGGAATAAAGAAATCATTCGCCGTTTTGTCGCCAACGATAATTTCGACCTTCTTACCGTCGCGCAGCAGCTGAATAATGTTGCGCACCAGAATGGCTGGAAGGTTGAAATAGGGCGTGCAGATGGTGAGCTTATGCTCTGCGCACGGCATCAGGTGGAAAATCGTTTTATTCAGCAGGCTGGATTTACCTAAACCAACCAGCGGGGTAACGGACAGCTCTTCGTTATTGGCATTGCCCTGAAAATGATAAACCGCGTCACGCAGCTCCTGGCGGAACGAACGAATATCGTTTTTAATTTCCGGGCTTTTAGGACGCTGAGGATCGTCAAGACGATTCACACCACGACCGTGCACCAGGTTTTTATCAACCCAGTTAAACATGATATCGGCCATCTGCGGGTTGCGAATCAGGTGGTAACGGTCGTAGCGGTATTTATCGAGCTGGTGCAGGTAAACGTCATTCAGGCTTGCGCCGCTGTACAGTACGCTGTCATCAATGATGAAGCCTTTGAAATGAAGAACGCCCAAGGCTTCTCGCGTATTCACCGGTACACCGTACACGGGAACATCAACGCCGGGGTTTTCCTGAGCGGTGCGGCAGTACCAGTCTGCATTGGTGTTTGAAGCAGCAGCGCCAATACGACCGCGCTGGCCGCGATGCCAGTCAACCAGCACGCGAACATCCAGTTCAGGGCGCTGACGTTTAGCTTCATAGAGCGCGTTCAGGATCGCGCGCCCACCTTCATCCTGTTCGAGATACAGCGCTACAATGCAGATGCGTCGCGTCGCGCTGGCAATCTTTTCCAGAAGCGTCTCCCGGAAATGAGCGGGAGCGTAAAAGAACTCTACATCATCAACTGACTGAGAAATCTTCGGTAGTTGAGCAAGGTGTTGTTGATGTTTATTACGCTTAAATTTTGACAACATCACAGTGCGTTTCTTCTCTGTTCATTGAAGGGTTGTCTGTACCATGCAAACAACATAAGCGGATAATGATACCACCAGTGCTGGCCAAAGTGGTTAACATTTCCAGTAGCTTACTCGTGTTTCTCTGGCGAACTCAGCCGCAGAGTCAGGGAAACAATGCCTTCATCCAGCTGAATATCCACGTCAAACCCGAGTTTTCGCGCAAGGGTCACCATACCGCGGTTGTTTGGCATAGTAATGCCGTTCAGGCGACGCAATCCGTGATCGCGGGTGTAACTGATGAGTTTTTCGAGTAATCGCCTGCCGAGCCCCAGACCTTTGAGATCGGACCGCACCAGCACCGCAAATTCTGCATCCACGTTATCCGGATCAGAAATCGCCCGGGTGACGCCGAGGATCTCTTCACCGCGTTCTGAACGTCGCACCGCCACAAATGCCATTTCTCGATCGTAGTCGATCTGGGTCATATTGGCTAAATCATCATGGGTAAATTCGTTGATTTCGCTAAAGTAGCGATAATAAAGATCTTCTTTGGTGACTTTAGAAATAAACGTTCTTAGCTGCGGCTCATCCTCCGGCAGGATAGGGCGAAACAGCGCGCGTTCACCATTTTTCATCTCCACCCACTCTTCCAGCTGCAGCGGGTAAGGGCGAATCGCCAGCCGGCTTTCGCGGTCGCCTTCAAACGGGGCAATATCAAGCGTCACGTCCAGCGCCGTAAATTCACTGCCGGAGGCCAGAAGGGGATGAATATCCAGCCGCTGGATCTCCGCGCAATCGACTATCAGGTTCGATACCTGCACCAGAAACTGGCTAAGGCCAGCAATATCAAGAGGTCGCAGCGCGCTGCGTCCGCGGATCTTTTTGCTTTTTATCGCCTGAATAATGAGGTACCGCGCCAGGTTCATGTTAAGTGGCGGCAGCGCCACGACGGCCTGCTCCTCGGGGCGCCACTCTATGCCGCCTTCGCCCAGCATAATTAGCGGACCAAACACCGGATCGTGTTCCACCACCACCCGCAGCTCCTGAGCGCCCGCGCGGTTCGCCATGCTTTGCACCAGCAGGCCGTGGATCCTGGCCTGTGGCCAGGCCATCTTCACGCGATCGATAATCGCATCGGCCGCCTGCTGAACTTCCGCCGCCGTGCGCAGATAGAGCATGACGCCCTGAATATCTGATTTATGCGGAATATCCGGCGAGCGAAGCTTCAGGGCAACGGGATAGCCGATTTGCTCAGCAATATGAACGGCCTCCGCGCTGTCGCTGGCAATCCAGGTTGGCAGGGTTTGCATGCCGTAGCTGCCCAAAATGGGCTGAACCTCATGCGTATCCAGCGACGTTGCGCCTTCTTCAAGCGCCTGCTGAAGGAGTCGGTGAACGTCGAGCGTGTTCGCCGTGAGGTTGCCGGGCAGGGCGGGCGTTTCGCGCAGCTGTTTCTGATTGCGGCGGTATTCCACCATATGCATAAACGCGGTGATGGTGCCTTCCGGGGTACGATAGGTCGGTAGCCCCGCCTCGCTGAATAATCGTCGGGCCTCCTGCGAAGAAAACTCGCCGCACCAGTTCGTTAAGAGCGTGACGTATTTCCCGCGCGGATGGTTATTTACCGCCTCAATGAGCGCCCGCGCGCTTTCACTGCCGGGCGCGACGGCGCTGGGCGAGTGGATAATAAGCAGCGCGTCAAAATCCTGGCTGTCGAGCAAGATGGATATTGCCTTAACGTAGCGCTCGCTGCTGGCGTCATCGCGCAGATCCAGCGGGTTGCCGGGGGATACGCTTGCAGGGAGCGCCTCACGCAGGCGCTGGAGCGTTTCCTCGCCCAGCGCGGCGAGTTTCCCGTTGCGTAGCCACAGCTCGTCCAGCGCAAGCGCGGCAGGCGCTGCGCCGTTGCTGACGATCATCAGCTTCTCTCCGCGCAGCGGCCGCATGTGGCTTAGCGTCTCGACGGCAGAAAAAAGCTCGTGCGTGTCCTGAACCCGCAGCAGGCCGGCGCGCTGTATCGCCGCGTCCCAGGCCGGGTCCATCCCGGAGTGGGAATGGAGCAGGCGCTGCGCCGCAGGGCTGCGTCCGCTTTTGATGACCAGGATCGGTTTATTCCGGGAGGCGCTGCGCGAGGCGGAAACGAAACGGCGCGCATCGCTCAGGTGTTCTAAATAGAGAAGAATGGCGCTGGTTTTCCCGTCTCGGGCCAGAAAGTCGAGCAGCTCGTCGACGTCGATGTCCAGGCTATCGCCGAGGGCAATGAAGTAAGAGAAGCCCATTTCCCGCTGCTGGGCCCAGTCGAGGATGGTGTTCGATACGGCAGCGGACTGGGAGATAAAAGCCAGCTTGCCTTTGCGAATCGGCACGGGGGAAAAGCTGGCGTTTAAACCCTGCCACGGTGCCAGCAGGCCCAGGCTGTTGGGACCCAAAATTCGCATCTGATACTGCCTTGCGCAGGCCAGCAGCTCGGCCTGCTGTTCGGGCGGCGACGAAAGAATGATGCAGGTTTTACAGCCTTTTTGACCGAGCGATTCCAGAAGCTCCAGATTCCGCTTCGCGTGCGTACAGAGGATCGCTAAATCGGGCTCGAAGGGCAGGCTTTGCACGTCCGGCCAGGCAAGCACGCCCTGAACCGCCTTATATGCAGGCGTGACGGGCATGACGGGGCCGTTGAATCCGCCGGCCAGCAGGTTACGCATCATCAGATAGCCTGCGCGATCCGGCTTCATTGATGCGCCAATAACGGCTATGGATTTCGGACGTAGTAGCGCTTCTAACCCTCGCTGGCTCATGCAGGTCTCCTGTTAATGCAAGCGACCTGATGATTTTAAACGCTTTCTGTCTCGGATGCTGTGACGTTGCCCTTATGAACGGTTTTTCCCGCCAGATAGCGTTCGCGGAAGCAGGAAAAATGGTCGCCCAGCGCGGCGGCGGCGCGCGTGTCCCCGGCGAGGTCGAGAAGCGCGATCGCCACTTCTGCGGTGCAATATTGCCCGTCGGCATGCGCTTCACGCAGGCGATAGGCCGATACGCGAGACAAATCGACGGAAATGACCGGCAGGGCGTCGAGGTACGGGCTTTTGCGGAACATCTTGCGCGCTTCCGTCCAGGTGCCGTCCAGCATAATAAACAGCGGCGGTTTACCGGAAGGGGGAGCGGACAATACCTGACGATGCTCTCCCGCGTAGGAGGCAGGAAACACGACCATTGGCTGGTAGGCTTCGCTGGCGACCAAATCGAGCAGCGCCTGGGGAGGCTCCGTTCGCGACCACTGGAACGCGGCGGTATCGGGCAGAATATCGGCAATCAAGCGCCCGGTATTGCTCGGCTTCATTGGTTCGGTATCAAACATCACCAGGCAAAAACGGCTCTCTGCACTGCTCGGCGCAAGCGTTTCACACAGGCAAACCTTAAGCGGCAGCAGGCAGCGCTGACAGCGGCGGATGCGGTTGCCGCGGGCGAGAAAAGGGCGAGTTGCGCGGGCAAGGCGTTCGGCGCGGAGTTGAAGAACAGCGTTATCAGTCATGGGCGAAGTGCGGAAAAAAGCCTATTTTCGCAGAGGCGGGAACGGGGCACAAGATGTGCCCCGGGGATCTTACGCGGACTCGTTCAGCCAGCTCTCGAACGGGGCCTTCGGTACCGCACCGTTGAGCATGTCGATAACCTCGCCATTTTTGAAAATCATGATGGTCGGGATGCTGCGAATGCGGAAGCGGGCGCTGAGCTCGCGTTCCGCTTCGGTGTTCACCTTCACAAAGCGCATTTTGCCGCTGCGCTCTTCGGCCACATCTTCAAAAACAGGCGCAAAGCTGCGGCATGGGCCACACCACGGTGCCCAGAAATCAACAACCACCGGGAGATCGTCCTTGAGGAGTTTGTCCAGCGTAGCACCCGTAGCGTTAATGACGTCGCCATCAAACAGTTCATGGCCGCAACGCCCGCATTTCGCACCATCGTCTATCCGATCTTCCGGAATGCGATTAAGAGCCTGACAGTTGGCACATACGGTATTCATAACTAACCTCTGTTAAAGCCGTGGGACAGCGGCAGAATGCCGGGGATGTTTCTAATATGTTACATATTATCAATGAGGCTGTTTAAAACGACAATGCGTTTTATTCAATGAGAACAATAGTCACAGGCTTTTGTACGAAATTATGGCTATGCGCTGGCACATCGGGTAATCTGCGCGCTTCGCGCAGCGCTGGTGGAGAAAAGCATGAACGACGAAATGAAAAACAAAAGCGGCAAGGTCAAAGTGATGTATGTCCGCAGTGATGATGACTCTGATAAACGCACCCAAAATCCGCGTACCGGAAAAGGTGGCGGGCGTCCGGCGTCCTCTCGTGCAGACGGTGGCCGTCGCCCCGCCCGCGATGACAGAAATTCCCGTGATGATGACCGCAAACGTGATGACCGTAAGCGTTCCGATCGCCCACGCAGTGACCGTCCACGCGACGATCGTCCGCGTGATGACTTCTCACGTGATAACGCCTCACCGTGGCGCACCGTGTCCCGCGCCCCTGGCGATGAAGCGCCGGAAAAAGCCGATCATGGCGGCATTAGCGGTAAAAGCTTTATCGACCCGGAAGTGCTTCGCCGCCAGCGTGCGGAAGAGACCCGCGTGTACGGTGAAAACGCCTGCCAGGCCCTGTTCCAGAGCCGTCCAGAGTGTATCGTTCGCGCATGGTTTATCCAGAGCGTCACGCCACGCTTTAAGGAAGCGCTTCGCTGGATGGCGGCAAACCGCAAGGCCTACCACGTGGTTGACGATGCCGAGCTGACCAAAGCGTCCGGTACCGAGCACCACGGCGGCGTCTGCTTCCTGATTAAAAAGCGTAACGGCACCACCGTTCAGCAGTGGGTCAGCCAGGCAGAAGCCGATGACTGCGTGCTGGCGCTGGAGGATGTGGGCAACCCGCATAACCTGGGCGCAATGATGCGCAGCTGCGCGCACTTTGGCGTGAAGGGCGTTCTGCTGCAGGATGCGGCTCTGCTGGAATCCGGTGCGGCTATCCGTACCGCAGAAGGCGGAGCCGAGCACGTTCAGCCGATCACCGGTGATAGCGTTCTGGATGCAATCGAGCAGTTCCGCAAGGCGGGCTATTCCATTGTGACCACGTCAAGCCACGCCGGTACGCCGCTGTTCAAAGCAACGCTGCCGCGTAAGATGGTGCTGGTGCTGGGTCAGGAACGTGATGGCCTGTCAGACGCCGCGCTGTCCAGCGCCGATCTGAGTGTCTCTATTGACGGGACGGGCAATGTAGAAAGCCTCAACGTCTCCGTTGCAACCGGCGTTCTGCTGGCTGAATGGTGGCGTCAGAACAAAGCCTAAGCCCTTATGCTTTGCGTATGCCCGGCGAGCCGGGCATACGCACTCAGTTTACTCACTCTCTGCCGGTAACACGGGCATCCAGTCAATCGGCTTTTCGCCACGCTTTTCCAGCCACTCATTCGTCAGAACAAAATGGTTACTGCCAAAGAAGCCGCGGTGCGCGGAGAGCGGTGACGGGTGCGGCGCTTTCAGTACGTGATGGCGCTGGCGGTCGATAATCGCCCCTTTCTTCTGCGCGTGAGATCCCCAAAGTAAAAACACAACGCCTTCGCGATGCTCGTTGATAAGGCTAATCACCTTATCGGTAAAGGTTTCCCAGCCCAGGCTGGCGTGGGAATGCGCCTGACCTGCGCGCACGGTCAGCACGGTGTTTAACAACAGCACCCCCTGATGCGCCCAGCTTTCAAGGTAGCCGTGTTTGGGACGTGTAAAGCCCGGTATCGTACCTTCGAGCTCTTTATACATATTCAACAAAGAGGGCGGAATGGCAATCCCAGGGCGTACGGAAAAGGCGAGCCCGTGCGCCTGGCCCGGCCCGTGGTAAGGATCCTGGCCCAGAATCACGACCTTCACATCGTTCAGCTCGGTGTAGCGAAACGCGTTAAAAACGTCCTTCTGCGGGGGATAGATCGTCTGGCCAGCCTGACGCTCTGCCGCTACGGTGCTCAGCGTGTTAATGAAGTAGGGCTGCTGCTTTTCGTCGGCCAGCACGTCATGCCATGTCAGCGGTGTGGTCATCTCGCTCTCCTGCGAATTTTTAAACTGCGCCTAGCTTACCCGCTAACGCCAGATGAGCAAAATCCCACGGCAAGATTCTTCTCTAAGTCCTTCAATTATATTTTAAAAAGCGCGGAATGATTTGAATTGGTAAAGTGCTTAAATTGATCTAAAGCAATAAATTCAAACCACACTCTTTATGTGGTTGGTGTTTTTGTTGATTTAAATCAATAAATCACACAGGCCTGAGTGATATATATACACACAAGCAACAATGGTTTTACCAATTGGCCGCTAGCGGCCGAATCCAGATAATGTAGCCTAAGGGAGGCAACACATGATTACGGGTATCCAGATCACTAAAGCGGCAAACGACGACCTGATGAACTCTTTCTGGCTGCTGGACAGCGAGAAAGGCGAAGCGCGCTGCGTGGTAGCTAAAGCAGGATTTGCTGAAGATGAAATCGTACCGGTCAGCAAGCTGGGCGAAATCGAATACCGTGAAATTCCAATGGAAGTGAAGCCGGAAGTTCGCGTTGAAGGCGGTCAGCACCTGAACGTTAACGTTCTGCGTCGCGAAACGCTGATGGATGCCGTTGAGCACCCGGAAAAATACCCACAGCTGACCATCCGCGTGTCTGGCTATGCGGTACGCTTCAACTCTCTGACCCCAGAACAGCAGCGTGACGTTATCGCACGTACCTTCACTGAAAGCCTGTAAGGTTTTCAGCCGCGGGGTGGAATAAAAAAGCCGGGATAATCCCGGCTTTTTTTTACTCTTCGCTTTTTGATTCTGGCGCAGCAGCAGCGCTTGGCTTACGGCGCTTACCAATGTTCTTGGTATCGCGGTGACGCTGCTTCACGCGCGGCTTCTCTTTTTCTTTCTCTTTTCTTTCGGCGCGTTTAGCGAGCGCTTTCTTGGACGGTTTGCCCGTCATTTTTTCGCTTGGCGCGCGGGTCACCGGGCGAAGCTCATTAATCACGCGCGCTTTCAAAGGCTCATCGATGTAGCGGCCGATTTTCTGCAGCAGCAGGTAGTCGTGCGCCTCGACCAGAGAAATCGCAATACCCTTGCGGCCCGCGCGGCCGGTACGGCCAATGCGGTGCAGATAGGTATCTCCGCTGCGCGGCATATCGAAGTTGATCACGTGGCTAACGTCCGGAATGTCGATCCCGCGCGCGGCAACGTCCGTTGCGACCAGAACGTTTACGCGGCCATCGGTCAAACGCTTGATGCCTTCGGTACGCTTAACCTGCGCCATCTCGCCTTCAAGATAGCAGTTGTTGATCCCGGCATTGCGCAGCATCTCTGCCAGCTCATGCACGCGCTCGCGCTTGCGCACGAAGACGATGGTGCGGGTCGCATCTTCCTGCTTCAGCAGGTGCTTAAGCAGCTCAACCTTGTGCTCAAGGTTATCCGCACGGTAGTACCACTGGTGAATTTTTTTACGTTCGCGGGTTGAAGGCGTAGCGGATACTTCTGCCGGGTCTTCCAGCAGGCGCTCTGCGAAGTCTTTAATCGCGTCCCCTTCAAGAGTGGCAGAGAACAGCATCGTCTGGTTGCGCCAGCGCGTCTCGCCCGCGATGTGTTCAATATCCTGCGCAAAGCCCATGTCCAGCATGCGGTCGGCTTCGTCGAGGATCAGCGTTTCAACCGCGCGGCAGTCAAAGTTCTCTTCTTTGATGTACTGCAGCAGGCGGCCCGTCGTCGCCACGACGATGTCCTGGTTTTCGCTGAACACCTCGGCGTGGTTCATATACGCAACGCCGCCGGTGATCGTGGCGATATCCAGGTGAGTATTTGCCGCAAGCTCACGCGCGTGTTCGGCAACCTGCATTGCCAGCTCGCGCGTTGGCGTTAAGATCAAAATGCGCGGCGGGCCAGATTTTTTACGTGGGAAATCGAGCAGATGCTGCAAGACAGGCAGCAGATAGGCTGCTGTTTTCCCCGTGCCGGTTGGCGCAGAACCGAGCACATCGCGGCCTTCCAGTGCAGGCGGAATGGCCGCGGCCTGAATGGCGGTCGGGCGTGTAAAGCCTTTGCTCTCAAGTGCATTGAGCAGGCTTTCATCGAGTTCAAGTTCGGAAAATGTCGTTACAGTCATGTTCTACCTCTGTGTGGGGCGCTGATTATAGACGTTACGGCTGTAATCTTCATCTGTTTGTATGGATATCGCTTTTCGACCACTTCGCTTTCCCCTATGCTACTCCAGTTTCACTTAGAAGGTTGCCCCGTCATGTCTCAACTCAAAGCGCAATTGCGCCGCGATGGTTTCACATTCAAACAGTTCTTTATTGCCCACGATCGCTGTGCGATGAAAGTCGGTACAGACGGTATTTTACTGGGCGCGTGGGCACCTGTCGCAGGGGCAAAACGCATTCTTGATATCGGCACCGGCAGCGGGCTGCTGGCGTTAATGCTGGCGCAACGCACGGATGAACATGTCACTATTGATGCCGTTGAGCTGGATGCCGAGGCCGCTGAGCAGGCGGGTGAAAACGCGGCTGAATCCCCGTGGGCGAATCGCGTTAAGGTGGAATGTGCCGATGTGCTGGCCTGGGCGCCGGAGCAGACGGCGCGTTACGATCTTATCGTAAGCAATCCACCTTACTATGCGCCGGGCGTAGAGTGCGGGACGCCGGAGCGCGAGCGGGCGCGCTATACCGGATCGCTCGACCACCGTGCGCTATTAACCAGCGCGGCAGAGCTCATCTCTGAAGAGGGTTTTTTCTGCGTGGTATTACCGGAGAGCACCGGTAACACCTTTATTGCTATCGCGCGGGAAATCGGCTGGAACCTGCGCTTGCGTACTGATATCTCCGATACCGAAGGCCGCCTGCCGCACCGCGTGCTGCTGGCGCTCTCCCCGACGGAGGGCGAGTCCTTTAACGACAGAATGGTGATCCGCGGGCCAGACCAGCGCTACTCCGACGACTATACTGCGCTGACCCAGGCGTTCTACCTGTTTATGTGAACCTGCGGAGAGAGCACTGACGGGCCGGATCCTGCCAGCGGGTCGGGATAGTCCAGGGTGTAGTGCAGGCCGCGGCTCTCTTTACGCATCATCGCGCAGCGAACGATCAGCTCAGCAACCTGCACCAGGTTGCGCAGCTCCAGCAGGTTGTTGGACACGCGGAAGTTAGCGTAGTACTCGTCAATCTCCTGCTGCAGCATCGTAATCCTACGTAAGGCGCGCTCGAGACGTTTCGTTGTACGCACAATCCCAACGTAATCCCACATCAAGAGCCTCAGCTCATGCCAGTTATGCTGGATAACGACCCGTTCATCCGGATTGTCCACGCGGCTTTCATCCCATTCTGGCAACTGCTCCGCCAGGCGGGCGTAGGGCATGCGCCGGGTGATATCTTCCGCGGCTGACCAGCCGTAAACCAGACACTCCAGCAGCGAGTTGGACGCCATTCGATTTGCGCCGTGCAGGCCGGTGTAGCTCACCTCGCCGATGGCATACAGCCCGTCTACGTCGGTACGACCATGCTCATCGACCATTACGCCGCCGCAGGTATAGTGGGCAGCGGGGACGATTGGCACCGGGTCGCGCGTCAGATCGATGCCCTGGCTCAGCAGCTTCTCGTAAATCATTGGGAAATGCTGACGAATGAATTCGGCGGGCTTATGGCTGATATCCAGATACATGCAGTCCACGCCCAGACGCTTCATCTCGTGGTCAATGGCGCGGGCGACGATATCGCGCGGCGCGAGCTCGCCCCTGTCGTCAAAATCAGGCATGAAGCGCGAGCCGTCCGGGCGCTTGAGATAAGCCCCTTCGCCGCGAAGCGCTTCCGTCAGCAGGAAGTTGCGCGCCTGAGGATGGAACAGGGCGGTGGGGTGGAACTGGTTGAACTCGAGGTTTGCCACGCGGCAGCCGGCGCGCCAGGCCATCGCAATGCCGTCGCCAGAGGAAATATCCGGGTTGGTCGTATACTGATAAACCTTAGATGCGCCGCCGGTTGCCAGTACCACCGCTTTAGCCCGGCAGGTTTCTACCGCTTCTTTATTTCGGTTCCACACCCAGGCTCCAACGGCGCGGCGCGTGCCGGGCAGGCCAATCTTGTCGGAGACGATCAGGTCGACCGCGTTGCTGCGCTCCAGAACCTGAATGTTGGGATGTGCCAGCGCCTTGCCGACCAGCGTGGTCTCAACGGCCTTCCCGGTGGCGTCCGCGGCGTGCAGAATGCGGCGATGACTATGCCCGCCTTCACGCGTCAGGTGATAGCTCTCCTCACCGTTTGGCTGAACCTGAGTATCAAATAAGACCCCCTGATCGATAAGCCATTGAACGCAGTGGCGGGCATTGCTGGCGACAAACTCTGCGGCGCGAGCGTCCACGATACCGGCTCCGGCAATCAGCGTGTCTTCAACGTGTGACGCGACGCTGTCCGTTTCATCAAACACGGCGGCAATTCCGCCCTGTGCGTAAAAGGTTGAGCCCTCGCTTATCGGCCCTTTACTGAGAACAATAACCTTGTGATGTTCGGCCAGGCGCAGCGCCAGCGAAAGTCCAGCAGCGCCGCTGCCGATGATTAAGACGTCACAATGAAGTTCAGATGGTGTAGTCATGATGGATTTTGTTTAATTTACTAAACAGTGTTTGGCCAGAGTAGCACTATAGCGAGAGTTATCGCACGTTTTTTTTGCTAATTGTTGTGGCCGCTAAACATGAATTGGCTCGTTAGAACGCGCTAAAAAGGCGAAAATATTTTGCGAAGCAGGTCGTTAGCTTCAGATTTTGTAGTGAAATTAACCCGGTGTTGCGTTACTCTTCTGGCGGGAAATGTAGTGTTTCTTGTGAGAAAGTGGGTACGTATCGTGAACAGACTTATAATGAGAGAAAATGAACGGTCTGCGACGCGATTAACAAAAACAAAGGCGTGACGGAACTTATTGAAGAACAGACTCTCTAAACCGGTGCTTGCTCAAAGTACGATGTTTTAGAGTGGCGTTTCGATAACGCGTGGAATTTAGGTTTGGGGAGACATTACCTCGGATGAGCGAGCAGTTAACGGACCAGGTCCTGGTTGAACGGGTCCAGAAGGGAGATCAGAAAGCCTTTAACTTACTGGTGGTGCGCTACCAGCATAAGATGGCGAGCCTGGTTTCCCGCTATGTACCGTCAGGTGATGTACCTGACGTTGTACAAGAGTCTTTTATTAAGGCCTATCGTGCGCTGGATTCTTTCCGGGGAGATAGTGCTTTTTACACCTGGCTGTATCGTATTGCAGTGAATACAGCTAAAAACTACCTGGTCGCTCAGGGCCGTCGTCCACCCTCTACTGACGTGGACGCCATTGACGCCGAAAACTTCGAAAGTGGCGGCGCATTGAAAGAAATTTCGAACCCTGAGAACTTAATGTTGTCAGAAGAACTGAGACAAATAGTTTTTCGTACGATTGAGTCGCTCCCGGAAGATTTACGCATGGCAATTACGTTGCGGGAGCTGGATGGACTTAGCTATGAAGAGATAGCCGCCATCATGGATTGTCCGGTCGGTACGGTTCGCTCACGAATTTTCCGTGCGCGAGAAGCTATTGATAATAAAGTTCAACCGCTTATCAGGCGTTGACGATAGCGGGATACTGGAAAAGGTATTAGGCATGCAGAAAGAAAAACTTTCCGCTTTAATGGATGGCGAAACGCTGGATAGTGAGCTGCTTAATGAGCTGTCTCATTCTCCCGAAATGCAAGAGACCTGGGAGAGCTATCATCTCATCCGCGATACGATGCGCGGTGATACCGGCAACGTTCTCCATTTCGATATCTCAGCACGCGTTATGGCGGCTATCGAAAATGAGCCTGTTCATCAGACCACTCCACTGATCCCTGAAGCGCAACCGGCGCCTCACCAGTGGCAAAAAATGCCGTTTTGGCAGAAGGTGCGTCCATGGGCCAGCCAGCTCACGCAAATGGGTGTGGCTGCATGCGTATCGCTTGCAGTTATCGTTGGCGTCCAGCACTATAATACGCAGTCTGAAGCCAGCCAGCAGCCTGAAGCGCCTGTGTTTAACACAATGCCGATGATGGGCAAAGCCAGCCCGGTGAGCCTGGGCGTTCCAGCTGATGCCTCCGCAAGCGGCGGACAGCAACAGCAGGTTCAAGAGCAGCGCCGTCGCATTAATGCGATGCTCCAGGATTATGAGCTGCAGCGTCGTCTGCACTCTGAGCAGCTTCAGTTTGAGCAGGCCCAAACGCAGCAGGCCGCTGTGCAGGTGCCAGGAAACCAAACTCTAGGAACGCAATCGCAGTAATGAAGCAACTTTGGTTCGCCATGTCTTTAGTGGCTGGTGGCCTGTTCTTCTCAGCTAACGCCTCGGCTGATGTATCATCCGGGGCGTTGTTGCAGCAGATGAACCTGGCCAGCCAGTCGCTCAACTACGAGTTGGCATTTATCAGCATCAACAAGCAGGGCGTTGAGTCATTACGCTATCGCCATGCCCGTCTTGATAATCAGCCGCTTGCCCAGCTTTTGCAGATGGACGGCCCGCGTCGCGAAGTGGTTCAGCGTGGTAGCGAAATCAGCTATTTCGAGCCGGGTCTTGAGCCGTTTACGCTCAATGGCGACTATATCGTTGATTCCCTGCCGTCACTCATTTACACCGATTTCAAGCGTCTTGCCCCATACTACGATTTCATTTCTGTAGGGCGCACGCGCATCGCGGACAGGCTTTGCGAAGTGATTCGCGTAGTGGCGCGGGATGGTACGCGCTACAGCTATATTGTCTGGATTGACGCGGAAACCAAACTTCCAATGCGCGTCGACCTGCTCGATCGCGACGGTGAAACGCTGGAACAGTTCCGCGTGATCTCCTTCAGCGTCAACAATCAGGTCGGGACTAACATGCAGAATCTGGCTAAGGCCAGCCTGCCGCCGCTGCTTTCCGTTCCCCAAGGGGATTCTGTGAACTTCAACTGGGTGCCTTCGTGGATCCCTCAGGGGTTCAGCGAAATTTCCAGCAGCCGTCGCCAGCTTCCAACCATTGAAACGCCGGTTGAATCGCGCCTTTATTCCGATGGTCTATTTAGCTTCTCAGTGAATATTAACCGCGCCTCGGCAAACAGCTCCGAGCAAATGCTCCGTACCGGACGCCGGACGGTGAGCACCACGGTGCGCGATAACGCTGAGATCACCATTGTTGGCGAGCTGCCGCCGCAAACCGCGAAGCGCATTTCTGACAGCATCAAATTCAGGGCCGCACAATGATCAAAGAGTGGGCCACGGTCGTCTCGTGGAATAACGGCATCGCACTGGTAAGCTGTGATGTGAAAGCATCGTGCAACAGCTGCGCTTCACGAGCCGGGTGCGGTAGCCGCGTGCTGAATAAGCTTGGGCCGCAAACCTCGCACACGATTTCAGTCCCAAGCGAGCAGCCGCTGGTGGAAGGGCAGAAGGTTGAGCTCGGGATTGCGGAAGGCAGTTTGCTGACTTCCGCCGTTCTGGTTTATCTCTCTCCGCTGGTGGGGCTGTTCGTCATGGGAGGCGTCTTCCAGATGCTGTTCGGCACGGATTTGTCCGCCATGTTCGGCGCTGCGCTCGGGGGCGTAGGCGGATTTTTGCTTGCCAAAGGCTTATCGCCAAGGCTTGCTGCCCGCGAGGAGTGGCAGCCCGTGATTCTTAGCGTCGCGTTGGCACCCGACCAGCTTCGCGTTGAGACACTTTCTACTGAAGCCCGGTAATTCACCGGGCTTTATCATTATTTACATCTCAAAAAAGAAAACGCCGTTTCTTCCGGCTATGCTTGGCTCTAAGTGCATTTCCAGGTAACGGAGATGTAGTGTAGAATGCTGCGTTTTCGCACTGAAAAACGTCAGGCTAAGAACAGCGGCCTCCAGGAATTCGTAAGGCATAATTATTTAACTATATGAAGAACATACGTAACTTTTCGATCATTGCTCACATTGACCACGGTAAGTCGACGCTGTCTGACCGTATTATCCAGATTTGCGGTGGCCTGTCTGATCGTGAAATGGCAGCCCAGGTACTGGACTCCATGGACCTGGAACGCGAACGCGGTATTACCATTAAAGCGCAGAGCGTTACGCTCGACTACAAAGCGTCTGATGGCGAAACCTATCAGCTGAACTTTATCGACACTCCGGGCCACGTTGACTTCTCCTATGAAGTATCGCGCTCGCTGGCGGCCTGTGAAGGCGCGCTGCTGGTGGTCGATGCCGGTCAGGGCGTAGAAGCTCAGACCCTGGCAAACTGCTACACCGCGATGGAAATGGACCTCGAGGTTGTGCCGGTTCTGAACAAAATCGACCTGCCAGCTGCCGATCCTGAGCGCGTGGCGGAAGAAATTGAAGATATCGTCGGCATTGATGCGACCGATGCGGTGCGCTGCTCGGCCAAAACCGGCGTCGGCGTTCCGGACGTGCTGGAACGTCTGGTGCGCGATATTCCACCGCCAGAAGGCGATCCGGAAGCCCCGCTTCAGGCGCTGATCATCGACTCCTGGTTTGATAACTACCTGGGCGTTGTCTCGCTGGTGCGTATTAAAAACGGCACCATGCGTAAAGGCGACAAAATCAAGGTGATGAGCACCGGCCAGGTCTACAATGCGGATCGCCTGGGCATCTTCACCCCTAAACAGGTTGACCGTACCGAGCTGAAATGCGGCGAGGTAGGCTGGCTGGTCTGTGCGATTAAAGACATTCTCGGCGCGCCGGTAGGGGATACCCTGACGCTGGCCCGTAACCCGGCGGATAAAGCGCTGCCGGGCTTTAAAAAAGTGAAGCCGCAGGTCTACGCCGGACTCTTCCCGGTCAGCTCTGACGACTACGAGAACTTCCGCGATGCGCTTGGCAAGCTGAGCCTCAACGATGCCTCCCTGTTCTACGAGCCAGAAAGCTCAACGGCGCTGGGCTTCGGCTTCCGCTGCGGCTTCCTCGGCCTGCTGCACATGGAGATCATCCAGGAGCGTCTGGAACGTGAATACGATCTGGATCTGATCACCACCGCGCCGACCGTAGTCTATGAAGTCGAAACCACCTCAAAAGAGGTTATCTACGTCGACAGCCCGTCCAAGCTGCCGCCGCTGAATAACATTCAGGAGCTGCGCGAGCCTATCGCAGAGTGTCACATGCTGCTGCCGCAGGAGTTCCTGGGCAACGTGATCACCCTGTGTATCGAAAAGCGCGGCGTACAGACCAACATGGTTTACCACGGTAACCAGGTGGCGCTGACCTACGAAATCCCGATGGCGGAAGTGGTGCTCGACTTCTTCGACCGCCTGAAGTCGACCTCTCGCGGCTACGCGTCGCTGGATTACAACTTCAAACGCTTCCAGGCCTCCAACATGGTGCGTGTGGACGTGCTGATCAACAGCGAGCGTGTGGATGCGCTGGCGCTGATCACCCACAACGACAACGCGCCTTACCGCGGTCGCGAGCTGGTTGAGAAGATGAAAGAGTTGATCCCGCGTCAGCAGTTTGACATCGCGATTCAGGCGGCCATTGGCAACCACATCATCGCGCGTTCAACCGTGAAGCAGCTGCGTAAAAACGTACTGGCGAAGTGCTACGGCGGCGACGTCAGCCGTAAGAAAAAGCTGCTGCAGAAGCAGAAAGACGGTAAGAAGCGCATGAAGCAGGTCGGTAACGTTGAGCTACCGCAGGAAGCATTCCTTGCCATTCTTCACGTTGGCAAAGACGGCAAATAACCCTTAAGGAGTTGGCATGGCGAACATGTTTGCCCTGATCCTGGTCATTGCTACCCTGGTAACAGGTCTGCTGTGGTGCCTGGATAAGTTTATCTTCGCGCCAAAGCGCCGTGAACGTCAGGCTGCCGCGCAGGCCGCTACCGGAGAGGCTCTGGACGCGAAAACCCTGAAAAAGGTTGGCCCTAAACCGGGCTGGCTGGAGACGGGCGCATCGGTATTCCCCGTTCTGGCGATTGTTCTGATCGTACGTTCGTTTATTTACGAGCCGTTTCAGATCCCGTCTGGTTCGATGATGCCAACGCTGCTGATCGGTGATTTTATTCTGGTAGAGAAATTTGCCTACGGCATCAAAGATCCTATTTACCAGAAAACGCTGATCGAAACCGGCCATCCGAAACGCGGTGACATCGTGGTATTTAAATACCCGGAAGATCCGCGTCTGGACTACATCAAGCGCACGGTGGGGCTGCCGGGTGATAAAGTCACCTACGATCCGGTTGCGAAAGAAGTGACCGTACAGCCTGGTTGCAGCTCCGGTACCGCGTGCGAAAACGCGCTGCCAATCACTTACTCAAACGTTGAGCCAAGCGATTTTGTGCAGACCTTTGCGCGCCGTAACGGCGGTGAAGCCACCAGCGGGTTCTTCCAGGTACCTAAAGACGAATCCAAAGAGAACGGTATTCGCCTGGTTGAGCGTAAAGAGACGCTGGGCGACGTTACCCACCGTATCCTGACCGTACCGATCGCGCAGGACCAGGTGGGAATGTACTACCAGCAGCCGGGGCAACAGCTGGCGACCTGGATTGTGCCGCCGGGACACTACTTCATGATGGGTGATAACCGCGACAACTCCGCGGACAGCCGTTACTGGGGCTTTGTGCCGGAAGCAAATCTGGTAGGTAAAGCGACCGCTATCTGGATGAGTTTTGAGAAACAGGAAGGCGAATGGCCGACCGGTGTTCGCCTGAATCGTATTGGCGGAATCCATTAATTCTCATTAATTGAACGCATAGCCGCATTTATTTGCGGCTATGCGAATTATTTCAGCGATAAATCTGTTTGAACTAACGACATCCCCTGTCGTTGTGTATAGAATATTCCCCCGAAGTTTAAGGTTGGCACTGAACAGAAAAGGTGCCACGGCACACGAAACCGCGTTGGTTTTCTCAGGTCGGTTTCGTGTGCTGCATTTTTGACGCATTCATTTATTGGTATCGCATGAACCCCATCGTAATTAATCGGCTTCAACGGAAGCTGGGCTACACTTTTACTCATCAGGAGTTGTTGCAACAGGCATTAACCCACCGCAGTGCCAGCAGCAAACACAATGAACGCCTCGAGTTTTTAGGCGATTCAATTTTAAGTTTTGTTATTGCCAATGCGCTTTATCACCGCTTCCCACGCGTGGACGAAGGGGATATGAGCCGCATGCGCGCGACGCTGGTTCGTGGAAATACGCTGGCGGAAATCGCGCGCGAGTTTGAGCTGGGTGAATGTCTGCGTCTCGGTCCGGGTGAGCTGAAGAGCGGTGGTTTCCGTCGTGAATCCATCCTTGCCGATACGGTTGAAGCGTTAATCGGTGGCGTGTTCCTGGACAGCGATATTCAGACCGTAGAAAAACTGATCCTTAACTGGTATCAGACCCGTCTGGACGAAATCAGCCCGGGCGATAAGCAAAAAGATCCGAAAACGCGTTTGCAGGAATACCTGCAGGGCCGTCATCTGCCGCTGCCGTCTTATCTGGTGGTGCAGGTGCGTGGTGAAGCGCACGATCAGGAATTTACCATCCATTGCCAGGTCAGTGGCCTGAGTGAACCGGTGGTGGGCACAGGTTCAAGCCGTCGCAAGGCTGAACAGGCTGCCGCCGAACAGGCGTTAAAAATGCTGGAGCTGGAATGAGCGAAGAAAAAACCTATTGCGGATTTATTGCCATCGTCGGACGTCCGAACGTTGGCAAATCCACCCTGTTGAATAATCTGCTTGGGCAGAAGATCTCCATCACCTCGCGCAAGGCTCAGACCACGCGTCACCGCATCGTTGGTATCCATACTGAAGGCGCGTATCAGGCGATTTACGTCGATACCCCAGGCCTGCATATGGAAGAGAAGCGCGCGATCAACCGCCTGATGAACAAAGCGGCGAGCAGCTCAATCGGCGACGTAGAGCTGGTGATTTTCGTTGTGGAAGGCACCCGCTGGACGCCGGACGACGAAATGGTGCTGAACAAGCTGCGCGATGGCAAAACGCCGGTGATCCTTGCGGTCAACAAAGTTGACAACGTCCAGGAAAAAGCCGACCTGCTGCCGCACCTGCAGTGGCTGGGCAGCCAGATGAACTTCCTCGATATCGTCCCGCTCTCCGCAGAGACCGGACTGAACGTCGATACCATCGCGGGCATCGTGCGCAAGCATCTGCCGGAAGCGATTCATCACTTCCCGGAAGACTACATCACCGACCGTTCCCAGCGCTTTATGGCGTCTGAAATCATCCGTGAAAAGCTGATGCGCTTCCTGGGCGCCGAGCTGCCGTACTCCGTGACCGTTGAAATTGAACGTTTCCAGACCAACGAGCGCGGCG
Source organism: Enterobacter sp. KBR-315C3_2022 (assembly GCF_041399425.1). Classification (NCBI taxonomy): domain Bacteria; kingdom Pseudomonadati; phylum Pseudomonadota; class Gammaproteobacteria; order Enterobacterales; family Enterobacteriaceae; genus Enterobacter; species Enterobacter sp. KBR-315C3_2022. The sequence continues at coordinate 21,575 of NZ_JBGKEB010000002.1, forward strand.
GCTATGACATCAACGGCCTGATCCTCGTTGAGCGCGAAGGGCAGAAGAAGATGGTGATTGGCAACAAAGGTGCCAAGATTAAAACTATCGGTATCGAAGCCCGTAAAGACATGATGGAGATGTTCGAAGCGCCGGTTCACCTTGAGCTGTGGGTGAAAGTGAAATCTGGCTGGGCCGACGATGAGCGCGCGCTGCGCAGCCTCGGTTACGGCGAAGACCAGTAGTTCTCATACGCTATGGCTTTCGAGGTGCAGGAAGGCGGCAAGGCCGTGAATCCCCGGGAGCTTACTCCAGTAAGTGACTGGGGTGAACGGGCGCAGCCAACGCGCCTGCAACTTGAAAGACGACGCGTATAATGGAAGGTTGGCAGCGTGCCTTCGTTCTCCATAGTCGTCCCTGGAGCGAAACCAGCCTGATGCTGGACGTCTTCACGGAAGAGTCGGGTCGCGTGCGTCTTGTGGCAAAAGGCGCACGTTCAAAACGTTCTAATCTGAAAGGCGCGCTGCAGCCTTTCACGCCGCTGCTGGTACGCTTTGGCGGGCGAGGGGATGTCAAAACCCTGCGCAGCGCCGAAGCCGTCTCTCTGGCGCTTCCCCTTTCCGGCATCACCCTCTACAGCGGCCTTTACGTCAACGAGCTTATCTCCCGCGTGCTTGAACATGAGACGCGCTTCTCTGAACTTTTCTTCGATTATCTTCACTGTATACAGTCGCTGGCTGGCGCTGCGGGCACGCCTGAACCTGCGCTGCGCCGGTTTGAGCTGGCGCTGCTCGGTCACCTGGGCTACGGCGTAGACTTTCTGCACTGCGCGGGGAGCGGGGACGAAGTTGAGGACACCATGACCTACCGCTATCGCGAAGAGAAAGGCTTTATCGCCAGCGTCGTTGTGGATAACAGCACCTTTACCGGGCGCCATCTGCGGGCGTTGTATGAACGGGAGTTTCCCGATGCCGACACCCTGCGCGCGGCAAAACGCTTTACCCGCATTGCGCTCAAGCCGTATCTTGGCGGTAAGCCTTTAAAGAGCCGCGAATTATTCAGGCAGTTTGTACCGAAACGTTAGACTACAGAATCGAAAAGAAAACCGAGGATTGTCATGGCTGAATTACTGTTAGGCGTCAACATCGACCACATCGCCACGCTGCGTAACGCGCGCGGCACGGCGTATCCCGATCCGGTACAGGCGGCGTTTATCGCCGAGCAGGCGGGCGCCGACGGCATTACCGTTCACCTACGCGAAGATCGTCGCCACATCACCGATCGTGACGTGCGCATCCTGCGCCAGACGCTGGATACGCGCATGAATCTGGAGATGGCGGTAACGGAAGAGATGCTGACGATTGCCTGCGAAACGAAGCCGCACTTCTGCTGCCTGGTGCCGGAGAAGCGTCAGGAAGTGACCACCGAAGGCGGTCTGGATGTGGCGGGCCAGCGCGACAAAATGCGCGACGCCTGCAAACGCCTGGCCGATGCCGGTATCCTGGTGTCTCTGTTCATTGATGCGGACGCCGGGCAAATCAAAGCCGCAGCTGAAGTGGGCGCGCCCTACATTGAAATTCATACCGGCTGCTATGCCGATGCCGAAACCGAAGCAGAGCAGGCGAAAGAGCTGGAGCGTATTGCCAAAGCCGCAACCTATGCCGCAAGCCTGGGCATGAAGGTTAACGCCGGGCACGGCCTGACCTACCACAACGTCAAGGCCATCGCCGCGCTGCCGGAGATGCATGAGCTGAACATCGGCCACGCCATTATTGGCCGCGCGGTGATGAGCGGTCTGAAAGAGGCGGTCTCCGAAATGAAGCGCCTGATGCTGGGAGCGCGTCGGTAATGGCCATTCTGGGTTTAGGCACGGACATTGTTGAAATCGCCCGCATCGAAGCGGTGATCGCCCGCAGCGGCGATCGCCTGGCAAGACGCGTGCTGAGCGACAGCGAATGGGCCATCTGGGAAACGCATCAGCAGCCGGTGCGTTTTCTGGCAAAGCGTTTTGCCGTTAAAGAGGCGGCGGCAAAAGCCTTCGGGACGGGGATCCGCAACGGCCTGGCGTTTAACCAGTTTGAGGTCTTTAACGACGAGCTGGGAAAACCCAGCCTGCGCCTGTGGGGCGAGGCGCAAACGCTGGCTGAGAAACTGGGCGTGAATCACATCCACGTGACGATCGCGGATGAACGCCACTATGCCAGCGCGACGGTGATTATCGAAAGTTAGAGTTTGTCCGCGTGGTGCATCAGGACAAACTTATCCCACAGCTGCTCTTCGCTCTCGACGTGCGCCGGATCTTTCAGGATGGTATTGGGGATCGGGCACACTTTCTGGCAGGTCGGCGTCTCATAGTGGCCGATGCATTCGGTGCAGCGGTCGCTGTTAATCTCATAAATGCTGTCACCCATCGAAATCGCCTCGTTCGGGCATTCGGGTTCGCACATATCGCAATTGATGCATTTTTTGGTGATTAACAGCGCCATCAGGAAATTCTCAGAAACATCACAAACAGGGCGGGCATTATACGCTCATTCGTTGCTCAAACCAGTTTTTTTACCAGCTCTTCGCTGTGGCGAATGCGCTCCGGCGCGTGCTCCAGATCCTGCTGTACCAGCGCCATAAACAGCAGGTCCGTCAGCATCATTTGCGCGCTGGTGGACGAGATTGCCGCGCTGCGCGTGGCCTGCTCTTCGGCGATGGTGTACAGGCAGCGCGTGGCCCGCTGCTGCAGCGCATTGGGCGTAAAGCCGGTGATCGCCAGAATTTTACCGCCCACGCGCAGGGCTTCATCGGTGGCCATGTTGATCTCCCGCCGCTCGCCGGAGTAGGAAATGGGGAGCAGCAGATCGTCAGGATCCATCGCCTGAACGGTGGCGAGCAGGGCGTGCATATCGTGTTCAACAATGGCGTTGTAGCCGATTTTCGTCAGCTTCCAGCCGAAATTGCGCGCCACAAGGCCGGATGCACCTATTCCGGTCAGCACGATGCGCCGCGCCGCGCGCAGCATCGCGACGCTTTCCAGTAATTTTTCTTCGCTGTTGACGTCAAGCGTGGCGTGCATCGCCGCGACGTTCTCTTTGATCAGCTTTTCGCCGACGAGGCGCATAGGGTCATCGCCGCGGATCTGATTATGGACCGGCATCGACTGCGGGTTCGGGTTGCTGACCAGCGCCTCGCTGAGGGCCAGCTTGAGGGCCGGAAAACCCTTAAACCCGATCTTCTGGGCAAACTTCACCACGCTCGACTGGCTCACGCCGGCTTCGCTCGCCAGCTGCTGTGAGCTGAGATGACGCGCGCGATCGGGCTGCGAAAGCAGAAAGTCCGCCAGCTTTTTGTCGCTTTGGGCAAAACCCGGATAACGCTGGCGAATGCGAATTAAACAGTTCATACGGTCTCCTGGCGAAAATGTGATTGCCTGCGCAAATACGGATTTTGCTCGCCTGAATGAATTTTATATTCCATTATAGTGCGATTATTATGAATTAAAAATTCTCGAGGTAAAAAAGATGAATCTAGGCTCCCTTGTTTCCGAAACGCGTAATCCACAAACCATGGATCTAGATGCGCTCTCCACGCTGGAACTGGTAAACCGTTTTAATCAACAGGATACGCTGGTAGCGCAGGCAGTAAAAGAGACATTACCTGAGGTGGCGAAGGCTGTCGATGCCGCGGCAAAAGCGCTGAAAGCGGGCGGGCGCATCATTTACATGGGCGCGGGCACCAGCGGACGTCTCGGCGTGCTGGATGCCTCCGAGTGCCCGCCAACGTTTGGCGTGCCGCACGGGCTGGTGGTGGGGCTCATTGCCGGCGGTCCCGGCGCGCTGCTGAAAGCGGTTGAAGGCGCAGAAGACAACAGGCAGCTCGGCGAAGACGATCTGAAGGCGCTGGACCTGAAGGCGGAAGATCTGGTCGTAGGGCTGGCCGCCTCCGGGCGCACGCCGTACGTCATCGGCGGGCTGGAGTACGCCAACCAAACCGGCTGCACCACGGTGGCAATTTCGTGCAATCCGGGCTCGCCCATTGCGCAGGTGGCCGCGATTGCTATCTCCCCGGTTGTCGGGCCGGAAGCGCTGACCGGCTCCACGCGCCTCAAGTCCGGAACCGCGCAAAAGCTGGTGCTCAACATGATCTCCACCGGCGCGATGGTGAAGTTCGGCAAGGTCTACCAGAACCTGATGGTGGATATGCAGGCCACCAACATCAAGCTGGTGGACCGCGCCTGCCGCATGGTGGTCGAGGCCACGGGCGCAAGCCGTGAAGAGGCTGAATCGACTCTTAAACTCACCGATAACGACGTAAAACCGGCGATTCTGATGATTTTAAGCGGGCTGGACGCAGAGGCCGCGCGGGCCAAACTTGCTGCACATGATGGATTCTTAAGAGCAGCGTTAGAAAACTAACAGAGGCGTTTATGGACAAGACAGCAGCGCTCGCCAGCGACATCCTACAGGGGATCGGTGGAGAAAAGAATATTCAGCGTCTGGAAAACTGCATGACGCGCGTGCGCGTTGAGGTGCATGACGACGACCGTCTCGATCTGGCTCGCCTGAAAAAGCTTCCCGGCGTGAGCGGATACGTCAAGCAGGGCCAGCAGCACCAGCTGATTGTGGGGCCTGGCAAGGCGGCGCAGGTCGTCGACGCTATGCGGGCGCTGATGACCGGCGGTGAAGCGACGGCCTCCGTTGACGACGCCGACCGCGTCAAGGCCCAGGCAAAGGCGAAATACAAAGCGCCGATGAGCGACGCGCTGCGCCAGCTGGCAAACGTCTTTATCCCGCTTATTCCGGCGTTTATCGCCTCAGGCCTGATAACCGGGATTATCAATATCCTCAAGCGCCCGGATATCGTCGGCGATTTCGCCACCCAGTATCCTAACCTGCTCGGTATTCTGGGCATTTTCGGCAGCGCCGTGTTCGCCATTATGAACATTCTGGTGGGGGTTAACGCCGCGAAGGTGTTCGGCGGTTCGCTGGCGATGGGCGGCGTGATGGCCGGTATTCTTTCCAGCCCGCAGCTCGCGCAGATCACGCTGTTCGGCGAAGCGCTTCAGCCGGGCCGGGGCGGCGTCATTGCGGTGCTGCTGGTGGTCATTCTGATGTGCTGGATTGAGATAAAGCTGCGCGCCGTGCTGCCCGGCTCGATTGAGCTGATCCTCAATCCGCTGCTGACGACGCTGATAACCGGCAGCGTGGCGATTGTGGCGCTGCAGCCGCTCGGCGGCTGGATTTCTGAGGCGATCGCCCACGGCGCGTCTTTAGCTATCGATCGCGGCGGCCTGCTGGTTGGCGCCGTGCTCTCAGGCACCTTCCTGCCGCTGGTGCTGACCGGCCTGCATCAGGGGCTGGTGCCCATTCACGTCGAGCTGGTACAGGCTCACGGCTACAACGCGCTGCTGCCCATTCTGTCGATGGCGGGCGTAGGGCAGGTGGGCGCGGCGATAGCGGTGCTGATGAAAACCCGCAACGCGCGGCTGAAAAAGGTGATCAAGGGCGCGCTGCCGGTCGGATTACTCGGAATTGGCGAGCCGCTCATTTTCGGCGTGACGCTGCCGTTGGGGAAACCGTTTCTGGCGGCCTGTCTCGGCGGCGCGGTGGGCGGGGCGCTGATCAGCTACTGGAAGGTGGCGACCGTAATCACCTTTGGCATCTCCGGTTTACCGCTGGCATTAACCATCGTCACCGGAAAAGTTGCGCTCTATCTGCTAGGCTATCTGGCTGCGGTTATCGCCGGGTTCTTTTTTACCTGGCTAATAGGGTTCAACGATCCAGAGGAGTAAGGTTTGAATAATTACGAGCGTCGCGTTGTCTTTTTTGACCTGGACGGTACGCTGCATCAGCAGGATATGTTTGGCACGTTCATACGCTACCTGCTTCGTCGCCAGCCGCTCAACGCGCTGCTCGTTTTGCCTCTCTTACCCTTTATCGGCGCGGGGCTGCTGATCCTGGGCCGCGCCGCGCGCTGGCCCATGAGCCTGCTGCTGTGGGGCTGCACCTTTGGCCACAGCGAAGCCCGGCTCAAGGAGCTTGAACACGATTTTGTCCAGTGGTTTCGCGGCCACGTGACCGCGTTTCCCGTGGTTCAGCAGCGGCTTACGGACTACCTCAACGCGAACGATGCGGACATCTGGCTGATTACCGGCTCGCCGCAGCCGCTGGTGGATCGGGTCTATTTTGATACGCCCTGGCTGCCGCGCGTAAACATCATCGCCACCCAGATCTCCCGCGCCTACGGCGGCTGGGTGCTCACCCTGCGCTGTCTGGGCCATGAGAAAGTGGTCCAGCTTGAGAAGCGCATCGGCGCGCCTCTGAACCTTTACAGCGGCTACAGCGACAGCAAGCAGGACAACCCGCTGCTCAACTTTTGCCAGCACCGCTGGCGCGTCACGCCGCAGGGCGATCTTCAGCAACTCGAATAGTCTTATCCAGAACGGGTGTGTATAATGCCGCCCGCTTTGAACTGGAGTATCTGCCCTTGTCCACCACTGAACACGATCATGAATACTGGATGCGCCACGCGCTTGCGCTGGCTCAGCGCGCCTGGGACGAGGGTGAAGTGCCCGTCGGCGCGGTGCTGGTTCATCACAACCAGGTGATTGGCGAAGGGTGGAACCGCCCGATTGGCCGCCACGATCCTACTGCGCACGCCGAAATCATGGCGCTACGCCAGGGCGGCCTGGTGCTGCAAAACTATCGCCTGCTTGAAACCACGCTGTACGTCACGCTTGAGCCGTGCGTCATGTGCTCCGGCGCGATGGTACACAGCCGCATCGGTACGCTGGTCTTCGGGGCGCGGGATGAAAAAACCGGCGCGGCAGGCTCGCTGATGGACGTGCTCGGCCATCCGGGAATGAACCACCAGGTGGAGACTATCGGCGGGGTGCTTGCACCAGAGTGTTCGGGGCTATTAAGTGATTTCTTCCGTATGCGTCGGCAGCAGAAAAAGCAACAAAAGGCAGAATTGAAGCTGAAGGACGATTAACTTCGTCCGGCGAGACCACCGGATAGCTCTGCGCGATCTGCTGCGCCTCGGTCGCCTCTTTTTCCTTCTCCAGCAGATAGCCCACCAGGCTTATCTGATACTTTCGGATATTCTCAACGTAGGCGTAGGCTTCATGCCCGCGCGCGTAGCCGTACGTCAGCTTGTTGTACCACGGCTTTTGGCTCAGCAGCGGCAGGCGCTGCTTAACGTCTGACCAGCTGTCGGGATTGCCTTTGGTTTTTGTCGTCAGCGCGCGCGCGTCCAGCATGTGCGCGTAGCCCATGTTATAGGCCGCCAGGGCGAACCAGATCCGCTCCTCTTCCGGCACCGTTTCCGGCACCTTCGTCATCATATCCTGCAAATACTGCGCGCCGCCGCTGATGCTCTGTTCCGCATCGGTCCTGTCAACGACACCGAGGCTTTGCGCGGTATTCTTGGTCAGCATCATTAACCCGCGCACGCCGGTCGGGGAGGTGGCCTGGGTATCCCAGTGCGACTCCTGGTAGGAAATCGCCGCCAGCAGCCGCCAGTCAATTTTCTCGGCGTACTTCTCGAACAGCGGCTGCAGGTCCGGCAGCACGCTGTCCACCGCGCGCAGGAAGCTGCGGGTATCAACGTAATCAAAGTCATCCCCGTGGCCGAGGTACTTCTCTTCCAGCCGCGCCAGCGTGCCGTCTTCATTAATGGTGTTGAAGAAATCCAGCATGGCGGCGGAAAGGGTTTGATCGTCATCCAGCTGGCTAAACCAGGTCACCGGCTGCTCATCGGTCACGTCCAGCGCCACGGCAATTTCCGGATGAACGCGCTGGAAAAGGCTGATCGCCACCGAATCGGCAATCGTGTAGGCCAGCTTTTTATCTTTCACCTGCTCCAGCAGCTCGTTGGTGCCGAGCTTCGGATCAACCTTCCAGCTGAGGTCAGGGTATTTCTTTTCCTTGAGGCTGCGCAGATCTTCAATCACCACGTGCCCAGGCGCGATCGTCAGTTGCTGCTCCGTAAGCCCTTCCAGCGAGCGCGGGCGCAGGTTGCCAACGCGATACACCAGCTGCTGGGAGACGGAATAATAGGTCGGGCCCGGCTGGTAATTCTTGCTGCGCTCGGAGTTATAGACCAGCCCCGCGGCGAGCACGTCTGCGTTGTTGTGGTCAAGATCGTCAAACAGCTGATTGATATTCTGGCGAACGGTAATGTCGAGCTTAACGCCGAGGTAGTCAGCGAACTGCTGGGCCAGCTCATAGTCGAGGCCAATCGTTTTGCCGTTGATATCGCTGTAAATGAGCGGAGAGGAGAGGGTACTGACGCGAAGCACCCCCCGCTCCTGAATGGCGGCGATACGGTTTTCGGGTTTACCGAACCAGGGGATAGAAGGCCAGAGGGCCACTGCCAGCAGCAACGTTACAATGCCGATGAGCAGATAATTAATCTTTAATTTTTTCAATTAGTTAATTCTCTGCGACGTCAATTGCCTCAGTGCGCTGTAGCCATGTTAATCATAAGGTTTGCCATTGAATGAGCGGCATTTTGCGTAAACTTGCGCCACTTGGCAACAAATTAGAGAGAGAGGTCACATCTATTGTTAAACCTCTGCGCGGATTTTATTTCGACGCAAACGGTTTCGTCGGCGCTCAGGATTCTCTATAATGACGCCCGTTTTCCCCCCTTGCGCACACTGTAAGCGCCCCGGCGCTTCGAAGACGAGAGACTTATGATGGAAATTCTGCGTGGTTCGCCTGCACTGTCTGCCTTCCGTATCAACAAACTGCTGGCACGTTTTCAGGCAGCCGACCTTCCGGTAAGCACTATATACGCTGAGTATGTCCATTTTGCTGACCTGAATGCCCCCCTGAATGCAGAGGAGCGCGTACAGCTGGAGCGCCTGCTCAAATACGGCCCTAGCCTGAGCAGCCACGCGCCAACCGGTAAACTGATCCTTGCAACGCCGCGTCCTGGCACCATCTCCCCCTGGTCTTCCAAAGCGACCGATATCGCACACAACTGCGGCCTGAGCCAGGTTAACCGCCTTGAGCGCGGCGTGGCGTACTACGTGGAAGCATCCACCCTGACCGACGCGCAGTGGCAGGCGGTAGCCGCCGAGCTGCACGACCGCATGATGGAGAGCGTGTTTACCTCTCTTGAGGACGCGCAGCAGCTGTTCTCCCATCACCAGCCCGCGCCGGTGCAAAGCGTGGACCTGCTCGGGCAGGGCCGCCAGGCGCTGATTGACGCCAACCTGCGTCTCGGCCTGGCGCTGGCAGACGACGAAATCGACTACCTGCAGGACGCGTTCGTTAAGCTGAACCGCAACCCGAACGACATCGAGCTCTACATGTTCGCGCAGGCCAACTCCGAGCACTGCCGCCATAAGATTTTCAACGCCGACTGGGTCATCGACGGTGAGAAGCAGCCTAAATCGCTGTTCAAAATGATCAAAAATACCATGGAGCAAACCCCCGACCACGTGCTGTCTGCCTATAAGGACAACGCCGCGGTAATGGAAGGCTCCGAGGTTGGGCGCTACTTTGCCGACCACGCCACCGGCCGCTACGACTTCCATCAGGAGCCTGCGCACATCCTGATGAAGGTGGAAACCCACAACCACCCGACGGCAATCTCCCCGTGGCCGGGCGCGGCGACCGGTTCCGGCGGTGAAATTCGTGACGAAGGCGCCACCGGGCGCGGCGCAAAACCGAAAGCGGGCCTGGTGGGCTTCTCCGTCTCTAACCTGCGCATCCCGGGCTTCGAACAGCCGTGGGAAGAGGATTTCGGCAAGCCGGAGCGCATCGTGACCGCGCTGGATATCATGACCGACGGCCCGCTGGGCGGCGCGGCGTTTAACAACGAATTTGGTCGTCCGGCGCTGAACGGCTACTTCCGCACCTACGAAGAGAGAGTGGACAGCCACAACGGCGAAGAGCTGCGCGGCTACCACAAGCCGATCATGCTGGCGGGCGGGATCGGCAACATTCGCGCCGATCACGTGCAGAAGGGCGAGATCGTCGTCGGCGCAAAGCTGATCGTGCTGGGCGGCCCGGCGATGAACATCGGCCTGGGCGGCGGCGCGGCATCCTCTATGGCCTCCGGCCAGTCTGATGCGGATCTTGATTTTGCCTCCGTGCAGCGCGACAACCCGGAAATGGAGCGCCGCTGTCAGGAAGTGATCGACCGCTGCTGGCAGCTCGGCGACGCCAACCCGATCCTCTTTATCCACGACGTGGGCGCGGGCGGTCTCTCCAACGCCATGCCGGAGCTGGTCAGCGACGGCGGCCGCGGCGGCCGCTTCAACCTGCGCGACATCCTGAGCGATGAGCCGGGCATGAGCCCGCTGGAAATCTGGTGTAACGAATCCCAGGAGCGCTACGTGCTGGCGGTTGCCGCCGACCAGCTGCCGCTGTTTGACGAGCTGTGCCGCCGCGAGCGCGCGCCGTACGCCGTCATCGGCGAAGCGACCGAAGAACAGCACCTTTCCTTAAGCGACACCCATTTCGACAACCAGCCGATCGACCTGCCGCTGGACGTTCTGCTCGGCAAAACGCCGAAAATGACCCGCGACGTGCAAACCCGTCAGGCGGCGGGCAAGGCGCTGGACCGTCAGGGCATTACCGTTGCCGACGCGGTCAACCGCGTGCTGCACCTGCCTGCGGTTGCGGAGAAAACCTTCCTCGTGACCATCGGCGACCGCACCGTGACCGGCATGGTCTCGCGCGACCAGATGGTCGGCCCGTGGCAGATCCCGGTGGCGAACTGCGCGGTCACCACCGCCAGCCTCGACAGCTACTACGGCGAAGCGATGGCGCTGGGCGAACGTACCCCGGTGGCGCTGCTGGACTTTGCCGCCTCCGCCCGCCTGGCCGTGGGTGAAGCGCTGACCAACATCGCCGCCACCCAGATTGGCGATATCAAACGCATCAAGCTCTCCGCGAACTGGATGGCCGCCGCTGGCCACCCTGGCGAAGATGCGGGCCTGTACGAAGCGGTGAAAGCCGTCGGTGAAGAGCTGTGCCCCGCGCTCGGCCTGACCATCCCGGTGGGCAAAGACTCGATGTCGATGAAAACCCGCTGGCAGGAAGGCAGCGAGCAGCGCGAGATGACCTCTCCGCTGTCGCTGGTGATCACCGCGTTTGCCCGCGTGGAGGACGTGCGCGGCACCGTCACGCCGCAGCTTTCCACTGAAGATAACGCCCTGCTGCTGATTGACCTGGGCAAAGGCCACAACGCGCTGGGGGCCACCGCGCTGGCGCAGGTGTACCGCCAGCTCGGCGATAAGTCAGCCGACGTGCGCGACGTCGCGCACCTGAAAGGCTTCTACGACGCGATCCAGGCGCTGGTGGCACAGCGTAAGCTGCTGGCCTACCACGACCGTTCCGACGGCGGCCTGCTGGTGACGCTGGCCGAGATGGCCTTCACCGGCCACTGCGGCGTGGAAGCCAATATTGCAACGCTTGGCGAAGACCGTCTGGCGGCGCTGTTCAATGAAGAGCTGGGCGCGGTGATTCAGGTGCGCGCGGCGGATCGCGAAGCCGTTGAGGCGCTGCTGGCGCAGCACGGCCTGGCGGACTGCGTGCACTATCTCGGTAAGGCGGTGCAGGGCGATCGCTTTGTGATAGAAGCAGACGGCCACGCGGTGTTCAGCGAAAGCCGCACCACCCTTCGCATGTGGTGGGCGGAAACCACCTGGCAGATGCAGCGCCTGCGCGATAACCCGGAATGCGCGGACCAGGAGCACGACGCCAAGGCCAACGACAACGACCCGGGCCTGAACGTGAAGCTCTCCTTCGACATTAATGAAGACATCGCCGCGCCGTACATTGCGACCGGCGCGCGGCCAAAGGTGGCCGTGCTGCGCGAGCAGGGCGTTAACTCCCACGTTGAGATGGCGGCCGCCTTCCACCGCGCGGGCTTTGACGCTATCGACGTCCACATGAGCGACCTGCTGGCAGGGCGCACCGGGCTGGACGATTTCCAGGCCCTGGTGGCGTGCGGCGGGTTCTCCTACGGCGACGTGCTGGGCGCGGGTGAAGGCTGGGCGAAGTCCATTCTGTTCAACAGCCGCGTGCGCGACGAGTTCGAAACCTTCTTCCACCGTCCGCAAACGCTGGCGCTGGGCGTGTGTAACGGCTGTCAGATGATGTCCAACCTGCGCGAGCTGATCCCGGGCAGCGAGGCGTGGCCGCGCTTCGTGCGCAACCGATCTGACCGCTTCGAAGCGCGCTTTAGCCTGGTGGAAGTGACGCAAAGCCCATCCCTGCTGCTTCAGGGCATGGTGGGCTCGCGGATGCCTATCGCCGTTTCTCACGGGGAAGGGCAGGTTGAGGTCCGCGATGCGGCGCATCTGGCGACGCTTGAAAGCAAAGGCCTGGTGGCGCTGCGCTTCGTCGATAACGCCGGCAAGGTGACTGAAACCTACCCGGCGAACCCGAACGGCTCGGCCAACGGCATCACCGCGGTGACCAGCGAAAGCGGCCGCGCGACCATCATGATGCCGCACCCGGAGCGCGTGTTCCGCACCGTGAGCAACTCCTGGCACCCGGAAAACTGGGGTGAGGACGGCCCGTGGATGCGTATCTTCCGCAACGCGCGTAAACAGCTGGGTTAAGGTTTAAAGCAGGTACTTTGTAGGCCCGGTAAGCTTAGCGCTGCCGGGCTTTTTTATGCATGTCGCAAAATTGCGACAAAGATGGCATGAAGCTGTCTCTAAATGGAGACACTTAGCTCATTGATTTATATATGACAGGAAAAGTTCCCGTTAAGGTGTTGCTTAATAGCGACACTTAGCCTGGAAACCATTCGTTCAACAATCGATTTGGTTTGTGAATAAAACCCTTGCATTTCAATCAGATGATTTATTGTTTTGCATTCTGGCACGGGTGTTGCATAATAATAACTAGTGGCTCATTCACCTTCTTATGTCAGCCCCTTCGGGACGTGCTACATAAACTTCGAATGACGCACAACAAGGTGCCTGCCGTCCAACTACTGATCATAGCGATGCTTTATCAGGCCAGGGCGAAACGTCGAGTTAGGCACCGCCTCATTCCATAACAAAGCCGGGTTTTTACCCGGCTTTGTTGTATCTGAAGGGCAGTCTCAGTTAGGCTCTCATTATCCCCACATTAAGAGAGTAACGTCTTGAAACGCTGGCCTGCTTTCCCCCGTTCCCTTCGACAGCTCGTCATGATGGCGTTCCTGCTTATCCTTCTGCCTCTGCTGGTGCTGGCGTGGCAGGCGTGGCAGAGCCTGAACGCGCTGAGCGCCCAGGCGGCGTTAACCAACCGCACAACGCTTATCGACGCGCGGCGCAGCGAGGCGATGACCAACGCGGCGCTGGAGATGGAGCGCAGCTACCGCCAGTACTGCGTGCTGGACGACCGGACGCTGGAAAAGGTGTATCAGAATCAGCGCAAGCGCTACAGCGACATGCTGGACGCGCACGCGGGCGTACTGCCGGACGACAAGCTTTATCAGGCGCTGCGTCAGGACCTGAACGCGCTGGCGCGGCTGCAGTGTAAAAACAGCGGGCCGGACGCCGCCGCCGCCGCGAGCCTCGAGGCCTTCGCCGCGGCAAATACCGAGATGGTGCAGACCACGCGCACCGTGATCTTTTCGCGCGGGCAGCAGCTCCAGCAGGAGATCGCCGAGCGCGGCCAGTTCTTCGGCTGGCAGGCGCTGGTGCTGTTCCTGGTGAGCCTGGCGCTGGTGCTGCTGTTCACCCGCATGATCATCGGCCCGGTGAAGGGGATCCAGCGGATGATCAATCGCCTGGGGGAAGGTAAATCGCTGGGCGATACGGTCGCGTTTACCGGCCCGCGCGAGCTGCGCTCCGTCGGGCAGCGCATCATCTGGCTCTCTGAGCGTCTGGCGTGGCTTGAATCGCAGCGTCACCAGTTTTTACGCCATATTTCCCACGAGCTTAAAACTCCGCTCGCCAGCATGCGCGAGGGCACGGAGCTGCTGGCGGATGAGGTGGCGGGGCCGTTGACGGCTGAACAGAAAGAGATTGTTGATATTCTCGACGACAGCAGCCGCAATCTGCAAAAGCTGATTGAGCAGCTGCTGGACTACAACCGCAAGCTGGCGGACGGCGCCGTGGCGCTGGAGGCGGTCGAGATTGAACCGCTGGTCGATATGGTGATCTCCGCCCATAGCCTGCCGGCACGCGCTAAAATGATGCATACCGAGGTTGATCTCACGGTGCAGGCCTGTCGTGCCGAGCCGATGCTGCTCATGAGCGTCCTGGATAATCTTTATTCCAATGCTGTGCACTATGGTACTGAATCCGGTACCATTTATGTACGAAGCTATGTGAAGGATTCCCGGGTGCTTATCGACGTCGCCAATACCGGCACCCCCATACCTGATGATGAACAAAAGATGATATTTGAACCCTTTTACCAGGGTAGCCATCAGCGTAAAGGCGCAGTAAAAGGAAGCGGTCTGGGGCTTAGCATTGCCCGCGACTGCATACAACGCATGCAGGGCGAACTCAGGATTGTTAGCGACGAACGCGCCGACGTCTGTTTTCGCATTGAACTGCCTCTTGAGCCGGAAAAAACAATGAAATGAATCTCTATCTGGTGAATATGTCACACGTCTTTAGCCGCGCGCTGCGCGCGGTATTTTCCAGCAAAACGATGCGCGCGGGCGTCTCCTGCCTGCTGCTTGCGGGATGCGTATCCCATGCGCCGAAAAGCGCGATCAGCGACAAACAAGACGATAAATGGCCGGAGAATCAGCTCGCGGATTTCCTGACGACCCGCTGTGACGATCTCTGGAACCTCTCCGGGCATGACGTTGAGTCAAACCCGCTGTACTGGCTGCGCGGAATGGATTGCTCCCAGCGCCTGTCGCCCGCCACCGCCCGCGCCCAGGCGGCGCTGTGGGGCAATGAAACCTGGCAGGAGAATTTCAAGCGCGCCATTTTGCTGGCCGACGCCAAAATCAACCCGGTTGAGCGCCGCGCCAATACCGTGCGTCTGGATGCCGTGAGCGCGAATATCCCTGCGCAGGTGCGCCCGGTGTATCAGCTCTGGCGCGACGGGCAGGTGCTGCAGCTGCAGCTTTCCGAAGAGCGCTCGCGCTACAGCAGGCTTCAGCAGTCCTCAGACGCCGAGCTGGACACGCTTCGCCAGCAGCAGCAATTTTTACGCGCCCAGCTTGATACCACGACGCGCAAGCTTGAAAACCTGACCGATATCGAAAGACAGCTCTCAACGCGCAAGCCGGCGGGCAACTATCTGCCGGACAGTTCAAAGAGCGCGCCCGCCTCCGACGAGCCGGAGCAGGACGGCGATGCGCAGAAACAAGAGGATGTTAAGCCATGACAAGCCGCAAACCTGCCCACCTGCTGCTGGTGGATGACGATCCCGGGCTGCTGAAGCTGCTTGGGATGCGCCTCGTCAGCGAAGGCTACAGCGTGGTCACCGCTGAAAGCGGACAGGAGGGGCTGAAGGTCCTTTTCCGCGAAAAAATCGATCTGGTGATAAGCGATCTGCGCATGGACGAGATGGACGGCATGCAGCTGTTCACCGAGATCCAGAAGCAGCAGCCGGGAATGCCGGTCATTATCCTCACCGCCCACGGATCGATTCCGGATGCCGTGGCCGCCACCCAGCAGGGGGTGTTCAGCTTCCTGACCAAGCCGGTGGACAAGGACGCGCTCTATAAAGCCATCGACAGCGCCCTTGAGCACACGGCGACGTCAGGCGACGACGCGTGGCGCGAGTCGATTGTGACGCGCAGCCCGCTGATGCTGCGGCTGCTGGAGCAGGCGAGAATGGTGGCGCAGTCTGACGTCAGCGTGCTGATTAACGGGCAGAGCGGCACCGGGAAGGAGATCCTGGCGCAGGCTATCCACAACGCCAGCCCGCGCAGTAAAAATGCGTTTATTGCCATCAACTGCGGCGCGCTGCCTGAACAGCTGCTGGAGTCTGAGCTGTTCGGCCACGCCCGCGGCGCGTTTACCGGCGCGGTAAGCAGCCGGGAAGGGCTGTTCCAGGCGGCGGAAGGCGGCACGCTTTTCCTCGATGAAATTGGCGACATGCCCGCGCCGCTGCAGGTCAAGCTGCTGCGCGTTTTGCAGGAGCGCAAGGTTCGCCCGCTGGGCAGCAACCGCGATATCGACATTAACGTGCGCATTATTTCTGCTACCCACCGGGACTTGCCGAAGGTGATGGCGCGCAACGAGTTCCGCGAGGATCTTTACTACCGTCTGAACGTGGTTAACCTCAAGCTTCCGGCGCTGGCGGAGCGTGCGGAAGATATTCCGCTGTTGGCAAACCACCTGCTGCGCCAGTCCGCCGACCGGCACAAGCCGTTCGTGCGCGCGTTTTCCACGGATGCGATGAAGCGCCTGATGACGGCGAGCTGGCCGGGGAACGTGCGCCAGCTGGTGAACGTGATTGAGCAGTGCGTTGCGCTGAGCTCGTCGCCGGTTATCGGCGACGCGCTGGTCGAGCAGGCGCTGGAAGGGGAAAACACCGCGCTGCCGACCTTTGCCGAAGCGCGCAACCAGTTCGAGCTGAACTATCTGCGCAAGCTCCTGCAGATCACCAAAGGCAACGTGACCCACGCGGCGCGCATGGCCGGACGCAACCGCACCGAGTTCTACAAGCTGCTGTCGCGCCACGAGCTGGAAGCGAACGATTTTAAAGAGTAGTACCGCAAAATTTGAATGAATATGATACTGTGAGCAATCGATTACGATCAGCTTACAGGCAAGCGTTTAAGGACCCACCATGAAAAAGATTGATGCGATTATTAAACCTTTCAAACTGGACGATGTGCGTGAAGCGCTGGCGGAAGTCGGCATCACCGGGATGACCGTAACGGAAGTGAAGGGTTTTGGTCGCCAGAAGGGCCACACCGAGCTTTATCGTGGCGCGGAGTACATGGTGGACTTTCTGCCGAAAGTGAAAATCGAAATTGTGGTCAGTGACGATATCGTCGATACCTGCGTGGATACCATTATCCGCACGGCGCAGACGGGCAAAATCGGCGACGGAAAAATCTTCGTCTTCGACGTGGCGCGCGTGATCCGTATCCGTACCGGCGAAGAAGACGACGCGGCGATTTAACGTTCTTGCCGGGTGGCGCTGCGCTTACCCGGCCTACAAAACTCTTCGTAGGCCCGCGCCAGCGAAGCGCCGCCGGGGCGATTACAACACCTTGTGCGGGCCGAAGCATTCGTAATGAATGTTGTCTTTATTCACGCCCAGCTCAACCAGCTGCTTCGCGGCAAACTGCATAAACGCCACCGGCCCGCAGACGTAGAACTGCATCTCCGGCGCGCTGAACGCCCCTTCATGCGCGCGTAAATCCATCAGCCCTTCGCTGTCGAAGCGCGCCGCGGCGCGGTCGGCCTCTGTCGGCAGGCGATACCAGGTATGCGCGCTAAAGCGCGGCAGGCCCGCCGCCAGCGTTTTCACTTCATCCGCAAAGGCATGCACGTCGCCGTTCTCGGCAGCGTGGAACCAGTTTACCTGCGCGCTGTGGTTTGCTTTCGCCAGGGTATCCAGCATCGCCAGCATCGGCGTCTGGCCCACGCCAGCGGAGATCAGCGTGACCGGGGTAGTGGCGTCCACGGCCATAAAGAAATCACCGGCGGGCGCGGCCAGATGAACCACGTCGCCCACGCGGGCGTCGTTATGCAGCCAGGTCGAGACCTGACCG
The DNA here is from genome assembly GCF_041399425.1 of Enterobacter sp. KBR-315C3_2022. Lineage (NCBI taxonomy): Bacteria > Pseudomonadati > Pseudomonadota > Gammaproteobacteria > Enterobacterales > Enterobacteriaceae > Enterobacter > Enterobacter sp. KBR-315C3_2022. The sequence goes on from NZ_JBGKEB010000002.1 coordinate 39,200, forward strand.
CCGTCTTCGCGCTTCACCGCAATGCGGTAGCCTTTGCCGTTGGGCGTGCGGGTGAGGGAATACTGGCGAATTTCCTGATGCGGGAAGCCTTCCGGCTTGAGCCAAACGCCGAGATACTGGCCGGGCTGATAGTCCGCCACCGGCTTGCCGTCTACCGGCTCAAACTCAAAGCTGGTAATAAGCTGGCTGCGCGGCGTTTTCTCCACGATGCGGAACGGACGCGTGCCTTCCCAGCCGCCGTTTTTGCTGGCGTTCTCGCTGTAGATCTGCGCTTCACGATTGATAAACACGCCAGCCAGCACGCCGTAGGCTTTGCCCCAGGCGTCAAGCACCTCCTGGCCCGGGCTGAACATTTCGTCCAGCGTCGCCAGCAGGTGCGCGCCAACGATGTTGTACTGCTCGGGTTGAATCTGGAAGCTGGTATGTTTCTGCGCGATTTTTTCGACCGCAGGCAGCAGCGCCGGCAGGTTTTCAATATTGCTGGCGTAGGCCGCAATCGCGTTAAACAGCGCTTCTCGCTGATCGCCGTTGCGCTGGTTGCTCATGTTGAAAATCTCTTTGAGCTCCGGATTGTGCGCGAACATGCGATCGTAAAAATGGGCGGTCAGCTTAGGACCGGTTTCAACCAGCAGGGGAATGGTAGCCTTAACGGTAGCGATGGTTTGAGCGTCTAACATAGCAACTTCCTTCATCTGTTACTTTAATGATGTATTTTAAATGCATCTTATAAAAATAACCCTGTATTGTAAATGGTTCTTTGCAACGTGAAAAATACGCATCACAAACCTGAAAAGAAATCCGCTGGAAACCGCGAGGTCTTTGCTGCTCAAACCCTTGCGTGGCGCGTAGGAAAACGTTTGCGTAAAATCGTTTGTCAAGACCTGTTATCGCAAGACTATTCGGTTATACTGTTGCGCGTTGTCCAACTGGACTGCCTTTTCAGGCCAAAATTTACTTGTTAGCTGAGTCAGGAGATGCGGATGTTAAAGCGTGAAATGAACATTGCCGATTATGATGCCGAACTGTGGCAGGCTATGGAGCAGGAAAAAGTACGTCAGGAAGAGCACATCGAACTGATCGCCTCCGAGAACTACACCAGCCCGCGCGTCATGCAGGCGCAGGGTTCTCAGCTGACCAACAAATATGCTGAAGGTTACCCGGGCAAGCGCTACTACGGCGGTTGCGAGTACGTTGATATCGTTGAGCAGCTGGCGATTGACCGTGCTAAAGAACTGTTTGGCGCAGACTACGCTAACGTGCAGCCGCACTCCGGCTCTCAGGCTAACTTCGCGGTCTACACCGCGCTGCTGCAGCCGGGCGATACCGTTCTGGGTATGAACCTGGCGCAGGGCGGCCACCTGACTCACGGCTCCCCGGTTAACTTCTCCGGCAAACTGTACAACATCATTCCTTACGGTATCGATGAGTCCGGCAAAATTGACTACGAAGACATGGCGAAGCAGGCCAAAGAGCACAAGCCGAAGATGATCATCGGCGGCTTCTCCGCTTACTCCGGCGTGGTTGACTGGGCAAAAATGCGTGAAATCGCCGACAGCATCGGCGCGTACCTGTTCGTCGACATGGCGCACGTGGCGGGCCTGATTGCCGCGGGCGTTTACCCGAACCCGGTTCCGCACGCTCACGTTGTCACCACCACCACCCACAAAACCCTGGCGGGTCCGCGCGGCGGCCTGATCCTGGCGAAGGGCGGTGACGAAGAGCTGTATAAGAAGCTGAACTCTGCCGTGTTCCCAAGCGCGCAGGGCGGCCCGCTGATGCACGTTATCGCGGCCAAAGCCGTGGCGCTGAAGGAAGCGATGGAGCCTGAGTTCAAGGTTTACCAGCAGCAGGTTGCCAAAAACGCGAAAGCGATGGTGGACGTGTTCCTGAACCGCGGCTACAAAGTGGTCTCCGGCGGTACTGAAAACCACCTGTTCCTGCTGGATCTGGTTGATAAAAACCTGACCGGTAAAGAAGCTGACGCTGCCCTGGGCCGCGCCAACATCACCGTGAACAAAAACAGCGTGCCAAACGATCCGAAGAGCCCGTTCGTGACCTCCGGTATCCGCATCGGTTCTCCGGCGATTACGCGTCGCGGCTTCAAAGAAGCGGAAGCGAAAGAGCTGGCGGGCTGGATGTGTGACGTTCTGGACAATATCAATGACGAAGCGGTAATCGAGCGCGTTAAGGGTAAAGTTCTGGATATCTGCGCGCGCTTCCCTGTGTACGCATAATTCTTCTGCCTTGCAGAAACAAAAAAGGCCGCATTTGCGGCCTTTTTTTATGGGTTAACGCCGATCAAGGGATATCGCCCCCGGACCAACAATCGCCAGCAGCAGGAATGCCCCGGCGATGCTCACGTTCTTGTAGAAGTTAATCATGTTAGGCAGCACCGCATCTCCGCTCATGTTCCAGTAGTGGTGGCCAATCACCGCCGTCCCCAGCGTGTAGAAGACAAACAGCACGGCCAGAGGGCGGGTGAAAAAGCCCAGCACGATAAGAATCGCGAAAGGAACCTCCATCACCACGGCGATAATGGCGGCCAGCATTGGCATCGGCGCGCCCAGCGAGGTCATGTACTGTACCGTACCGCTAAAACCCGTCAGCTTCGGGAAGCCAAAGATAATAAACAGCACAACAATGGCGATGCGGGCAATCAGCAGCATAAGGTGGCGCGACTGGCCAAAATCAAAATAGCGGAGAGTGTTCATAGGTGGCTCGTTTTTGTGGTGATCCCGTTTTAAAACTAATACACAAATCAACACTCTGCCATTCAGCTTTTCTTCATAAATCAGCCTGTAGCACGACGGCAAACGCGGCGGGAAATCATTTTTACGCTGGATGAAACCCTGCAAAACATAAGTGTTATTTACTTGTTAATCGTAGCTTGCGCTGGCCCCTGTTTAACGCCAGACTATCGCCTCCAATTCGGGAGGGATTCATGGCCTTGCATTCCACGCGCTGGCTGGCGCTCAGCTATTTTACCTACTTCTTTAGCTACGGTATTTTTCTGCCTTTCTGGAGCGTCTGGCTAAAGGGCATTGGGCTTACCCCTGAAACCATCGGCGTCCTGCTCGGCGCCGGGCTGGTGGCGCGTTTTCTGGGCAGCCTGCTGATCGCCCCGCGCGTCAGCGATCCCTCTCTGCTGATTAAAGCCCTGCGCGTTCTCGCGCTGCTCACGCTGGTCTTTTTGGCCTGCTTCTGGGTGAGCCATCAGCTTGCCTGGCTGATGGTGGTGATGGTGGGCTTTAACCTCTTCTTCTCGCCGCTGGTGCCGCTCACGGACGCGCTGGCGAACACCTGGCAAAAGCAGATCACCATGGACTACGGGCGCGTGCGCCTGTGGGGATCGATTGCCTTTGTGATTGGCTCGGCGCTGGTTGGCAAGCTGGTCAGCCTCTACGACTACCGGGCGATTCTGGCTCTGCTGAGCGTGGGTATCGCCTCGATGCTGCTGGGCATGCTGCTGCGTCCGTCGGTGATGCCGCAGGGCGAAAGCCGCCACCAGGAGAGCGCGGGCTGGCCCGCCTGGCGGAGCCTGGTGGCACAGAGCTGGCGCTTTCTGGCGTGCGTGTGTCTGCTGCAGGGGGCGCATGCGGCCTACTACGGCTTTAGCGCCATCTACTGGCAGGGCGCAGGCTATTCCGCTTCCGCGGTCGGATACCTATGGTCGCTCGGCGTTGTGGCGGAAGTGATCGTCTTTGCGCTCAGCAAAAAGCTCTTCCGCCGCTTTGGCGCGCGCGATCTGCTGCTGCTCTCCGCCGTTTGCGGCGTGGCGCGCTGGGGGATCATGGGCTGGACGACCGAACTGCCGTGGCTGATCGTGGCGCAGATCCTGCACTGCGGCACGTTTACCGTGTGTCATCTGGCGGCGATGCGCTACATTGCGGCGCGAGAGGGCGGGGACGTGATCAGGCTTCAAGCGGTTTATTCTGCGGTGGCCATGGGCGGCAGCATTGCGGTGATGACGGTCTTTGCCGGGTTCCTGTATCAACACCTGGGCCACGGCGTGTTCTGGGTGATGGCGCTGGTTGCGCTGCCGGCGATGGTGGTGCGCCCGAAAGTGGTGGCGCGGGCGTAGCTACGCTTCCAGCATGGCGCGGATGTGCTCCTGCTGCTGGGCGTTCAGCGCCTCTACAGCGTGGATCAGCGGCGGCGAAAACAGCGGCAGGGCGGTGGCGTAAGGGGTGATGACCAGCGCCGCCTCGCGCGGAGCGCCTTCTTTCTGAAACGCCTGTAGCGTCAGGTAGCGAATATTGAGCGGCAGCAGGGTAAGCTCGCGCAGCTGCTGCTCGATGATCTCTTCGCAGGCTTTGTCTTCGCCCGTCAGCAGGATCACCTGCTTTTCATGCAGGTCGGTCTCCTGCATCAGCCAGGCGCCGAAAATCACCGCCACCAGGCTCATCTCCTCATCGGAAAAACGCAGCCCAAACTCCGCCTCCAGCTCAAACAGGGCCGCCTTGGTGGTGCGCAGCAGGCGCGGGTAAAGGCGGTGGATCTCCTCCGGCAGGCTGTTATCTATGCCGATCTCAAACAGCGAGCGATCCAGCGCCTGAGCCAGGTGAACATACAGCTGATCGGTCAGCCCCTGCTCGTCGCTGAACTTCATCCCCGTCTGCGTGCGGAAGCGCGCCACCATCCGCACGATCGCCCGACGCAGGCGCTGGTCCTGCTGGTGCTTGTCCATCGCCGGATCGGGCGTGCGCAGCATCATAAACAGCAGCGCCAGAAACAGCTGCTCGTCGCTGTGGGCGCCCTGCGGGACGCGGCGCTTCCAGTGGCGCACGATCTCCTGCGCCGTAAAGTATTCTCCTCGCGACTGCGTCCAGCTGCGCTGAACCGGCGAGAACTGCGGAGTATTTCCCAGCTGGTGCTGGATAAGGCAATACTGCAGATAGAGCTGCAAAAACTGGACGTCGCGGCAGTCAAACTGGCGCTGAAGCTTGCGGGAGCAGAAGCCGATCAGCGCCCGCAGGTTGGCATCGTCGTAAAGTGGGCGGGCAATGCCCTGCTGTTTAAGCGCGGTTTTTAACGCCGGGGTAAACTGGTGCGAGACAAACTGCGGGCAAAGCCGGAGCGCGCGGCGCAGCCAGTGCAGCAGGCACAGGCGCTGGTTGAGAACCGAGCCTTCAATCCGGTAGCTGCCGTCGAGGTGCGTAATGATGTCCAGCCGGTGATAGCGCTGGATTTCATCGCGCGTCTCGGCTATATCTTGCCGTGCCATGGCGTCATCGACCCCGTTGGCAACAATAATGCTCTGCGCAGTGACGGCAGCATCGGGCAGGTAAAGCATCAAAAGCACCTGGCAGCGGCGCTGCGAACTGGAAAGCACAGATGGAATTTCAAGCGTCGTCATCATCTGTCGGGTATCCAGTGTGAATGTCAGATAAGAATAGCTAAAGGATGGGCGCTGAAAAGCGCACCGGCGGGCCTTTCACTCAGGATTGCTGGCGAACATCACAGAATTTTTGACGTGAGGAATTGATGCAAATAGTTAAACACAGCGCGATGGCGGTATTTTTGGCGGTTTTCACCTCTGCCGTTAGCGCGCATCCTCATAGTTTCATCAGTCTTAAAACGGAAATCGTCTCGGACGGCACGCAGCTTAGCGGCCTTAAGATGCGCTGGACGATGGATGAAATCACCTCGGCGGATCTGCTTTACGATGCGGGGAACGCGAAGCCGGGCGATGAGATCTGGAAGAAGCTGGCGGCAGAAGTGATGGCCAACGTGCTCGGGCAGCACTACTTCACCGAGTTCTGGCACAACGGGCAAAAGGTGAAATTCCTTAACCGCCCGACCGAGTACGGGATGTCGCGCGAAGGCCACCAGGCGGTGCTGACGTTCGTGCTTCCGCTGGCGCATCCTCAGCCGCTGGCCGGGCAGACGTATACTTTTTCCACCTTCGACCCGACCTACTACGTCGATATGCGCTACGCCGAGGACGGCGACGTACAGCTTCCCGCATCGTTGCAAAAAGCCTGCAAACTCGCCGTTCGCACGCCGAAGCCCAGTGACGAAACGCTGAACTTTGCCCTCTCCCTCGATAAAGCCGATGCGCCACCGGAGGATATGGAGCTGGGCAAACAGTTTGCGCAGGAGGTGACGCTGCAATGTCAGTAATCGCCTCTCCAACCCGTAAAACGCGCCGCTGGGTGCAGTTCTGGCCGCTGGCGCTGTTTATGCTGCTGGCCGCTGGCGGCCTGCTGTGGCTGTGGCACGCGTGGCCGCAGGTGATGATGAAAAGCATCGTCTGGCAGCGCGAGGTTAACCAGCAGATGAGCGGTCTATTAAAGGCGGTGGCGGAGAACCCCGCGAAAGCGGGCGGCTCGCTGCTGGCGTTCAGCTTTATCTACGGCGTGCTGCACGCTCTGGGGCCGGGGCACGGCAAAATCGTTATCACCACCTGGCTTGCCACCCATCCTTCAAAGCTAAAGTCGAGCATTGGCCTGACGCTGGCGTCATCTTTACTTCAGGGCGGCGTGGCGATTGCGCTGGTCGTGGTGGTGCTTTCGCTTTTACAGCTTCCCGCGCGCCAGCTTCACATGAGCAGCTTCTGGCTGGAGAAGGGCAGCTATGCGCTGGTGGGCGTGCTCGGGCTGATCCTCTGCTGGCGGGCGGTGAAAAAGCTGCGCGCGCTGCTGAAAAAGCCCAAATTCAAAGCGTTTACGCTACATCATGAACACGACGCCCACTGCGGCTGCGGGCATCAGCATCTGCCCACGCAGGAGCAGCTTCAAAGCGGAGACGACTGGCGCGCCCGCACGATGATTGTGCTGTCCATGGGCATGCGCCCGTGCTCGGGTGCGATCATGGTGCTGCTGTTTAGCAAGGTGATTGGCGTGTTCGGCTGGGGCATGCTGTCGGCGCTGGCGATGGCGGCGGGGACATCGCTGACCATTTCATCTCTGGCCGTGCTGGTACACAGCTTCCGTCAGCTGGCGGTAAGGCTCAGCGGCACGAAAACGCCGGTACTGTGGAAGCAGGTCGGGTGGACGACGCTCGCACTGGCGGGCGGGGTGATTCTGCTGGTGGCGGCGGTGACGATGTGGATAAGCGCGGTGCCGGTGGGAAGGGGATTGCGGCCTTTCTAGCCGTATTGTAGGCCCGGTAAGCGTAGCGCCACCGGGCTTAACAGACTGAATTAACGCTTCAGCGCGTCGCTCAGCTCGTCACGCATGTTTGCCAGCATGGCTTTCACCACGCGTGGGTTACCCGCAACGATGTTGCCGGTAGACATGTAGTTATGGCCGCCGGTGAAATCGCACACGATGGCGCCTGCTTCACGCGCGATCAGCTCGCCCGCCGCAAAGTCCCACGGCTTGAGAGACAGCTCGAAGTAGCCGTCAACGCGACCGGTCGCTACGTAGGCCAGATCCAGCGCGGCGGAGCCGGTGCGGCGGAAGTCCGCGCATTCGGTGAACAGCTTGCCGAGGATATTCATATAGGTGGTAGCGTGCTGCTTCGCCTTGAACGGGAAGCCGGTCGCCAGAATGGTGCCGTCCAGATCGCGTGCATTGCTGCAGCGCAGACGGTAGCCGTTCAGCTGTGCGCCCTGACCGCGAGTGGCGGTGAACAGTTCGTTACGCATTGGATCGTAAACCACGGCGACTTCAGTACGGCCTTTAATGCGTACTGCGATAGACACGGAGAAGTGTGGCAGGCGTTTTACGAAGTTGGTGGTGCCATCCAGTGGATCGATAACCCATTGAACATCCTGATCGGTACCTTCATGTTCACCGCTTTCTTCGGTGATGATGGTGTGCTGCGGGTAAGATTTGCGGATCGTTTCGATAATAATCGCTTCTGCGGCTTTATCGACGTTGGTCACGAAATCATTGCTGCCTTTCTGGCTGGTTTCTACGGAGTCAGGTGTTTCGTAGTGTTTGGCAATTACATTACCCGCCTTGCGCGCTGCGCGCACGGCGATGGTCAGCATCGGATGCATCGGTCTCTCTCACTGGATGTTAAAGAACGGGAAAATCGGCGCAGAGTATAGCAGCGGGATCGGATTATGTCTCTCGTTTATGGTAATATGCCGGAATATTCTTCAGACACAGAATCCAGATACCTAAAACTATGCTGCAAAACATTCGAATCGTGCTGGTCGAAACATCGCATACCGGCAATATGGGCTCCGTTGCCCGCGCTATGAAAACCATGGGCTTAACGAACCTGTGGCTGGTTAACCCGCTGGTAAAACCCGACTCTCAGGCCATCGCGCTGGCCGCCGGTGCCAGCGACGTGATCGGCAACGCGCAGATCGTCGACACCCTTGATGAAGCCCTGGCCGGATGCAGCCTGGTCGTCGGCACCAGCGCGCGCTCCCGCACGCTGCCGTGGCCGATGCTGGACCCGCGCGAGTGCGGTCTCAAAAGCGTGTCGGAGGCTGAACAGGCGCCGGTTGCGCTGGTGTTTGGCCGCGAGCGCGTGGGCCTGACCAACGACGAGCTGCAGAAGTGCCATTATCACGTGGCGATTGCCGCTAACCCGGAGTACAGCTCGCTGAACCTGGCGATGGCGGTGCAGGTTATCGCCTACGAAGTGCGCATGGCGTGGCTGGCAACGCAGGAAAAAGGCAGCGCTGAGCCACAGGAAGAGACCGCGTATCCGCTGGTGGACGATCTGGAGCGCTTCTACGGCCACCTGGAGCAGACGCTGCTGTCCACCGGATTTATCCGCGAAGGCCATCCCGGTCAGGTAATGAACAAGCTGCGCCGTCTGTTTACCCGCGCGCGCCCGGAAAGCCAGGAGCTGAACATCCTGCGCGGGATTCTGGCGTCGATTGAGCAGAAGAATAAGGAATAGTGCCGTCTGTTCGCCGGGTGGCGCTGCGCTTACCCGGCCTACAAAACCCGTAGGCCCGTGCAAGCGCAGCGCCGCAGGGCAAAAGGATACGGCACAGAAGGTTAAATACCTGACTAAAACAGTCAAGTAAATAGTTGACCATTTTAGTCAGGAATGTCAGACTTGGCCCTGCTATGCAATACCCCCATTTTACAATAAAAAACCCCGGGCAGGGGCGAGTTTGAGGTTAAGTAAGACATGAGACTGACATCTAAAGGGCGTTATGCCGTGACCGCGATGCTGGACGTTGCGCTCAACTCCGAAGCGGGCCCGGTTCCGTTGGCTGATATTTCTGAACGACAGGGCATCTCCCTCTCTTATCTGGAACAGCTGTTCTCCAGACTGCGTAAAAATGGACTCGTTTCCAGCGTGCGCGGCCCGGGCGGCGGTTATCTGCTGGGTAAAGATGCGGGCAGTATTGCGGTTGGCGAAGTGATCAGCGCAGTGGATGAATCCGTTGACGCGACCCGCTGCCAGGGTAAAGGCGGCTGCCAGGGCGGCGATAAGTGCCTGACTCACGCGCTGTGGCGCGATCTGAGCGACCGTCTGACCGGCTTCCTGAACAACATCACCCTGGGTGAACTGGTCAATAACCAGGAAGTTCTGGACGTTTCTGGCCGTCAGCACAGCCATGAATCACAGCGCAGCACCCGCGCGCAAGACGCAATCGACGTCAAATTACGCGCCTAATTTGCCCGTCATATTTCGTGCCGCAACTGCGTTGGCCGCACTTGCTGCAACACGAACTATGTAGGACAAAAAATTATAAGATTTCAGAATCAGGCCGGGGCTTGATGCCCCGCGTACTCGGTCGTACATCCAGCCGGTTGCCTGATTCCTTGCATTGAAGCGATGTACGGAGTTTATAGAGCAATGAAATTACCGATCTATCTCGATTACTCCGCAACCACGCCGGTGGACCCGCGTGTTGCCGAGAAAATGATGCAGTGTCTGACCCTGGACGGAAACTTTGGTAACCCAGCGTCCCGTTCACACCGTTTTGGCTGGCATGCTGAAGAGGCGGTCGATATCGCCCGTAATCAGATTGCTGACCTCGTTGGCGCCGACCCGCGTGAAATTGTTTTCACCTCGGGCGCGACCGAATCCGACAACCTGGCGATCAAAGGTGCAGCCAACTTTTATCAGAAAAAAGGCAAGCACATCATCACCAGCAAAACCGAACACAAAGCCGTGCTGGACACCTGTCGCCAGCTCGAGCGTGAAGGGTTTGACGTCACCTACCTTGCGCCGCAGAGCAACGGCATCATCGACCTGAAAGAGCTGGAAGCCGCCATGCGCGACGACACCATTCTGGTCTCCATCATGCACGTTAACAACGAAATCGGCGTGGTGCAGGACATCGCTACCATCGGCGAAATGTGCCGCGCGCGCGGTATCATCTATCACGTTGATGCCACCCAGAGCGTGGGCAAACTGCCTATCGACCTGAGCCAGCTGAAAGTGGACCTGATGTCCTTCTCCGGCCACAAAATCTACGGCCCAAAAGGTATCGGCGCGCTGTACGTTCGTCGTAAACCGCGTATCCGCATCGAAGCACAGATGCACGGCGGCGGTCACGAGCGCGGCATGCGTTCCGGTACTCTGCCAGTTCACCAGATCGTGGGCATGGGCGAAGCGTACCGCATCGCGAAAGAAGAGATGGAAACCGAGATGGCGCGCCTGCGCACGCTGCGTAACCGTCTGTGGGACGGCGTGAAAGATATGGAAGAAGTGTATCTGAACGGCGATCTCGAGCAGGGCGCACCGAACATCCTCAACGTCAGCTTCAACTATGTTGAAGGCGAATCGCTGATCATGGCGCTGAAAGACCTGGCCGTCTCTTCCGGTTCTGCCTGTACCTCTGCAAGCCTCGAGCCATCCTACGTGCTGCGCGCGCTGGGCATGACCGACGAGCTGGCACATAGCTCTATCCGTTTCTCTTTAGGTCGTTTCACTACCGAAGAAGAGATTGACTACACCATCAAGCTGGTACGCAACTCCATTGGCCGTCTGCGCGACCTTTCTCCACTGTGGGAAATGTTCAAGCAGGGCGTGGATCTGAACAGCATTGAATGGTCACATCACTAATCGGTACATAAGGAGAATTTAACATGGCATACAGCGAAAAAGTCATCGATCATTACGAGAACCCGCGCAACGTTGGCTCTTTTGACAACAGCGACGACAGCGTAGGTAGCGGCATGGTTGGCGCTCCGGCGTGTGGCGACGTGATGAAGCTGCAGATTAAAGTCAACAATGAAGGTATCATTGAAGACGCGCGCTTCAAGACCTACGGCTGCGGTTCTGCTATTGCGTCCAGCTCCCTGGTCACCGAGTGGGTGAAGGGCAAGTCTCTGGACGAAGCACAGGCAATCAAGAACACGGACATTGCTGAAGAACTCGAACTGCCGCCGGTGAAAATTCACTGCTCTATCCTGGCAGAAGACGCGATCAAAGCCGCCATTGCGGACTATAAAAGCAAACGTGAAGCAAAATAATTGAGGTTTGAGTATGTCGATTACCCTTAGCGACAGCGCTGCCGCGCGAGTAAGCTCTTTTCTGGCGAACCGTGGTAAAGGCTTTGGCCTGCGGCTGGGCGTGCGTACCTCCGGCTGTTCCGGTATGGCTTACGTACTGGAGTTTGTTGATGAACCGGCGTCCGATGACACCGTGTTCGAAGACAAGGGCGTGAAGGTGGTGGTCGATGGCAAAAGCCTGCAGTTCCTCAACGGCACTCAGCTGGACTTCGTTAAAGAAGGCCTGAACGAAGGGTTCAAATTCACGAACCCGAACGTCAAAGACGAGTGTGGTTGCGGCGAAAGCTTCCACGTTTAACCGCGCGTCATCCGAAACCCCACCGTGGCTATGCTACGCGTGGGGTTTGTTCTAACTGGCTACCCCTGAGATTGTTATGGATTACTTCACTCTCTTCGGACTACCCGCGCAATACCCGATCGATCTCCAGGCGCTGACGATCCGTTTCCAGGATCTGCAGCGTCAGTATCATCCGGATAAATTCGCCAGCGGCACGCAGGCTGAGCAGCTGGCGGCGGTCTCACACTCTGCGACCATCAACCAGGCCTGGCAGACGCTGCGCCATCCGCTGGCGCGCGCGGAATATCTGCTCTCGCTCCACGGCTTCGATCTGGCGAGCGAACAGCACACCGTGCGCGACACGGCGTTTCTGATGGAACAGCTGGAGCTGCGCGAAGAGCTGGATGAGATTGAACAGGCCAAAGACGAAGCGCGTCTGGAAACGTTTATCAAGCGCGTGAAGGGCATGTTCGATACTCGCCATCAGCAGATGGTAAAGCAACTGAACGACGAGACCTGGGATCTGGCGGCGGACACCGTGCGCAAGCTCCGTTTTCTCGATAAACTGCGAAGCAGCGCTGAACAACTCGAAGAAAAGCTGCTCGACTTTTAATTTCGGAAGCAAATTATGGCCTTATTACAAATTAGTGAGCCTGGCTTGAGCGCCGCACCGCACCAGCGTCGTCTGGCGGTCGGTATTGACCTTGGCACCACCAATTCCCTCGTGGCGACCGTGCGCAGCGGCCAGGCGGAAACGCTGGCTGACGAGCAGGGCCGCCATCTGCTGCCTTCCGTGGTCCACTACCAGCAGCAGGGCCACGCGGTCGGCTTTGACGCGCGCGCCAACGCCGCGCGCGACCCGGCCAACACCATCAGCTCCGTTAAGCGCATGATGGGCCGCTCGCTGGCCGACATTCAGGCCCGCTACCCGCATCTGCCGTATCAGCTGCAGGCCAGTGAAAACGGCCTGCCGATGATCGCAACCGCGGCCGGTCTGCTGAACCCGATTCGCGTTTCCGCGGATATCCTCAAAGCGCTGGCGGCCCGCGCAACCGAAACGCTGAAAGGCGATTTGGACGGCGTGGTGATCACCGTTCCGGCCTATTTTGACGACGCACAGCGTCAGGGCACCAAAGAGGCCGCGCGCCTCGCGGGCCTGCACGTGCTGCGCCTGCTGAACGAGCCGACGGCGGCGGCAATTGCCTACGGCCTCGACTCCGGTCAGGAAGGGGTGATTGCGGTTTACGATCTCGGCGGCGGCACCTTTGATATCTCGATCCTGCGCCTGAGCCGCGGCGTGTTTGAAGTGCTGGCCACCGGCGGGGATTCCGCGCTCGGCGGGGATGACTTCGACCACCTGCTGGCGGACTACATTCGCGAGCAGGCGGGTATTGCCGATCGCAGCGACGCGCGCGTGCAGCGCGAGCTGCTGGATGCGGCGATCGACGCCAAAATCGCGCTGAGCGACGCGCAGACGGTTACCGTGAGCGTTGCGGGCTGGCAGGGCGAGATCACCCGCGACCAGTTCAACGATCTGATTGCCTCGCTGGTCAAGCGCACGCTGCTGGCCTGTCGCCGCGCGTTGAAAGATGCGGGCGTTGAGGCCGACGAGGTGCTGGAAGTGGTCATGGTTGGCGGCTCGACGCGCGTGCCGCTGGTGCGCGAGCGCGTGGGCGAATTTTTTGGCCGCACGCCGCTCACCTCCATCGACCCGGACAAAGTGGTTGCCGTCGGCGCGGCTATCCAGGCCGATATTCTGGTCGGCAACAAGCCGGACAGCGAAATGCTGCTGCTGGACGTCATCCCGCTGTCTCTCGGTTTAGAAACCATGGGCGGCCTGGTGGAGAAAGTGATCCCGCGCAATACCACCATCCCGGTGGCGCGCGCGCAGGAGTTTACCACCTTCAAAGACGGCCAGACCGCAATGTCCATCCACGTGATGCAGGGCGAGCGCGAGCTGGTGCAGGACTGCCGCTCCCTGGCGCGCTTTGCGCTGCGCGGTATTCCGGCGCTGCCTGCGGGCGGAGCGCATATTCGCGTCACCTTCCAGGTGGACGCGGACGGCCTGCTGAGCGTCACGGCGATGGAAAAATCGACCGGCGTTGAATCGTCCATCCAGGTGAAGCCGTCCTACGGCCTGACCGATGGCGAAATCGCCTCCATGATTCAGGACTCAATGAGCTACGCCGAACAGGACGTGAAGGCGCGCATGCTGGCCGAACAGAAAGTCGAAGCCGCACGCGTGCTGGAAAGCCTGACCGGCGCGCTCACTGCCGATGCCGCGCTGCTAAGCGCCGCCGAGCGCCAGGTGATTGATAAGGCTGCCGCGCACTTAAGCCTGGTAGCCATGGGCAATGACGCTGACGCAATAGAAGAAGCCATTAAAAACGTTGATAAACAAACCCAGGACTTCGCCGCTCGCCGCATGGACAAATCCGTCCGCGTCGCGCTGAAAGGCCAGTCCGTGGACGAGGTTTAATATGCCAAAGATTGTTATTTTGCCTCATGCGGACCTGTGTCCGGATGGCGCTGTTCTGGAAGCGAAGGCCGGTGAGACCATTCTCGATGTTGCCCTGCGCGCAGGTATCGAAGTGGAACACGCCTGTGAAAAATCCTGTGCCTGCACCACCTGCCACTGCATCGTGCGTGAAGGTTTTGACTCGCTGGCCGAGAGCACCGAAGACGAAGACGACATGCTGGATAAAGCATGGGGTCTGGAACCGGACAGCCGCTTAAGCTGCCAGGCGGCGGTCACCGACGAAGATCTGGTCGTCGAGTTCCCGCGCTACACCATCAACCACGCACGCGAGCATTGATATGGGACTGAAGTGGACAGACAGCCGTGAAATCGGCGAAGCGCTGTACGACGCAAACCCGGATCTCGATCCGAAGACCGTACGCTTCACCGATATGCACCAGTGGATCTGCGATTTAGAAGATTTTGATGACGATCCCAACGCATCCAATGAAAAAATTCTGGAGGCGATTCTGTTAGTCTGGTTAGATGAAGCAGAATAATTTCCACGTCATGCTTCACGTTGCCGATGCGTTGGCTGCGCTTGTTCACCCCGGTCACAGAGTTATCTCTGCTCCCGGGGATTCACTCGCTTGCCGCCTTCCTGCAACGCGAATCATTTAGTGGAAAGAGACTCTATGGGCTGCCTTCAGGCGGCCCGTTTGCTAATAAGGATAAATAAAATGACCGAAGCGATGAAGATTACGCTCTCTACGCAGCCAGCCGACGCGCGCTGGGGCGAGAAAGCCACCTACAGCATCAATAACGACGGCATAACCCTGCACCTGACGGTCAAAGACGATTTGGGCCTGATCCAGCGCGCGGCGCGCAAAATTGACGGTCTGGGCATTAAGCATGTGAACCTGGCGGGCGAAGGCTGGGACACCGACCGCAGCTGGGCGTTCTGGGCGGGCTACAAAGGGCCAAAAGGCACCCGTAAAATCGAGTGGGCCAGCCTTGATGAAGCCGGTCAGAAAGAGCTGGAAAGCCGTCTAAAAATCATCGACTGGGTGCGCGACACCATCAACGCCCCGGCGGAAGATCTCGGCCCCGAGCAGCTGGCGCAGCGCGCCGTTGACCTGCTGTGCGGCGTGGCGGGCGATAAGATGTCCTACCGCATCACCAAAGGCGAAGACCTGCGCGAGCAGAACTACATGGGCCTCCACACCGTGGGCCGCGGCTCCGAGCGCCCGCCGGTGCTGCTGGCGCTGGACTTCAACCCAACCGGTGATAAAGACGCGCCGGTGTTTGCCTGCCTGGTCGGGAAAGGCATCACCTTCGACACCGGCGGCTACAGCCTGAAGCAGAGCGCGTTCATGGACTCCATGAAGTCCGACATGGGCGGCGCGGCCACCATCACCGGCGCGCTGGCGTTTGCTATCACCCGCGGTCTGAACAAGCGCGTGAAGCTCTACCTGTGCTGCGCGGACAACATGGTCAGCGGCAACGCCTTCAAGCTGGGCGACATCATTCGCTACCGCAACGGCAAAAACGTTGAGGTGATGAACACCGACGCGGAAGGCCGCCTGGTGCTGGCCGATGGCCTGATCGACGCCTCTGCCCAGAAGCCGGAGCTGATCATCGACATGGCGACCCTGACGGGCGCGGCGAAAACCGCGCTGGGCAACGACTACCACGCGCTGTTCAGCTTCGACGACAGGCTGGCCGCCCGCGTACTGGCAAGCGCTGCCGAGGAGAATGAGCCGTTCTGGCGCCTGCCGCTGGCCGAGTTCCACCGCAGCCAGCTGCCGTCTAACTTTGCCGAGCTGAACAACACCGCAAGCGCCGCGTACTCGGCAGGGGCAAGTACCGCGGCGGGCTTCCTGTCACACTTCGTTGAAAACTATCACGAAGGCTGGCTGCACGTTGACTGCTCCGCAACCTACCGTAAAGCGGCGGTGGAGCAGTGGTCCGCAGGCGCGACCGGTCTCGGCGTGCGCACGATTGCGAACCTGCTGACGGCTGAGTAATTATTGCCCCTCACCCCCGCCCTCTCCCCAAAGGGGAGAGGGTGTTCAAATTCCCTCTCTCCTTTGGGGAGAGGGTTAGGGTGAGGGGTGGAATGCACCATCTGGAATCATTATGTCAGAAACCAAAAACGAATTAGAAACCCTGCTGGAGCAGGCGGCGACCGAGCCCGCCCACCGTCCGGCATTTTTCCGCACGCTGCTGGAGTCCACCGTCTGGGTGCCGGGAACGGCGGCGGAAGGCGAGCAGGTTGTCGAAGACAGCGCGCTGGATCTGCTGCACTGGGAGAAAGACGACGGCGCGTCGGTGATCCCGTTCTTCACCTCGCTGGAAGCGCTGCAGAAGGCAGTGGAAGACGAACAGGCGTTCGTGGTGATGCCGGTGCGCACGCTGTTTGAAATGACGCTCGGCCAGACGCTGTTCCTGAACGCCAAGCTGCCGACCGGGAAAGAGTTCACGCCGCGTGAAATCAGCCATCTGATCGGTGAAGAGGGTAACCCGCTCAGCACCCAGGAAGTGCTTGAAGGGGGCGAGACGCTGCTGCTGTCCGAAGTGGCCGAGCCGCCCGCGCAGATGATCGACTCGCTGACCACGCTGTTCAAAACCCTCAAGCCGGTGAAGCGCGCGTTTCTTTGCTCCATCAAAGAAGGGGCGGACGAGCAGCCCGTGCTGCTGATTGGCATCGAGTCCGACGGGGATATCGACGAGATTATTCAGGCGACGGGCAGCGTGGCGACCGACACCTTGCCGGGCGACGAGCCGATTGATATCTGCCAGGTGAAGAAAGGCGAGAAGGGCATCAGCCACTTTATTACCGAGCACATCACGCCGTTCTACGAGCGTCGCTGGGGCGGTTTCCTGCGCGACCTGAAAACAAACCGTATTATCTAAATATTGCGGGGTGAATATTCACCCCGCTTCGCTATCAGGCGGGTTCAACGGGCAGATCGCTGCGCGCGCCCCATTCGCTCCACGCCCCGTCGTACAGCGTCACGTCGCTGACGCCGAGCGTCGCCAGCGCCAGTATCACCACGCAGGCCGTTACGCCGGAACCGCAGCTGGCGACGATGGGACGCGTGAGGTCGACGCCCTGACGTTCGAAAATCTCCCGCAGTTCGTCGGTGGTTTTCAGCTCGCCTTCAAACACCAGGTCGCCCCACGGCACGTTCAGCGCGCCGGGAATATGGCCACGCCTCAGGCCCGCTCGCGGCTCGTCGACCTCGGCATTGAAGCGCGGGGCGGGGCGGGCGTCGACGATTTGCGCCGTTTTTTCATGGCTGATAACCAGCACGTCGGTCAGGCGTTTCACCACGTCCGGGTTAAATTCAGCGTCAAAATCGCCTTCCGGCAGCGCAACATCGCCCTGCTGTAGCGGCAACTCGTCGCGCTTCCAGCCTGCCAGGCCGCCCGCCAGAATCGACACGTTCTCCACGCCGAAGCTTTTCAACATCCACCACGCGCGCGGCGCAGAGAAGAGATTGCCCTCGTCGTACACCACCAGATGCTTATCGCGGCTGACGCCAAGCTCGCGCATCGCCACCGAAAACGCTTCCGGGCGCGGCAGCATGTGCGGCAGGGAAGAGGTATGATCGGAGAGCGCTTCAATATCAAAAAAGACCGCGCCAGGCAGATGTCCGGCACGGTATTCCGCAGCAAGGTCGCGGTGTTCCTGGCCGGGAGGGGCCATCCGCGCGTCAATAATCTGCACTTCGGGGTCGTTACCGTGTTCAACCAGCCAGTCGGCCGCGACGAAGTATGAGGTAGACATAGTTGCCTCCGTTTTTATCCGTAAAGCTGAATTGTCGGCGTTTTTGCTAATACCCACAAGCCAGCCTTCTTCAACGTGCGAGCAACGCCTTATTTTCTCTCTCTTTCCTGAATTCTTAATTTGTACTTTTGGTATTAATTAAACAGGGCGATAATACTTATCCGGACGATGACCAACAGGCTCTTTGGGCCAGGGATACAGGATGAAACCGTTTCGCTTAGCCGCGCTCTCGCTCGCGCTGCTTACCACCTTTACGCTTGTCGGCTGCGACAATAGCGACGAAAAACCTCAGGCTGCGGCACCCGCGGCGTCTACCACTACGCAACAGAAAACGCCGGCAAAGCCGGATGCGGACAGGCTCGCGAAGCTGGCCGCGCAGAGCCAGGGCAAAACGCTGACCCTGCAGGACGCTTCGGAAGTGCAGCTGGACGGCGCGGCTACGCTGGTGCTCACGTTCTCCATTCCGCTCAATCCCGACCAGGACTTTGCGAAAACGGTTCACGTGGTGGATAAGAAAAGTGGCAAAGTCGACGGCGCGTGGGAACTTGCGCCTAATCTGAAAGAGCTGCGCCTGCGTCACCTGGAGCCAAACCGCAATCTGGTCGTCACCGTTGAGCGCGACCTGCAGGCGCTGAACAAAGCGACGTTTGGTACCGATTACGAAAAAGCGCTGACCACCCGTGACGTCGAGCCGACGGTCGGTTTTGCCAGCCGCGGATCGCTGCTGCCGGGTAAAGTTGTGGAGGGGCTGCCGGTGATGGCGCTCAACGTGAACAACGTTGACGTCAACTTCTACCGGGTGAAGCCGGAGTCGCTGGCCGCCTTTGTCAGCCAGTGGGAATACCGCAACTCCCTGACCAACTGGGAATCGGACAATCTGCTCAAAATGGCGGAGCTGGTCTATACCGGGCGTTTCGATCTCAATCCGGCGCGCAACACGCGTGAAAAGCTGCTCCTGCCGTTGCGCGATATCAAGCCGCTGCAGCAGTCCGGCGTGTACATCGCGGTGATGAATCAGGCCGGGCACTACAGCTACAGCAACGCCGCCACGCTCTTTACCCTGAGCGATATTGGGCTGTCCGCTCACCGCTATCACAACCGTCTGGATATCTTTACCCAGAGCCTGGAAAACGGCGCCGCGCAGCCCGGCGTGAAGGTCACGCTGCTGAATGACAAAGGGCAGACGCTTGCCGAAGCGAACAGCGACGCGGACGGCCATGCGAAGCTGGAAACGGATAAAGAGGCGGCGCTGATCCTGGCGAGCAAAGACGGCCAGACCACGCTGCTTGACCTCAAGCTCCCGGCGCTCGATCTGGCGGAGTTTAATATTGCCGGTAGCCCTGGCTACAGCAAACAGTTCTTTATGTTTGGCCCGCGCGATCTCTATCGTCCGGGCGAAACGGTGATCCTCAACGGCCTGCTGCGCGACAGCGATGGCAAACCGCTGCCCGCGCAGCCGGTTAAGCTCGACGTGCTTCGCCCGGACGGGCAGGTGGCGCGCACCGTTGTAGTACAGCCTGAAAACGGCCTCTACCGCTTCAACTATCCCCTCGATAGCGGTGCCCAGACCGGTATGTGGCACATCCGCGCCAACGCGGGCGATAACCTGCAGCGGCTGTGGGACTTCCACGTGGAAGACTTTATGCCGGAGCGCATGGCGCTCAACCTGACGGGGCAAAAAGCGCCACTGTCGCCCGAGGATAAAGTGAACTTCGACGTCGTGGGATATTACCTGTACGGCGCGCCGGCCAACGGCAATTCTCTGCAGGGCCAGCTGTTCCTGCGCCCGCTGCGCGAGGCCGTCGCCGCGCTGCCCGGCTTCCAGTTTGGCGATATCGCCGAGGAAAACCTGAGCCGCAGCCTGGACGAAGTTCAGCTGACGCTTAACGAGCAGGGTCGCGGACAGGTCGCCGTTGAAAGCCAGTGGAAGGACGCGCATTCGCCGCTGCAGCTTATCCTGCAGGCCAGCCTGCTGGAGTCCGGCGGACGTCCGGTGACGCGCCGCGCCGAACAGGCCATCTGGCCAGCCGACGCGCTGCCGGGCATTCGCCCGCAGTTCGCCAGCAAGGCGGTTTACGATTACCGCACCGATACCACCGTCAACCAGCCGATCGTGGATGAAAACGGCAACGCCAGCTTTGATGTGGTGTATGCCGACGCCAGCGGCGCGAAAAAAGCCGTTTCAGGGCTGCAGGTTCGCCTGATCCGCGAGCGCCGCGACTACTTCTGGAACTGGTCCGAAAGCGACGGCTGGCAGTCCCAGTTCGATCAAAAAGATCTGGTCGAAGCCGAGCAGGAGCTCAGCCTCAAGGCCGATGAAACGGGTAAAGTGACCTTCCCGGTGGAGTGGGGTTCCTATCGTCTGGAGGTGAAAGCGCCTGATAATAAGGTCAGCAGCGTGCGCTTCTGGGCGGGCTACAGCTGGCAGGACAACAGCGACGGCACGGGCGCGGCGCGTCCTGACCGCGTAACCCTGAAGCTCGACAAGCCGGCATACCAGCCTGGCGACACCATCAAGCTGCATATCGCCGCGCCTGCCGCAGGGAAAGGCTACGCGATGATCGAGTCCAGCGAAGGGCCGCTGTGGTGGAAAGAGATCGACGTTCCGGCAAACGGGCTGGATCTCTCCATTCCGGTGGATAAAGCCTGGAAGCGCCACGATCTCTACCTCAGCACGCTGGTGGTTCGCCCCGGCGACAAATCCAAATCCGCCACGCCGAAACGCGCCGTAGGGCTGCTGCATCTGCCGATGGGCGACGAAAACCGCCGCCTGAACATTGCGCTGGATAACCCGCAAAAAATGCGTCCAAACCAGACCCTCTCCGTGAAGGTCAAGGCCAGCGTGAAGGACGGGGCCGTGCCGCAGAACGTAAACGTGCTGGTCTCCGCGGTGGACAGCGGCGTGCTGAACATTACGGATTACGTCACGCCCGATCCCTGGCAGGCCTTCTTCGGCCAGAAGCGCTACGGTGCGGACATCTATGACATCTACGGCCAGGTTATCGAAGGGCAGGGGCGTATGGCCGCGCTGCGCTTCGGCGGCGACGGCGACGAGCTGAAGCGCGGCGGCAAGCCGCCGGTGAATCACGTCACGATTATCGCCCAGCAGGCGCAGCCGGTTGAGCTGGACGCCAACGGCGAAGGCACGATTACCCTGCCGATTGGGGATTTTAACGGCGAGCTGCGCCTGATGGCTCAGGCCTGGACGGAAGACGATTTCGGCAGCAGCGAGAGCAAGGTGGTTGTCGCCGCGCCGATTATTGCCGAACTCAACACGCCGCGCTTCCTGGCGAGCGGCGATACCTCAAGGCTGACGCTGGATCTCACTAACCTGACGGACCAGCCGCAGACGCTGAGCGTAGCGCTAACCGCTTCCGGCAAGCTGTCGCTCGAAGGCGCGCAGCCGCAGCCGATCGAGCTACCGCCGGGGGCACGTACGACGATCTTTATTCCGGTGCGCGCGCTAGACGGCTACGGCGACGGTGACGTGACGGCGCAGGTGACCGGCCTTCAGCTGCCCGGCGAGACGTTTGCGCCGCAGCAGAAGAGCTGGAAAATCGGCGTGCGTCCGGCCTTCCCGGCCCAGACGGTCAATACCGGCGCGATGCTGAATCCGGGCGAATCCTGGACCGCACCGGCTCAGCATATTAACGGTTTCTCTCCTGCGACCCTGCAGGGGCAGCTGCTGCTGAGCGGCAAGCCGCCGCTGAACCTGGCGCGCTACATTCGCGAGCTGCAGGCTTATCCGTACGGCTGTCTGGAGCAAACCACCAGCGGCCTGTTCCCGTCGCTCTATACCAACGCCGCGCAGCTGTCGGCGCTTGGCATTAAGGGCGATACGGACGACAAGCGCCGCGGGGCGATTGAGGTGGGGATCGCCCGCCTGCTGCAAATGCAGCGCGACGACGGCGGCTTTGCGCTGTGGGATAAAAACGGGCCGGAAGAGTACTGGCTGACGGCCTACGTGACGGACTTCCTGGTGCGCGCGGGCGAGCAGGGCTACAGCGTGCCGACGGACGCGGTGAATAACGCCAACACCCGCCTGCTGCGCTACCTGCAGGATCCGGGCATGATGTCTATTCGCTACAGCGACAACGCGCAGGCAAGCCGGTTTGCCGTGCAGGCCTACGCCGCGCTGGTGCTGGCGCGTCAGCAGAAAGCGCCGCTGGGCGCGCTGCGTGAAATCTGGGATCGCCATGCGCAGGCGGCATCCGGGCTGCCGCTGATGCAACTCGGCATGGCGCTGAAGCTGATGGGCGATGCGCCGCGCAGCCAGCAGGCGCTGGATCTGGCGCTCAAAACACCGCGCAGCGACGCGAAAAGCTGGATGGCGGATTACGGCAGCGCGCTTCGCGACAACGCGCTGATGCTCTCGCTGCTCGAAGAGTATCAGCTGATGCCGGATGCGCAGAACGCGCTGCTCAATACCCTTTCCGAGCAGGCGTTCAGCCAGCGCTGGCTGTCGACGCAGGAAAGCAACGCCCTGTTCCTGGCCGGGCGCTCGCTGCAAACCCTGAGCGGAGCGTGGCAGGCGAAAGCGTCAACGTCTGAAACCCCATTAAGCGGCGATAAGGCGAAGGTCGAAAACCTGAATGGCGACCAGCTTGGCGCGCTGCAGGTGACCAATACCGGCACCGCTCCGCTGTGGGTGCGGCTCGACAGCACGGGTTACCCTGAGTATGCCCCTCAGCCCGCGTCAAACGTGCTGCAAATTGAACGTCAAATTCTGGCGACGGACGGCAGCAGCAAATCCCTCTCTTCGCTGAAGAGCGGCGAGCTGGTGCTGGTATGGCTTGAAATCAACGCCAGCCAGAACGTGCCGGACGCGCTGGTGGTTGACCTGCTCCCGGCGGGGCTTGAGCTGGAAAACCAGAATCTGGCAAGCAGCAGCGCCAGCCTGCAGGACAGCGGCAGCGAGGTGCAAAACCTGCTGAACCAAATGCAGCAGGCGGATATTCAGCATATGGAGTTCCGCGACGATCGCTTTGTAGCCGCCGTGCCGGTCAGCGAAGGCCAGCCGGTGACGCTGGTGTATCTGGCGCGCGCCGTGACGCCGGGAACCTATCAGGTGCCTGTGCCGAGGGTGGAATCCATGTACGTGCCGCAGTGGCGGGCCACCGGAGCGGCCAGCGGCCCGCTGATCGTTGTTCCGTAAGATGCCGATCGCGCGTCTCTTACGCTCCCGCTGGCTTCGGCTGGCGGGAGCGCTTCTCGTTTTATGGGGGCTGATTCTCGCGGCCGACCGCCTGTGGCCGCTGCCTCTGAAAGAGGTCAACCCCGCAAGGGTGGTGGTGGATGAGAACGGAACTCCGCTCTGGCGCTTTGCCGACGGCGAAGGGATCTGGCGCTATCCGGTCACCCTGGAAGACGTTTCTCCCCGCTATCTCGAGGCCCTGATCCAGTATGAAGACCGCTGGTTCTGGGATCACCCCGGCGTTAACCCGTTCTCCGTGCTGCGCGCGGCCTGGCAGGACGTGACGTCAGGCAAAGTGGTCTCCGGGGGCAGCACGCTGACCATGCAGGTGGCGCGCCTGCTGGACCCACATCCGCGCACCTTCGGCGGCAAAATCCGCCAGCTGTGGCGGGCGCTGCAGCTGGAGTGGCACCTTTCCAAGCGCGATATCCTTACGCTCTACCTGAACCGCGCCCCCTTTGGCGGCACGCTGCAGGGCGTCGGGGCCGCAAGCTGGACCTATCTCGGCAAACCGCCGTCGCAGCTGAGCTATTCCGAAGCGGCGCTGCTGGCGGTGTTACCCCAGGCGCCCAGCCGCCTGCGCCCCGACCGCTGGCCGGAACGCGCCGAGGCCGCGCGCAATAAGGTGCTCGAGAGGATGGTGACGCAGGGCGTCTGGTCCGCAAAGCAGGTGAAGGAATCCCGCGAGGAGCCGGTCTGGCTGGCCCCGCGCCAGATGCCGCAGCTCGCGCCGCTCTTTTCACGCATGATGCTCGGCAAAAGCCGCGAGACGAAAATCGTTACCACCCTTGATGCCGCCCTGCAGCGGCAGCTTGAAGAGCTGGCGATGAACTGGAAATCCCGCCTGCCCGCGCGCAGCTCGCTGGCGATGATCGTTGTCGATCACACCGACATGAAGGTGCGCGGCTGGGTGGGATCGGTGGACATTAACGACGACAGCCGCTTTAGCCACGTTGATATGGTTAACGCGATCCGATCCCCGGGATCGGTGCTCAAGCCTTTCGTTTACGGCATGGCGCTGGACGACGGCCTGATCCACCCGGCATCACTGCTGCAGGACGTGCCGCGAAAAACGGGCGATTATCGGCCCGGCAACTTCGACAGCGGTTTTCACGGTCCGGTAAGCATGAGCGAGGCGCTGGTGCGATCGCTCAATCTGCCTGCCGTTCAGGTGCTGGAGGCCTACGGGCCGAAACGCTTTGCGGGCATGCTGAGCAACGCGGGGCTGCCGCTTATTTTGCCCGCCGGGGCGCAGCCGAATTTATCCCTGATCCTGGGCGGCGCGGGCGCCCGGCTCGCCGATATTACCGCCGCGTACAGCGCGTTTGCCCGCCGCGGCAAGGCGGGGAGGTTGCGCCTGCAGCCCGGCGATCCGCTCGTGGAAAGGCCGCTGCTGTCGCAGGGCGCGGCGTGGATTATTCGCCGCATTCTTGCCAACGAGGCGCAGCCGCTGCCGGATAACGCGCTGCCGCAGGTTGCGCCGCTGGCGTGGAAAACGGGCACCAGCTACGGCTATCGCGATGCCTGGGCTATTGGGCTTAACGCCCGCTACGTGATTGGCATCTGGACCGGGCGGCCCGACGGCACGCCCGTCGCCGGGCAGTTCGGCTATGCCAGTGCCGTTCCGCTTTTAAATCAGGTCAATAACGTGCTTCAGGCGCGCTCGACAATCGACGAGGCGCGCCTTCCGCGCGACCCGCGTCCCGCGAGCGTGGGGCGGGGCACGATCTGCTGGCCGGGCGGCCAGTCGCTGCCGGAAGGCAGTGAAAACTGTCGACGCCGCCTCTCGACCTGGCTGCTGGACGGAAGCGAGCCGCCTACGCTGCTGCTGCCGGAGCAGGAGGGCATTCGCGGGATCCGATTCCCCGTCTGGCTGGACAAAAGCGGAAAGCGGGTGGCGGCGGACTGCCCGGATGCGGCAGAGAAGGTGCTGGACGTCTGGCCGCTTCCGCTTGAGCCGTGGCTGCCGCCGTCGGAAAGAAGGGCGGCACGCCTGCCCGCGGCGTCTGCCGTCTGTCCGCCGTTAGACAATCATAATGCTGCACCGCTGATGCTGTCCGGGGTCAGGGAGGGCGCGGTCATCCGTCGCCTGCCGGGGCAGGAGGCCATGACGCTTTCGGTCACCGCCGGTGGCGGAGAAGGCGAGCGCTGGTGGTTTTTAAACGGCGAACCGCTTTCATCAAGAAGCAGCTATTTGTCACTTGGGTTAAGCAAGCCGGATGACTACCAGCTGGTGGTGATGGATCAATCCGGACAGGTTGCGGCAGTGAATTTTTCGCTGGTTCGTTAGGATGTTCATCAACATTCTAAGTAAACGCTTAGCTAAAAAAAGGAATAATTATCATTAACTTATAATTGTGGTAATCCTTATGGATTACCTTGATACCTATCAAAAATAGGGGTCCATAAAACCGCGAGAATGCGTTTTTATGTTAAGGACCCAATCATGAAAAAAATAACAGACCAGGGAGAGGGGTTATTACCTTCGGTGTCCCGGCGCAATTTCATCCAGGCCAGCTCGGCGCTGGTTGCGCTCCCTTTTATCACCACGTCAGGCAGCGTGCAGGCGCAGCCCGCCGATGCAGCGGAGAATGTCTCCCCGGAACGCGTCGTTCAGACCTGCAGCACCTTTGACTGCGGCGGCAAGTGCGATATTCGCGCGCACGTCAGCGAAGGGGTCGTTACCCGTATCTCCACGCGGCCCGACGATGCACTCGACCCTGAAATGCCCGTTATGCGCGCCTGCGTGCGCGGTCGGGCGTATCGGAAATTCGTCTACCATCCTGACCGTCTGAAATATCCGATGAAGCGCGTGGGCAAGCGCGGCGAGGGGAAATTTGAGCGCATCTCGTGGGATGAAGCGACCACGCTGATTGCCAACAATTTAAAAACAATTACCGAAAAATATGGCGTTGCGTCGCGCTATGTTCACGTGGGTACGGCGGTCTCCGGCGGCACCTTCTCCGGGGATAAGATGGTGCGCCGCCTGCTGAATCTGACCGGCGGCTACCTGGAAAGCTACCATTCGGTGAGCATGGGCAACACCGCGGCCGCGACGCCCTATACCTACGGCACCGCCGCCAGCGGCAGCTCGCTGGACACCTTGTTGGATACAAAGCTGGTGATCCTGTGGGGGCACAACCCGACGGAAACCATTTTTGGCCACACCAACTACTACTTCCAGAAGATGAAGCAAAACGGCACCCGCTTCATCGTTGTCGATCCGCGCTATTCCGACACGGTGTCGTCGCTTGCCGACCAGTGGATCCCGCTGCTGCCGACCACGGACAACGCGCTGATGGACGCCATGATGTACACGATCGTGACGGAGAATCTGCACGATCGCGACTTCCTGTCGCGCCACGCGATCGGCTTTGACGAAGCGTCAATGCCCGAAGGCGTGCCGGCGAACGAATCGCTGATGGCCTATCTGACCGGCGCAAAAGACGGTCAGGCGAAAACGCCGGAATGGGCGGAGAAGATCACCCACGTGCCCGCGCAGACGATCCGCCAGCTGGCGCGCGACTATGCCAACACCAAACCCGCGGCGCTGATCCAGGGCTGGGGCCCGCAGCGTCATAACTGCGGCGAACGCACCGCGCGCGGATCGACCATTCTGGCGACGCTGACGGGCAACGTCGGCGTGAAGGGCGGCTGGGCGGCAGGCTACGGCGGCTGCGGCAACCGTAAATTTGCCGCCGGTCCGGAAATGCCGGACAACCCGGTGAAGGCCAAAATCTCGGTGATGAACTGGGTGCAGGCCGCGGATGACGCCTCTCAGGTGACGCCGGACGTCGGGCTGAAGGAGGCTGACAAGCTGGACAGCAATATCCGCATTCTCTTCTCCCTTGCCGGTAACTACCTGGCGAACCAGAACCCGGATCTGCACCAGGCCACGCGCGTGCTGGAGGATGAATCCAAAATCCAGTTCATCGTGGCAAGCGATCTGTTCATGACCCCAAGCGCGAAATACGCCGATCTGCTGCTGCCGGAGACCAGCTTTATGGAGCGCTGGAACATCGGCGAAACCTGGGGCACGGCAAGCTATCTGATCCTCTCCGAAAAGCTGATCGAGCCGGAGTTTGAGCGCCGCTCGGACTACGACTGGCTGCGCGAGGTGGCCGCGAAGCTCGGCATCGAGCAGGCGTTTAGCGAAGGCCGCGATGAAAAAGCGTGGATCGAACACATCTGGGAGCAGACCTGCCTGGCGATGCCGGATGAAAACCTGCCGGACTTTGCGACGCTGCAAAAGACCCGCCAGCATCTGTTCAAGAGCGCGCCGTTTGTCGCCTTTGAAGAAAACGTGCGCGATCCGGAAAACCATCCTTTCCCGACGCCGTCCGGAAAAATCGAGATCTTTTCCAAGCGTCTGTACGACATGCACCATCCGGAGATCCCGGCGCTGTCGCACTACGTTCCCGCCCATGAGGGCCCGGAAGACGCGCTGGCGAAATCCTTCCCGCTGCAGCTGATTACCTGGAAAGGAAAAAACCGCGCCAACTCGACGCAGTACGCCAACCCGTGGCTGATTGAAGCGCAGCAGCAGAAGCTGTGGATCAACCCGCAGGACGCGCAGCGTCGCGGCATTGCGCAGGGCGACACCGTCCGTATCCATAACCAGCGCGGCATTTGCGAGGTTCCGGCGGAAGTCACCCCGCGCATTATTCCGGGCGTTGTGGCAATGCAGGCGGGTGCCTGGTGGCAGCCCGACGAACGCGGCGTCGATAAGGGCGGCTGCGCAAACGTGCTCAGCTCGGCGCGCATCACCGCGCTGGCGAAAGGGAATTCACATCAAACCATGCTGGTGGAGGTAGCAAAAGCATGAGTCAGTTTAAAGAGTATCCGCCGGTGAGCGACAAACAGCTGGGGTTCTTTATCGACTCCTCGCGCTGCTCCGGCTGCAAGGCGTGCCAGGTGGCGTGCAAAGATAAAAATAACCTTGAGGTAGGGCGTCGTTTTCGCCGCGTGTATGAGGTCAACGGCGGGAACTTCATCCCAACCGGGCAGGGCGGCGTGAGCAATAACGTCTTTGCCTATACGCTCTCTATCTCTTGCAACCACTGCGCGGACCCGATTTGCACCAAAAACTGCCCGACGACCGCGATGCACAAGCGGCCGGGTGACGGCATCGTGCGCGTCGACACCGACAAATGCGTCGGCTGCGGCTATTGCGCGTGGTCCTGCCCTTACGGCGCGCCGCAGCTCAACGAACAGACCGGACAAATGTCAAAATGCGACTTCTGCGTGGATCTGCAGGCGAAGGGTGAGCTGCCGGTCTGCGTGGCAACCTGCCCGCTGGAGGCCATCAAGTTTGGTCCGATTGACGAGCTGCGCGCTAAATATGGCGCGCTGTGCGACGTAAAAGGGCTGCCGGACTCGTCCATCACGCGGCCAAACCTGGTGGTTAAGGCCCATCAGGGGGCAGAAAAGGAGGGCAAATGTCATGCATGAGCTACCGCTGCTGATCTTTACGCTTTTCCTCCAGGGCTCCGTGGGCATTACGCTCTGGCTCGGGTTTGATCGCCAGCAGGTGATGGGCGCGCAGGCTTCATGCCGCAGCGTGGCCATCGCGGCGGCCGGTGCGTTCGTGCTCGCGAGCCTGGGGCTTCTCGCGTCCGCCCTGCATATGGGCTACCCGCTGAATGCCCTTAACGCGCTGCGCCACGTTGCCAGCTCCTGGCTCAGCCGCGAGATCGTGTTTGCCAGCCTTTATCTGGCGGCGCTCGGCCTTGCGGTGCTCCTGCTGTTCTTCGGTAAACCTGGCGGAAAAGCGCTGCTGGCGCTGGCGGGCATCATCGGCCTGGTTGACGTGTTCTGCATGGCGCAGATTTACATGCACGCGTCGGTCATCACCTGGCAGCACGTGAACACCCTGGTCCTGTTTATCGGCTCGGTCGGCATTATCGGCTCCGCCGTCGTGGCGCTCGGGGCGCAAACGCGCAGCGCCCTGCGTGGTGCCGCGATCGCGGTGACGCTGCTGGTGCTGATTCGCCTGCTGATGCAGCCGGTCTGGCTGGCGGATATCGCGGCGCTGGATCATACCGTCGTGACCTTCCCTCACGATCCGCTGCGCATGCTTGAGCAGCTGCGCAGCGTGCATCTTCTGGGCTGGTGCGCGTCCGTAGTCGGGATGCTGTGCTTCGCGGCTGGCGGCCTTAAGCAGGCGCGTAGCCTGCTGCTGGCGGGCACCGCGCTGCTGGTTGTCGGCGAAGTGCTGCTGCGCTTTGTCTTCTTCAGCATTGGCTGATGGACATCCTGTTCGCTTCGGCGGTGGGCGTGACGCAGGACTGCGTCCGCCGCCGCTTTCGCAGCGCCTCCTGCCATGCCTGCGCGGACGTATGCCCCGCGCGGGCATTTTCCATGACTGACGGGCGGATTTCCGTTGATGATTCGCTCTGCATTGAATGCGGAGACTGCCTGTTTGTTTGCCCCGCGGACGCCATTTCGGGCGTCAGCCCGCAAAAACGCTACCAGCATGACGACGCGCTGGTGGGGCCGTTTAGCCACAAGGCGCCAACGGTTAACGAGCTTCTGCTCTGGCACGCGCAGCGCGGGGTTCGCTCAATCAGCCTGGAAGCCGAAGGATTTACCGCGTGGATGGTGGCGCTGGCCGGGCTTAACCTCGCGCTTCGCAGTTTCGGTGAGCCGACCTGGACCTTCAGGCCCGCACTGAAAAAGGAGATCGACGCCGCGCGTCGAACGCTAATCCACGTTCCTCGCGACGCGGTGAGCGCGCGCGCCGTCCTGCCGGGGTTGCGGCAGCTCAGGGCGGCGTTTCCCGATTTCAGCGAATGTCATCTCACGATTGACCCGGAAAAATGCGTTCTGTGCGGCGCCTGCTGGCGAAGCTGCGCGGAGAAGGCGCTGAGCTTTGAAGCAGGCATTTTAGCGATCGAGCCGGGGCGCTGTACCGGATGCGGCGGATGCGAAAACGTGTGTCATCATCAGGCGGTAACGCTTACGCCCGATAAAGGCGCGGCGCGGCGAAGCGAGAGGGCAGCACATGCGTCGACATGCCAGGAATGCAGCCGCCCGTTCTGGACCTTTAATCGTGAAGACGCGCGCTGCTACCTCTGTCAGCACCATCACCACGGCATGCGGCGCTGAATCTGTTGCTAATCTTCATCTCATTTTAAAAAAATGTTATCTGAATCCATAGGCAATAGCGTTATTGCTCTTTATAATCCGCGCCACACCATACTTCGGTATGCAAAACAACAGAACATTGACAGAGGTTATCATGGCTATTGAACGTACTTTTTCCATCATTAAACCAAACGCGGTGGCAAAAAACGTTATTGGCAGCATCTTCGCTCGCTTTGAATCAGCAGGGTTTAAGATCGTTGGCACCAAAATGCTGCACCTGACCGTTGAACAGGCTCGCGGTTTCTACGCTGAGCACGACGGCCGCCCATTCTTTGACGGTCTGGTTGAGTTCATGACCTCAGGCCCAATTGTCGTTTCCGTGCTGGAAGGCGAAAACGCGGTACAGCGTCACCGCGATCTGCTGGGTGCAACCAAACCGGAAAACGCGCTGGCAGGGACTCTGCGCGCGGACTACGCCGACAGCTTCACCGAGAATGGCACCCACGGTTCCGACTCTCTTGAATCTGCTAAGCGCGAAATCGCGTTCTTCTTCGCAGAAGGCGAAGTGTGCCCACGTACCCGTTAATTTAGCGGTTTCGTTTACACATTAATTTCGTAAATGCCGCGTGCAAACGTGGCATCCCTGCGTCAGACTTTGTACAATGCAACGCCCCGGACGAGCCGATGCTTTCCGGGGCGTTTCTTTTCAACCCTCCACGGGCCATAACGTGTAACAACGAGGCCGGAATATATTATGTCTGAACTAGTGAATACCTCCGAAGTCGCCGTTCCTGCGGTTCCAAATAAAAATGGAAAAATCAACCTGTTGGATCTGAACCGTCAGCAGATGCGCGAGTTCTTTAAAGAGATGGGCGAGAAGCCGTTTCGTGCTGATCAGGTCATGAAATGGATGTACCACTATTGCAGCGACAACTTTGATGACATGACGGACATCAACAAAGTGCTGCGCAACAAGCTCAAGGAAGTGGCTGAAATCCGCGCGCCGG
Source organism: Enterobacter sp. KBR-315C3_2022 (assembly GCF_041399425.1). Classification (NCBI taxonomy): domain Bacteria; kingdom Pseudomonadati; phylum Pseudomonadota; class Gammaproteobacteria; order Enterobacterales; family Enterobacteriaceae; genus Enterobacter; species Enterobacter sp. KBR-315C3_2022. The sequence goes on from NZ_JBGKEB010000002.1 coordinate 70,399, forward strand.
AAGTGGTCGAAGAGCAGCGCTCGTCCGACGGCACCATCAAATGGGCGATTGCCGTGGGCGATCAGCGCGTTGAAACGGTTTATATCCCGGAAGACGACCGCGCCACGCTGTGCGTCTCTTCGCAGGTTGGCTGTGCGCTGGAGTGTAAATTCTGCTCTACGGCGCAGCAGGGCTTTAACCGCAACCTGCGCGTGTCTGAAATTATCGGCCAGGTGTGGCGCGCGGCGAAAATCGTCGGCGCGGCAAAAATCACCGGCACGCGTCCAATCACCAACGTGGTGATGATGGGCATGGGCGAACCGCTGCTTAACCTGACGAACGTGGTGCCCGCGATGGAAATCATGCTGGATGACTTCGGCTTTGGTCTCTCTAAGCGCCGCGTTACGCTCTCTACCTCAGGCGTAGTGCCTGCGCTGGACAAGCTGGGCGACATGATTGACGTGGCGCTGGCGATCTCACTGCACGCGCCGAACGATGAAATCCGTGACGAAATCGTACCGATCAACAAAAAGTACAATATCGAAACCTTCCTCGCCGCCGTGCGTCGCTATCTGGAAAAATCCAATGCGAACCAGGGGCGCGTGACCATCGAGTATGTGATGCTCGATCACGTCAACGACGGTACCGAACATGCGCATCAGCTGGCAGAACTGCTGAAAGATACGCCGTGCAAGATCAACCTGATCCCCTGGAACCCGTTCCCGGGCGCCCCGTATGGGCGTAGCTCAAACAGCCGTATCGATCGCTTCTCCAAAGTGCTGATGGAGTATGGTTTCACCACCATCGTGCGTAAAACCCGCGGTGACGATATCGATGCCGCCTGCGGTCAGCTGGCTGGCGACGTTATCGACCGCACCAAGCGTACGATGCGTAAACGTATGCAGGGCGAAACCATTGCGGTTAAGGCTGTGTGATTATTATGCAGTCACGGCGCGTTTTCTGCGCCGTGACGCATAATCTTACTGAATAAACAGTCATATTCATGTTGAATGATTAATAATTACGGTGCGTTTCATATGACTTTCGGGCAGTATGTAACGACGTAACAACAGTTTAGCTTCATGGGCAGGACTGCACTGTCATCTCAGACGTGACAGTCTTATACTGTCTGTTTATGGTTAACTGACCAGAAGTTTCGCGGTGCGGGCGGCATTGTGACTCACCGGCACCTGAACCCTTATTTTTCACGTACCAGTAGTTGTAGCGAATGAATACTGAAGCCACTCACGACCAACATGAAGCACTCTCCACTGGCGTTCGTCTTCGCAACGCCCGTGAACAACTCGGACTTAGCCAGCAGGCCGTTGCAGAACGCCTGTGCCTGAAGGTTTCCACGGTTCGCGATATTGAAGAAGATAAGGCCCCAGCCGATCTGGCTTCAACGTTCCTTCGCGGCTATATCCGTTCTTACGCGAAACTGGTGCATATCCCTGAAGAAGAATTACTGCCAATGATGGAGAAGCAGGCACCGGTCCGTGCAGCAAAAGTTGCGCCGATGCAGAGCTTCTCGCTGGGCAAGCGTCGTAAAAAACGTGACGGCTGGCTGATGAGTTTTACCTGGCTGGTGCTGTTTGTGGTCGTCGGCCTGACGGGCGCATGGTGGTGGCAAAACCACAAAGCGCAGCAGGAAGAGATCACCACGATGGCCGACCAGTCTTCTGCCGAGCTGAACCAGTCCGGCAACGACGGCGCGCAGAGCGTGCCGCTGAACACCGACGGCGCAGCGTCCTCCAGCGAACCGCAGAGCGCGGCCACTGACACGCCGGCTACCGATGCGCCAGCCGCAACGGCGAACACTGCGCCAGCCGCGCAGGCACAGGATCAGAACGCGGTCGTTGCGCCTTCTCAGGCTAACGTTGATGCCGCTCCGGCGACTGCCGCACCGGCAGACACCGCGGCTGCATCGCTGCCGACCAGTCAGGCTGGTGTGGCAACCCCGGCGGCCGATCCCAACGCGCTGGTGATGAATTTTAGTGCCGACTGCTGGCTGGAAGTGACTGACGCAACGGGTAAAAAGCTGTTTAGCGGCCTGCAGCGTAAAGACGGCACGTTAAACCTAACCGGTCAGGCACCTTATAAACTTAAAATCGGCGCTCCGGCCGCGGTACAGATCCAGTATCAAGGAAAACCTGTCGATCTGAGCCGCTTTATCAGAACTAACCAGGTTGCACGTCTTACCGTTAATGCCGAACAATCAGCAGCACAGTAACAGACGGGCAACGCGGGAGATTTTTCATGCATAACCAGGCTCCGATTCAACGTAGAAAATCGAAAAGGATTTACGTTGGGAATGTGCCAATCGGCGATGGTGCCCCTATCGCCGTTCAGTCGATGACCAATACGCGCACGACGGATGTGGAAGCGACGGTCAATCAGATTAAAGCGTTAGAACGCGTGGGCGCGGACATTGTTCGCGTTTCCGTCCCAACGATGGACGCCGCTGAGGCGTTCAAGCTGATCAAACAGCAGGTCAGCGTTCCGCTGGTCGCTGATATCCACTTTGATTACCGCATTGCGCTGAAGGTTGCCGAATATGGCGTCGACTGCCTGCGTATCAACCCGGGCAACATCGGTAACGAAGAGCGTATCCGCATGGTGGTGGACTGCGCCCGTGATAAAAATATCCCTATCCGTATCGGCGTAAATGCCGGATCTCTGGAAAAAGATCTCCAGGAAAAATACGGTGAGCCGACGCCGCAGGCGCTGCTTGAATCCGCGATGCGCCACGTCGATCATCTGGATCGTCTCAACTTCGATCAGTTTAAAGTCAGCGTGAAAGCGTCAGACGTATTCCTCGCGGTAGAGTCTTATCGCCTGCTGGCAAAACAGATCGAGCAGCCGCTGCACCTTGGGATCACCGAAGCGGGCGGCCTGCGCAGCGGGTCCGTTAAATCGGCGATCGGTCTGGGTCTGCTGCTCTCCGAAGGGATCGGCGATACGCTGCGCGTTTCTCTAGCGGCCGATCCGGTAGAAGAGATCAAGGTCGGTTTCGATATTCTGAAATCGCTGCGGATCCGCGCCCGTGGGATCAACTTTATTGCCTGCCCAACCTGCTCGCGTCAGGAGTTTGACGTCATCGGCACCGTGAACGCACTGGAGCAGCGTCTGGAAGATATCATCACGCCGATGGACGTCTCCATTATCGGCTGCGTGGTGAACGGTCCGGGCGAGGCGCTGGTGTCAACGCTCGGCGTAACCGGCGGCAACAAGAAAAGTGGTCTCTATGAAGATGGCGTTCGTAAAGATCGTCTGGATAATAGTGACATGATCGACCAGCTCGAAGCCCGCATTCGTGCCAAAGCCAGCATGATGGATGAAGCGCAGCGCATCAGCGTTCAGCAGGTTGAAAAATAACGTGTTGGGAAGCCGCGAGCTTCCCATGTATGATTGAACCCATTCTTTGGGTTCTTTTTTGTATATAGAAAGAGAATAAACGTGGCAAAAAACATTCAAGCCATCCGCGGCATGAACGATTATCTGCCTGGCGAAACCGCCATCTGGCAGCGCATTGAAGGCACTTTAAAACAGGTGCTCGGCAGCTACGGTTACAGCGAAATCCGTTTGCCGATTGTAGAGCAGACCCCGTTATTCAAACGCGCGATCGGCGAAGTGACCGACGTGGTTGAAAAAGAGATGTACACCTTCGAGGACCGCAATGGCGACAGCCTGACCCTGCGTCCGGAAGGAACGGCGGGCTGCGTACGCGCCGGCATCGAACATGGTCTTCTGTACAATCAGGAGCAGCGTCTGTGGTATATCGGCCCAATGTTCCGCCACGAACGTCCGCAGAAAGGGCGCTATCGCCAGTTCAACCAGCTGGGCGTGGAAGTTTTTGGTCTGCAAGGGCCGGACATTGACGCCGAGCTGATTATGCTGACCGCCCGCTGGTGGCGCGCGCTCGGCATCGCTGACCACGTTTCTCTGGAGCTGAACTCTATTGGCTCTCTGGACGCGCGCGCTAGCTACCGCGATGCGCTGGTGGCGTTCCTGGAGCAGCACAAAGACAAGCTTGATGAAGACTGCAAGCGCCGCATGTACAGCAACCCGCTGCGCGTGCTGGATTCCAAGAACCCGGACGTGCAGGCGCTGCTGAACGACGCGCCTGCGCTGGGTGACTATCTTGACGAAGAGTCTCGCGAGCACTTTGCTGGGCTGTGCAAGCTGCTTGAAGCGGCGGGCATTGCCTACACCGTGAACCAGCGCCTGGTGCGCGGTCTGGACTACTACAACCGCACCGTCTTTGAGTGGGTCACCACCAGCCTCGGTTCACAGGGTACCGTGTGTGCCGGCGGTCGTTACGATGGTCTGGTCGAGCAGCTGGGTGGCCGTGCCGCGCCTGCTGTAGGCTTCGCCATGGGCCTTGAGCGACTTGTTTTGCTGGTTCAGGCGGTTAATCCGGAATTTAAAGCAGATTCCGTTGTCGATATATACCTGGTGGCCTCAGGTGCGGATACGCAACCTGCGGCGATGCAGCTTGCCGAACGGGTGCGCGATGCGCTGCCGGGCGTGAAGCTGATGACCAACCATGGCGGCGGCAACTTTAAAAAACAGTTTGCTCGTGCCGATAAGTGGGGCGCAACGATCGCACTGGTTCTGGGTGAGTCCGAAGTGGCGAACGCGGAAGTGGTGGTAAAAGACCTGCGCTCTGGAGAGCAAACAACGGTAACGCAGGACGGCGTTGCGGCGCACTTGCGCACTTTATTGGGCTAAGGAGAAGGACTGCGTGGAAATTTACGAAAACGAACACGACCAGGTTGATGCGATCAAACGCTTCTTTGCAGAAAATGGCAAAGCGCTGATTGTTGGCGTCATTTTAGGCGTTGGTGCGCTGGTGGGCTGGCGCTACTGGAATAATCATCAGGCTGACTCCGCTCGCGGTTCGTCCCTGAGCTATGAAAATACCGTCAGTGCAATTCGCGCCGACCAGCCGCAAACGCTGGCCGCTGCAGAGAAATTTGCGGCTGACAACAAAAATACCTACGGTGCGCTGGCCGCGCTGGAAGTAGCCCAGCAGTACGTTGATAAAAACGAGCTGGATAAAGCGGCTGCACAGCTGTCCCAGGGACTGGCTGCTGCTAAAGATGAAAATCTGAAAGCGGTGATCAACCTGCGCCTGGCGCGCATTCAGGTTCAGCAGAAAAAAGCTGATGACGCGCTGAAAACGCTCGACACCATCAAAGGTGAAGGCTTTGCTGCCATCGTTGCCGATCTCCGCGGTGAAGCGCTGCTGAGCAAGGGCGACAAAGAGGGCGCGCGTAAGGCGTGGCAAGCTGGCGTGGATAGCAAAGCGTCTCCTGCGCTGAGCGAAATGATGCAGATGAAAATAAATAATTTGTCCGTCTGAGAGGGACCCGATGCAATTGCGTAAATTACTTCTGCCAGGACTGCTTTCCGTTACGTTATTGAGTGGCTGTTCACTGTTCAGTGGCGAAGAAGATGTTGTCAAAATGTCCCCGCTGCCGACGGTTGAGAACCAATTTACTCCGTCAACCGCATGGAGTTCCTCCGTGGGGAATGGTATCGGCGATTTCTACTCTAACCTGCATCCAGCGTTTGCTGACAGCGTCGTCTATGCGGCTGACCGCAAAGGCACGGTGAAAGCCGTTAACGCCGATGACGGTAAAGAAGTCTGGTCCGTGAATCTGGCTGAAAAAGACGGCTGGTTCTCCCGTAAGCCTGCACTTCTCTCTGGCGGTCTGACCGTGTCTGGCGGCCATGTTTACGTGGGAAGTGAAAAGGCTCAGGTGTACGCGCTGAACGCCAGCGATGGTTCTATCGCATGGCAAACGGCGGTCGCCGGTGAAGCACTGTCCCGTCCCGTTGTGAGTGACGGAATGGTGCTGATTCACACCAGCAACGGTCAGCTGCAGGCGCTGAACGAGGCGGATGGTCTGGTGAAATGGACCGTTAACCTGGATATGCCTGCGCTGTCTCTGCGCGGTGAATCTGCGCCTGCCGTTGCATATGGCGCTGCCATTGTTGGCGGTGACAACGGTCGCGTAAGCGCGGTTCTGATGCAGCAGGGCCAGATGATTTGGCAGCAGCGTATCTCTCAGGCAACCGGTTCAACCGAAATTGACCGTCTGAGCGACGTAGACACCACCCCGGTTATCGTTGATGGCGTGGTTTACACGCTGGCGTACAACGGCAACCTGACCGCGCTGGACCTGCGCAGCGGCCAGATTATGTGGAAGCGTGAACTGGGCTCCGTGAACGACTTCATCGTAGACGGCAACCGCATCTATATGGTCGATCAGAATGACCGCCTGCTGGCGCTGAGCATCGAAGGCGGCGTGACGCTGTGGACCCAAAGCGACCTACTGCACCGTCTGTTGACCGCACCGGCACTTTACAACGGTAGCCTGGTGGTAGGCGATAGCGAAGGCTATATGCACTGGATCGATCCGCAAAACGGACGCTTCACCGCCCAGCAGAAAGTTGATAGCTCCGGCTTCCTGACGGACCCGGTGGTTGCCGACGGTAAACTGTTGATTCAGGCAAAAGACGGCACGCTGTACGCGATCACGCGTTAATTACACGGCGGTTGTAGTATACTCAACGGCTCCTGTTCGCTCAGGGGCCGTTTTGACTTTTTGAAAAACGCCGCGATAGCGACGTGATATTGAATTTTATGAGGCTTCAAACATGGTACCTGTGGTCGCGCTTGTCGGGCGCCCTAACGTTGGAAAATCCACTCTTTTTAACCGTTTAACACGCACCCGTGATGCGCTGGTTGCGGATTTCCCGGGGCTGACGCGTGACCGTAAGTACGGTCGTGCAGAGGTGGAAGGTCGCGAGTTTATCTGTATCGATACCGGCGGTATTGATGGAACAGAAGACGGCGTCGAAACCCGCATGGCGGAACAGTCGCTGCTGGCGATCGAAGAAGCGGACGTGGTTCTGTTTATGGTGGATGCGCGTGCGGGCCTGATGCCGGCGGACTCCGCGATTGCTAAGCATCTGCGCGCGCGTGAAAAGCCAACCTTCCTGGTGGCGAACAAAACTGACGGCATTGATGCCGATCAGGCCGTGGCTGACTTCTGGTCTTTAGGCCTCGGTGAAATCTACCCCATCGCTGCCTCTCATGGCCGCGGCGTGACAAGCCTGCTTGAAACCGTTCTGCTGCCGTGGGTTGACGAAGTGAACCCGCCGGAAGAAGTGGACGAAGATGCCGAATATTGGGCGCAGTTCGAAGCCAGCGAAAATGAAGAGGGTGAAGAAGAGCCTGAGGATAACTTCAATCCACAGGATCTCCCGATTAAGCTGGCGATTGTTGGTCGTCCGAACGTAGGTAAGTCCACGCTTACTAACCGAATTCTGGGTGAAGATCGCGTCGTGGTATACGACATGCCGGGCACCACGCGCGACAGCATCTATATCCCGATGGAGCGTGATGAACGCGAATATGTGCTCATCGACACCGCTGGCGTACGTAAGCGCGGGAAAATCACCGAAGTCGTTGAAAAATTCTCCGTTATCAAAACGCTGCAGGCGATTGAAGATGCCAACGTGGTGCTGCTGGTTATCGACGCGCGTGAAGGTATCTCCGATCAGGACCTCTCGCTGCTCGGCTTTATCCTCAATAGTGGGCGCTCACTGGTTATCGTCGTCAACAAGTGGGACGGCCTGAGCAACGAAGTGAGAGAGCAGGTTAAAGAGACGCTGGACTTCCGCCTGGGCTTCATCGACTTCGCGCGCGTGCACTTCATCTCTGCGCTGCACGGCAGCGGCGTTGGCAACCTGTTTGAATCTGTCCGTGAAGCCTATGACAGCTCCACCCGTCGTCAGAGCACCGCGATGCTGACGCGCATCATGAACATGGCCGCAGAAGACCACCAGCCGCCTCTGGTGCGCGGTCGCCGCGTGAAGCTGAAATACGCTCACGCAGGTGGTTATAACCCGCCAATCGTCGTGATTCACGGTAACCAGGTTAAGGATCTGCCGGATTCCTATAAGCGTTACCTGATGAACTACTTCCGCAAGTCGCTGGACGTGATGGGTACGCCTATCCGCATCCAGTTCAAGGAAGGGGAAAACCCGTTTGCCAACAAGCGCAATACCCTGACGCCAAACCAGATGCGTAAGCGTAAGCGTTTAATTAAGCACATCAAGAAAAGCAAATAATCATTGCTGAGTTTCCTACAAAACCCGCGCACGCCGCGGGTTTTTTGTCTTTGTAATACGTGATAGCAAGGCGCGAAAGCACTGGTTAAAAGGGGCCTTTCTCAACTTTCGGAATATTTAAAGATAAAGACGCACTCAGTGCTGAGGAAAAAAGGATAAGCAGGTGTAGAAAAGCGGGAGGAATAACGACAAAAGGGAAATCAAAGTGTCTGTACCCGCTTATATCTGGCTTTATAACTCAACCGGAACCCTGATACAGGGGGGCTCTAACGTCTTATTGCGTGAAGGCGCTATAGAAATGCAGAGCTTCAACCACGGCATCCATATCCCCTACGATAATAACTTTGGAAAACTCACCGGCACACGCGTGCACGATCAGCTGAGCTTTACCAAGGAGCTGGACAGGGCAACACCATACCTCAATCGCGCCGTATGCCAGGGCGAAACGCTCCAGCAGGGGATTATCAAGTGGTATCGAATCAACGATGCTGGCGTGGAGGAGGAGTTTATGCACATCATTTTGAAGAAAGTAAAAGTGGTGGCCGTGACGCCAGTTATGCACAATTTCAAAAATACCGCAGGGCAAATGAATAACCCGACCGAGTCGGTATCGTTGGCATACGAAAGCATCACCTGGCTTTATCTCGACGGGAATATCACCTACACCGACACCTGGAATCAGAGGATATACGCTTGATCAGCTGCCGCGTTGACTTTAACCATCTTTATGATGATGGCCGCGTGGCCCGCCTCGATGTTAGCGGCGTTGGCTCGTTCCCTGTATTTAGCGGGCTGGACGAACTGGTAAATAAGCCTGAGTGTTCTTTCATGGAGAATGCGACCGTTCCTCCTGGAAGCTACTGGATTGTAGACAGGCCCGCAGGTGGCATGTACTCCCATGCTCAAACGTGGTTTAAACACGCTTTTACGGGCAATAATTATTATGACTGGTTCGCTTTATATCGTAAGGATGGCGTGGTGGATGACTTTATGAGGTTCGATATAGACGCCCAACACCACTATCTCCGCGGTCATTTCCGGCTCCACCCACCGCGGCCAGATGGATCGGGAATTAGCGAAGGATGCATTACCTTTTTTCTGTCGCGAGACTTTTACACGGTGCGAGCTGCGCTTCTGCGTGCTCACCGTCACCGTATACTGCAGGGAGATCACCTGTGGGCGTACGGTGATATAACCGTGATTGGGAATACATCGGGGAGATGTAATGTCACGTCCGGTTAAATGGTCTGTTCGCGTTTTGGGTTTTATGGCCGTTACGTTCGTGCTCATGCTAACGGGTATTTTTGATCCCCTGGCCGAAAGCTTGAAGTGCACCGTTACGGATCTGCTGAATTACATCCCATACGAAAAGGGGCCATACCCAGACCGCGTAGAAGATACCTATTTCACGATTTATATCATTTGCAATGTGCTGGCATCTGCTATGGCTGTATTTATTGGCGAGATGGTCGTGAAATTAAGCCGTATCGAGTGTTAAAGGCAGTTTGCAAATAATCATTGCAGAGCTACCCTAAAAACCCGCGCACGCCGCGGGTTTTTACGTCTTTCATACCGTGCGTTTTCTCTCTGTGATGTCAATCACTAATCGTTTTTAACCTTGTTTAAATCCAGAAAAGTAGACAATCATCGAATTTTCGTCTTAAAGTCCTGGGTCTGGTACTAGACAAAACTAGCGCCTGGTTATCAAATGGTTAACCAATTTTCGCCGTATGTAAAAAATCGGTCAGATACGTAACTGATCGGCGTACATGCCGGTGTTTACAAGCACGACACATACCTTTCGGGAGAATTATGCAATCCTCTGTTAATCAAAAAGAAAGCCGAACGTTCTTCGGCCATCCGTATCCGCTCGGTTCGCTGTTCTTTACCGAAATGTGGGAGCGTTTCTCGTTTTACGGCATTCGCCCGCTGCTGATCCTGTTTATGGCGGCCACCGTGTATGACGGCGGAATGGGGCTGGCGCGTGAAAACGCGTCGGCGATTGTCGGTATCTTCGCGGGGACGATGTACCTCGCGGCGCTGCCGGGCGGCTGGCTGGCGGATAACTGGCTCGGGCAGCAGCGGGCCGTCTGGTACGGTTCGATTCTGATCGCGCTCGGCCACCTGTCGATTGCGCTCTCGGCCTTTATGGGCGACAACCTGTTCTTCATCGGGCTGATGTTTATCGTGCTCGGTTCTGGCCTGTTCAAAACCTGTATCTCGGTGATGGTGGGCACGCTGTACAAAAAAGGCGATGCGCGTCGCGACGGCGGTTTCTCGCTGTTTTACATGGGCATCAACATGGGCTCGTTCATCGCGCCGCTGATCTCCGGCTGGCTGATTAAAACCCACGGCTGGCACTGGGGCTTCGGCATCGGCGGCATCGGGATGCTGGTGGCGCTGATCATCTTCCGCGTGTTTGCCGTTCCGTCGATGAAGCGCTACGACAGCGAAGTGGGCCTGGACTCAACCTGGAACAGCCCGGTCGTGAAGCGCCGCGGCGTGGGGGCCTGGCTGCTGGCGCTGGCCGTCGTAGTAGCCATTATCGTTACGCTTATCGCGCAGGGCGTGATTGTGATTAACCCGGTTGCGGTCGCCAGCGTGCTGGTTTACGTGATTGCGGGCTCCGTTGCCCTCTATTTTGTCTATCTGTTTATTTTTGCGGGCCTGAACCGCAAAGAGCGCGCCAGGCTGCTGGTCTGCTTTATCCTGCTGATTTCCGCCGCGTTCTTCTGGTCCGCGTTTGAGCAGAAGCCGACCTCGTTCAACCTGTTCGCCAACGACTACACTAACCGCATGATTGGCGATTTTGAAATCCCTGCCGTGTGGTTCCAGTCGATCAACGCGCTGTTCATCATCCTGCTGGCACCGGTATTCAGCTGGGCGTGGCCGAAGCTGGCGACCATGAATATTCGCCCGAGCAGCATTACTAAGTTCGTTATCGGCATTCTGTGCGCGGCCGCGGGCTTTGGCATCATGATGATGGCAGCCCAGAACGTGCTGGCTAGCGGCGGCGCGGGCGTGTCGCCATTCTGGCTGGTGGGCAGTATCCTGATGCTGACGCTCGGCGAACTGTGCCTGAGCCCGATTGGCCTGGCGACCATGACCCTGCTGGCACCGGAAAGAATGCGCGGTCAGATGATGGGGCTGTGGTTCTGCGCGAGCGCGCTGGGCAACCTGGCCGCAGGCCTGATTGGCGGCCACGTTAAGGCGGATCAGCTGGACATGCTGCCAGATCTCTTCGCGCGCTGCTCCATTGCGCTGCTGATCTGTGCCGCCGTGCTGATCGTGCTCATTGTTCCGGTGCGCCGCATGCTGGAAAATGCGCAGACTAAACCGGTCGCTAGCGCCTGATAAACCTCGGCATTGCCGGGGCGGACGCAATCCCCGGCAATGCAATCTTCGAGGTAGAATATGCTGATAGGATTTATTGGGCTCGGCGCGGTGGTTGAAACCGCATACCTGCCCGCGCTAAGAACGATTTTTGGCGAGACGCTACGCTGTTCGGGCTTCGACATTCAGCCCGCGCGGCATCCAGCAGGCATAGCGCGCTGCGCTTCACTCCCCGAGCTGCTCGCTCAACCGCTTGATATCCTCTTTATCACCACCGCATCCCTTCAGCATCTTGAGGTTCTGGAGCAGGCGCTCCGCTCCGCTATCCCGCGCATCGTGGTAGAAAAGCCCGTCGTCGCCACGCTTTCCCAGATTGAAAGGCTGAAATGGCTGCTGGCAGCGCCCGGCGCGGCAGCCCGCGTGCTGGCGCTCGACCACTGGATGGCCCGAACGCAGGCGGCGAGGCATATCGCCGGGACGTCAGATATCGTCAAAATCGAAGGATTTCTGCAGGAGCCGAGCGGGCTTAACGCCGCGGGAGAACCGATCGCGCTCAACTTTGCCACCGGCGAGCCGGACACGCGCACGCTTCGCCATCCTGACGGCGTCATTCTGGATATCGGCACCCACGTGCTGGCAATGCTTCGGGAAACGGTGCATCTCATTGGCGGTAATGATGACATGGCGCTGCGGGTCGCCGCCGCTAAAGACCGGCTGGGACGTGAAATTGCGAAAGGGGATTTCGTCACCGCAGAGGGCGAGGCGCATCTTCAGGGGCAGATTGGCGGCGTGCCCGTGGATATCTGGCTCAATAAATATGCGGGGCCGGCCGGAGGCCAAAAGGGGCTGCGGATTTACCTGCGCGACGGGCGCATTATCAACCACGACCGGCGTGGCGCAGAGGATGTGCTTGAGCACGGCACGGACGGCGACGTCCAATGCGAGCATCTTCCGGGAACGCTTTATGCGCGCTGCCTGACAGAATGCATTTTGGGGGCGCGGAGCCTGTTCGAGCGCGGTTCGCAAGACGTCAGGAGAACAACCGAGCGCAGGATTCAGGAGGTCGAGCTGCTGCTCACCCTGCAGCAGCAGCTTCGTGGTCCACACTGAGTACAGCGTGATAAGATCAACGCATTACAGCTAAGCAAAGGAGCTTCCATGACCATTACCTGCCCGGAATGCCGCGCGGCGCTTGAGCCTCAAAACGGCGCGGCGCACTGCGAGCGGTGCAACAAAGATTTCGCGCTTGAAGCGCGCTGCCCGGACTGCCACCAGCCGCTTCAGGTGCTAAAAGCCTGCGGCGCGGTGGACTACTTCTGCCAGAACGGCCACGGGCTGATCTCTAAAAAGCGCGTGGAGTTTGTGCTGCCTGGCGCCTAATCGCATACGCAGCCTTCGCCTTTTTTCCACAGCTCGACCAGCGACTCGGGCGCTTCCTGCTCCGGCACCAGCACGATGATGTCGGCGTAGTGCGCCTGATTTTGTCCGGTCCAGATTATCTGAATACGGAAATAGCGCTGGTCGCCGCTGCCGGGTGAAGAGGCTTGCCCGGGCGGCTGACCGCGCGGGAAAGCCTGCTCCAGAATGCTGACCAGGCGCTGGCGCTGGGCCTCGTTAAGCGACGAGAGCGCGATGGTGCGCTGGCCGCTCAGCTTGGGGATAAACGCGACGCCGCCTTCGCGGGCCAGCTCGACCACGGCGTCATCCGTCAGTTCTGGAACCTGCATTCACAATACTCCCACCTGTTCCCAGGCGCGTTTAATGGCCGCTCCAACGTCGCTGCCCGAGCGTTTTTCGCCGTGGGCAACCGTCAGCTTCGCAAACGCGTCAAAGTCTGCATCCTGCGCCAGGCTGCGGTCGCAAACCGTGTCGTACCAGGCACAACCCGCTTTTTCCCAGGCGTAGCCACCAATGGCCGTCGCGGCCAGGTAAAATGCCCGGTTTGGAATGCCGGAGTTCAGGTGCACGCCGCCGTTATCCTCGCGCGTTTTAATAAAGTCTTTCATATGGGCAGGCTGCGGATCTTTACCGAGGAGGGGATCGTCGTAGGCGGTACCGGGCTCAGACATCGAGCGCAGCCCTTTACCGTTAATGCCTTTCGCCAGCAGCCCCTCGCCGATCAGCCAGTCGGCCTTATCGGCGGTTTGCTTCAGATGATACTGCTTGACCAGCGAGCCAAACACGTCCGACAGCGATTCGTTCAGCGCACCCGACTGTTCAAAATAGATAAGCCCGGCTTCCGTCTCGGTGACACCGTGGCTGAGCTCGTGCGCGACAACGTCGATAGCAATCGTAAAGCGGTTGAAAATCTCGCCGTCTCCATCGCCGAACACCATCTGCTGACCGTTCCAGAAGGCGTTCTGATATTCCCGGCCATAGTGAACGGTGCCGGTCAGAATCAGCCCCTTATTGTCGAGGGAATCGCGCTGGTATTGCTTCCAGAAAAAATCATGCGTGACGCCCAGATAGTCGTAGGCCTCGTCGACGGCCACGTCGCCGTTTGTCGGCTGGCCTTCGTAGCGCACCTGCGTGCCGGGCAGCTCCTGGGTTTGCTTTGCATCGTAAATATCGCGCTCCAGCTGGCCGGCTTTGTTGACGTGCGGCGCGGCGGGTTTGCCCGGCATATGGGCCATCAGGGTCTGGACGTGGGTTAAGGTCTGACGGGCGCAGCGCTGCTGCGGCTCTGAGCCGGTTTCGATAATACGGCGAAGAATATAGGGGGGAATAACGCTGTGAAGATGGGGCATGCTGCTCTCCTTATTAAAAAAGGGAATAGCAGCAGTATAGTAATTAACCGGCGAAGTATTATCCGGTTTTACGCTGACGCGTCTTTTTCACCGGTTTAATTGATTTCACTTCGCTTTCCACCCAGCCGTCCGACAGACGCGTGGTCAGCACGTCACCGGATTTGACCTGCTTCGTTTGCTTCAGCAGTTTTCCATCCGTCGCGGTGGTCACGCTATAGCCGCGTGCCAGGGTGGAGAGGGGGCTGACGGCTTCCAGATGGGTCACCGCGTTGCCAAAGCGTTCACGGGTGGTGCTCAACCGGGCGCGGATATTTTCCGCCAGGCGGTACTCGAGCTGCTGAATGCGCGTCTGGGCGCGGTAAATTTTCGGCTGCGGATTCTGCTGGTTAAGGCGCTGCGTCACGCGCTGCTGGCGCGAGACCGCGTGCTTAAGCTGGCCGTCCAGCGCGAAGTTCATCCGCTGGCGCAGGCGCTCCAGCACGGTTTGCTGGCGGGCCAGGCGCAGCTGCGGATGCTGCTGCTGTAAACGATGATAAATCTGGGTAAAGCGGCGAGTGCGGTTGGCGAGGAAGTAATCCATTGCCATTTCCAGACGCTGCTGGCCGTTCTGAATCTGGCGCAGCAGCTCGAGCTGGTTGCGGCTCACCACTTCCGCCGCCGCGGACGGCGTCGGCGCGCGCAGGTCCGCGACAAAGTCCGCGATCGTCACGTCCGTTTCATGCCCGACGGCGCTGACCACCGGAATAACGCTTGCAAAGATCGCCCGCGCCACGCGCTCGTCGTTGAAGCTCCACAGGTCTTCCAGCGAGCCGCCGCCGCGGCCAACGATTAACACGTCGCACTCCTGACGCGCGTTCGCCAGCTCGATGGCGCGCACGATCTGGCCCGGCGCATCGTCGCCCTGAACGGCGGTTGGATAGATAATGACGGGCAGGGAAGGATCGCGACGCTTCAGCACGTGTAAAATATCGTGCAGCGCCGCGCCGGTTTTTGAGGTAATCACCCCAACGCAGTGGGCGGGCGAGGGCAGGGGCTTTTTATACTGCTGGTCGAACAAGCCCTCCTCGGAGAGCTTCGCTTTTAGCTGCTCATACTTTTGCTGTAGCAGGCCTTCACCCGCAGGCTGCATGCTCTCGACGATAATTTGATAGTCGCCGCGCGGCTCATACAGGGTGATATTGGCGCGAACCAGAACCTGCTGGCCGTGCTGGGGGCGAAACGTCACGCGGCGGTTGCTGTTGCGGAACATCGCGCAGCGCACCTGGGCGGTGTCGTCTTTTAGCGTGAAGTACCAGTGCCCGGACGACGGCTGCGTAAAGTTCGAAATCTCACCGCTGATCCAGACCTGCCCCATTTCCTGCTCAAGCAGCAAACGCACCGTCTGGTTAAGGCGGCTAACGGTATAAATTGAGGGGGATTGAGAGGGTAACATGTGAGCGAGATCAAATTCTAAATCAGCAGGTTATTCAGTCGATAGTAACCTGCCCTGAGGCGAGCGCAAGCATTTTTTGCAAAAAAGTGTAGATGCAATCGGTTACGCTCTGTATAATGCCACGGCAATATTTAACCACCCAGGTCAGAGATATTGCCCATGCTACGTATCGCTAAAGAAGCACTGACGTTTGACGACGTCCTCCTCGTTCCCGCTCACTCCACCGTTCTGCCGAATACTGCCGATCTCAGCACGCAGTTGACGAAAACCATTCGCCTGAACATTCCTATGCTCTCAGCGGCAATGGACACCGTGACCGAAGCGCGCCTGGCTATTGCCCTGGCACAGGAAGGCGGCATTGGCTTTATCCACAAAAACATGTCTATCGAGCGCCAGGCGGAAGAAGTTCGCCGCGTGAAGAAACATGAATCCGGCATCGTGTCCGATCCGCAGACCGTTCTGCCAACCACCACCCTGCACGAAGTGAAGGCCCTGACCGAGCGTAACGGCTTTGCTGGCTACCCGGTTGTGACCGAAGAGAACGAGCTGGTGGGCATCATCACCGGCCGCGACGTGCGCTTCGTGACCGACCTGAACCAGCCGGTCAGCGTCTACATGACCCCGAAAGAGCGTCTGGTGACCGTGCGCGAAGGCGAAACCCGCGACGCGGTGCTGGCAAAAATGCACGAGAAACGCGTTGAGAAAGCGCTGGTTGTCGACAGCAGCTTCCACCTGCGCGGCATGATCACCGTTAAAGATTTCCAGAAAGCAGAACGTAAGCCGAACGCCTGTAAAGACGAGCATGGCCGTCTGCGCGTGGGCGCGGCGGTTGGCGCGGGCGCGGGTAACGAAGAGCGCGTTGACGCGCTGGTTGCTGCGGGCGTAGACGTGCTGCTGATTGATTCCTCACACGGCCACTCCGAAGGCGTTCTTCAGCGCATTCGTGAAACCCGCGCAAAATATCCTGACCTGCAGATCATTGGCGGCAACGTGGCGACGGGCGCAGGCGCGCGCGCGCTGGCGGAAGCTGGCTGCAGCGCGGTGAAGGTGGGCATCGGCCCAGGCTCCATCTGTACCACCCGTATCGTCACCGGCGTAGGCGTTCCGCAGATCACCGCCGTATCCGACGCGGTTGAAGCGCTGGAAGGCACCGGCATTCCGGTAATTGCTGACGGCGGGATTCGCTTCTCCGGCGACATCGCCAAAGCTATCGCCGCAGGCGCAGCCGCCGTGATGGTGGGCTCCATGCTGGCAGGGACGGAAGAGTCCCCGGGCGAGATCGAACTCTTCCAGGGCCGTTCTTACAAATCATACCGCGGCATGGGCTCCCTGGGCGCGATGTCTAAAGGCTCCTCCGACCGTTACTTCCAGACCGATAACGCCGCCGACAAGCTGGTGCCGGAAGGTATCGAAGGCCGCGTGGCCTATAAAGGCCGTCTGAAAGAGATCATTCACCAGCAGATGGGCGGCCTGCGCTCCTGCATGGGCCTGACCGGCTGTGGTACCATTGACCTGCTGCGTACTAAAGCGGAGTTCGTACGCATCAGCGGTGCGGGTATCCAGGAAAGCCACGTTCACGACGTGACGATCACCAAAGAGTCCCCGAACTATCGTTTGGGCTCCTGATTTTCTTCGCCCGACCTCGCGTCGGGCGATTTATTTAATCTGTTTCACTTGCCTCGGAATTAGCGTCAATGACGGAAAATATTCATAAACATCGCATCCTCATCCTTGATTTCGGTTCTCAATACACTCAGCTGGTGGCGCGCCGCGTGCGTGAGCTGGGCGTTTACTGTGAGCTGTGGGCGTGGGATGTCACGGAAGCACAGATCCGCGAATTTAACCCAAGCGGCATAATCCTCTCCGGCGGCCCGGAAAGCACCACCGAAGAGAACAGCCCGCGCGCGCCGCAGTACGTATTCGAAGCGGGCGTGCCGGTATTCGGCGTGTGCTACGGCATGCAGACCATGGCGATGCAGCTGGGCGGCCACGTTGAAGGCTCTAACGAACGCGAGTTCGGCTACGCGCAGGTTGAAGTTGTTACCGACAGCGCCCTGGTGCGCGGCATCGAAGACTCCCTGACCGCAGACGGCAAGCCGCTGCTGGACGTGTGGATGAGCCACGGCGACAAAGTCACCGCCATCCCGTCTGACTTCGTGACCGTTGCCAGCACCGAAAGCTGCCCGTTTGCCATCATGGCGAACGAAGAGAAACGCTTCTACGGCGTGCAGTTCCATCCGGAAGTAACCCACACCCGCCAGGGTATGCGCATGCTGGAGCGCTTCGTGCGCGACATCTGCCAGTGTGAAGCCCTGTGGACGCCGGCAAAAATCATCGACGACGCCGTAGAGCGTATTCGCCAGCAGGTTGGCAATGACAAAGTGATCCTCGGCCTCTCCGGCGGCGTGGACTCTTCCGTGACCGCGATGCTGCTGCACCGCGCCATCGGTAAAAACCTGACCTGCGTCTTCGTGGACAACGGCCTGCTGCGCCTGAACGAAGCCCAGCAGGTGATGGACATGTTCGGCGACCACTTCGGCCTGAACATCGTTCACGTGGAAGGTGAAAAGCGCTTCCTGGACGCGCTGAAAGGCGAGAACGATCCGGAAGCCAAGCGTAAAATCATCGGCCGCGTGTTCGTTGAAGTGTTCGACGAAGAAGCGCTGAAGCTGGAAGACGTGAAGTGGCTGGCGCAGGGCACCATCTACCCTGACGTGATCGAGTCCGCGGCCTCCGCGACCGGTAAAGCGCACGTTATCAAATCTCACCACAACGTGGGCGGCCTGCCGAAAGAGATGAAGATGGGCCTGGTTGAACCGCTGCGCGAGCTGTTCAAAGACGAAGTGCGCAAGATCGGCCTGGAGCTGGGTCTGCCGTACGACATGCTCTACCGCCATCCGTTCCCGGGTCCGGGTCTGGGCGTGCGCGTGCTGGGCGAAGTGAAGAAAGAGTACTGCGACCTGCTGCGCCGCGCGGACGCGATCTTCATTGAAGAGCTGCACAAAGCCGACCTGTACAACAAGGTGAGCCAGGCGTTCACCGTGTTCCTGCCGGTTCGCTCCGTCGGCGTGATGGGCGATGGCCGTAAGTACGACTGGGTTGTCTCACTGCGCGCGGTAGAAACTATCGACTTCATGACTGCCCACTGGGCGCATCTGCCGTATGACTTCCTGGGCCGCGTGTCCAACCGCATCATCAACGAAGTAAACGGCATTTCACGCGTGGTGTATGACATCAGCGGTAAGCCACCGGCAACGATTGAGTGGGAATAACTCCCGCCCAATAGTCTCGTGATTATCAAAGCCCGCACTCTGCGGGCTTTTTTTCGCTAAATCATTTCACCGCTTGCTCAATTGTCCGGGCGATTTCTTCCGGATGGCTCACTTCTGTGATTAGCCATGCGACAACCACAGAAGACCATTTCTATGTATCCGCGCTGTTTGCGGCACGCGCCTTTTTGTACCGACGTGTCAGCATCGCGCCTGGGATACGTTGAGATACAGTTTGCCTGCCTCTACCGCGCGCGATAGCGATGGCTAACCCCGCTATGACCAGCGTCAGACCCAGTGAAACCAACATGGCTTCGGCAATACCCAGCGTTTTATTGAGCCACGCATAGGCAAACGGCGACATTGCCGCCATCAGCTGTCCGGGGATAAACAGCCAGCCCGTGAGGCTGGCGTAGCGCTCGGCGCTGAACAGCTCCAGCGGCAGCGTCGCTTTGACGATGGTCATCAGCCCGTTAATCGCCCCATAGCCGAGCACAAACCCGGCTGCGCTCCAGGCAAACGCGGAGCTGCTCAGGCCGATAAGAAAGCAGACTGGCATGGCGAGGGCGGTAAAAAGCGTCAGCCTTATCGGCGTTAAGCGCCCGCCTGCCAGCACCTCCATCAGCCGAGCGCCGGTCTGGCCCACTCCCCACAGCGCGCCAGCGCTGACCGGCAGGCCGAAGCTGACGAGAAACTCAGGCAGATGCGTGGAGGTGCCGTTAGAGACGAACGTGATAAGCGCGATGAACAGGGCGTAAAGCCAGCCGCTGCGGCGATCGTTCTTCGTGGCCGGGGCCGCAGGCTGTGCATTTACGGCGAGCCGCTGGCGCGGGAGGTTGCGAATGAGGAGCGCGCTTAACAAACCGAACAGGGCATAGACCAGCAGCGCGCTCCGCCAGCTCATAATGTGGAGCAGCGAGTCCCCCAGCGGCCAAAAGACCGCCGATGCCAGCCCGCCCGCCAGCGTAATGCGGGAGATCGTTCGTCTCGCCTGCTGGCCGTACAGATTCACTATCGCGGCGAAGAGCGCATCGTAGAGCGACAGGCGCATGCCAACCCCCGTCAGCACCCAGGCGCAGTACCAGCCCGCGAGGGAGGAGGCATGCGCCATGCTCAGGCAGCCTGCGGCAATCATTAGCGTGCCGCTCATGACCACGCGCTGGCCGCCCAAACGGGCCAGCAGAAACGCGACGAACGGGGAAACGCCCGCCATGACCAGCATCGCCAGCGTCAGGCCGAGGTAGATTTGCGGTGATGACCAGCCGCTGTCGGCGGAGATAGCCGATGCAAACGTGCCGGGCATGTAAAAGGAAATGCCCCAGTTGATGAGTTGATTACACCCGGCCCGGAGGGCGAGGCTGCGGGGAAGCGGAGCAGTTTTCATGTGGTTTCATTCCGACAGGCAGTTGTCCTCAGCATATCCGGCACGCTATTGTGCTGGCAGAGCCTTAACCTTATGAATGGCATAAGAGAAACTTTGAATGACGACGCTCAACCTCGGGCAGATTGCAACCTTTCGTCTTGTCGTGCAGCGCGGCAGCTTTTCCGCAGCGGCGGATGCGCTGGGGATTTCCCAGCCTGCGGTCAGCCTGCAAATTCGCCAACTGGAGCAATTTTTCCAGACGCGGCTGCTCGAACGCACCGGGCGGGGCATCAAGGCGACGCCCGCGGGGCTCGCGCTGCTGGTGCAGGCGGAACGCATCGAGCAGACCGTGGATGAAGCGATACGCGCCGTGGGCGCGCTCAGCCACGAGGTCAACGGCACGATTACCCTGGGGACCGGCGCAACGGCGTGCATTCACCTTCTGCCGCCTCTGCTCCAGCAGCTGCGCAGCGATTATCCGCTGCTGAGCGTCGGCGTGACGACCGGCAACACGCGCGATATCGTCCGCGCCGTGGAGGAAAACCGTCTTGATATGGGGCTGGTGACGCTGCCGGCGGCCGGGCGGGCGCTTAACGTAACGCCCGTGATGGACGAAGAGTTTGTCTTTATCGCTTCGCAGCAGGCTGATTTTGCGGGCATGACGCCCGAGCTGCTGCATGCCCATCCGTTAATCGCGTTTGAATCGGGAAGCGGCACGCGCGCGCTGATTGACGGCTGGTTTGCCGCGAGCGGGCTTGCCATCGCGCCGGTCATGGAGCTTGGCAGTATCGAAGCCATTAAGCGAATGGTGCGGGCCGGGCTGGGCTACAGCATTGTGCCGGGCATGTCGGTCGCGCATTCAGCCGATCGTGAGGGGCTAAGCGTGCGTTCACTCAGGCCGGTACTGGGGCGACAGCTGGCCGTCGTGATGCGTCAGGATAAAATCCTCAGCAGGGGGATTGCGGGCATTGTTCGCCTGCTGCAGCACCGCTGCGCGGGCTAGCGCTTAGCGCTCGGGCGTTGTTTCGACGGTCAGGCTGGACTGCTGGGACTGAATTTTGTCCTGATGGTGATACCAGGCGCCAATAGAGGAATAAACGAAGCGGCCAAAGAAAAACAGGAAGCTGATGAGCAGTATGATGCGGGTCATCCGAGTGTTAAATCGATGTCGTTTGCGCATAGGCGGGGTCTGGCTCACGCTGTTTTCCTGGGTATACCCTTCCGGGCGATGCGGCTATTAAGGCACAGCAAGGGGAAAGGGTCAATTACGGAATGCGTAAAAAACCGTCAATTCAATGCATTTGCTTATTTTATTAATGATTTGTATATATTGGCCGCTCTGATAGGAATTAAAAAGAGGGTAAAAAAATCGTCATAAAGCGCAAAGCGATAAATCTAATTTGATTTAGGTCAACGGATTCCCGTCACCAGTAACTAAAATCCCTCCTCCTGCATGGTTGGGCAAATTTCATCTGTACCGCATGCGCGTCAGGATGGATGCCTGTCTTTAATTACTCTCTGGAGAGAAAAGGCTAACCCGGGCATCTATGACTATTATTTCCTTTCTAAAACGCAAAAAAGATCGCTGGTGGGCGCTTCCTCTCGTTTTACCCGTTTTGCTGATGCCGCTGCTCAGCGTGGCGAACACCTATACGCACCTGGGTGAAGGCACCGTCATCCTCTACTATTTTCCGCTCTCGTTTCTGCTGACGATGATGCTGATTTTTGACTTTGCGGCGCTGCCGGGCATTGTAGTGTCGCTGATCTGGCGCTACTACCCGACCGTTAGCCTGTTTGAAACGCTGGCGAGCGTGCTTCACTTCGTTGTTCCCCTGGTGCTCAGCTGGGGAGGGTATCGCGTGTTTGCGCCCAAGCGTAACCGGATCGCCTACGGCGACGCGCGGCTGATGGGGCAGCGAATATTCTGGCAGGTGTTCTGCCCGGCAACGATGTTCCTGCTCTTTTTCCAGTTTGCGGCCTACCTGGGCATATATGACAGCCGGCAGAGCCTGCAGGGGCTCAACCCCATGAACATCTATACCCTGATCAACTACCAGGCGCTGCTGGTCAGCGGACTGACGGCGGTCCCGCTGAGCTATTTGCTCATCCGCCTGATTCGCCACCCGCGCTACCTCAACGCGGTGGTCTCGCAAATCCGCATGCAGATCGACAAAAAGGTTACGCTGACCGAATTCACGATCTGGGCGGCGATTCTGGGCGGATTGCTTTCGCTGCTGCTGCTTCCGATGAACGAAAATAGCTCGATATTTAGCACCAACTATACGCTGTCGCTGCTTATGCCGGTCATGCTCTGGGGGGCGATGCGCTTTGGCTATAAGCTGATGTCGATCATCTGGACGCCCGTGCTGCTGGTGACGATCCACTATTTTTACCGTTATATTCCGATGAATCAGGGGTATGACATTCAGCTGGCGATAACCTCCTCAAGCTACCTCGTTTTCTCCTTCGTCATCATCTATATGTCGATGCTGGCGACGCGGCAGCGCGCGGTGAATATTCGCTTTCGCAAGCTGGCGCTGCTTGACCCGGTCCTGCATATGCCGAACCTGCGCGCGTTATCCCGTTCGCTGAGCAAAACGCCCTGGTCAGCCCTGTGCGTGCTGCGTATTCCCGAGCTGGAGGTGCTGGGGCATAACTATGGCGTCCTGCTGCGCATTCAGTACAAGCAAAAGCTGGCGGAATGGATAAACAATTCGCTACGTCCGGAGGAGGGCGTTTACAACCTGACCGGCTACGATCTGGCGATCCGCATGACCTCCGAAGCGCACCAGGAGCGCATTGAGGCGCTGGACGCGCACATCAAAGAGTTTCGCTTTATCTGGGACGGCATGCCGCTTCAGCCGCAGGTGGGCGTGAGCTACTGCTACGTTCGCTCGCCGGTGAAACATCTTCACCTGCTGCTGGGCGAGCTGAGCGTCATTGCCGACCTGTCGCTTTTCACGCATCATCCTGAAAATCTGCAGCAGCGCGGCGCGATGCATTTACAGCGCTCGCTCAGGAGCAAAGTCGACATGATGAACCGCCTTCAGCGCGCGCTGGAACAGGACGAGTTTATTCTGAAGGTTCAGCCCGTCAGCGGGTTACGAGGCGATCGCTTTTATGAAGTGCTGCTGCGGATGCCGGACGAGCAGGGTGAGCTTCTCTCTCCCGACCGCTTCCTTCCCGTTGCGCAGGAGTTTGGCCTGTCGTCTCGCGTGGATCTGTGGGTGATTGAACGCACGCTGCAATTCCTCGCCACGCACCACGACCGCCTGCCGGGGCAGCGTTTTGCGATCAACCTTGCGCCGTCGACGGTGTGTCGCGCGCAGTTCCCGCACGAGGTGTCGCTGCTTTTGACGACGTACGGCATTGAAGCCTGGCAGCTGATTTTTGAAATCACGGAATACGGCAGCTTTGGCGGCACCGAGCAGGTGACGCAGACGCTTAAACAGCTGCAAAAAATGGGCGTGCGCATCGCCATCGATGATTTTGGCACCGGCTACGCCAGCTACGCGCGCCTGAAAAGCGTGGATGCCGATATTCTCAAGATTGACGGCAGCTTTATCCGCAATATCGTCAGCAACAGCCTGGATTACCAGATCGTGGCGTCTATCTGCCATCTGGCGCGAATGAAAAAGATGCTGGTGGTGGCAGAGCAGGTTGAAACGGAAGAGATACGCAGCGCGGTGAATGCGCTGGGTATCGACTATGTGCAGGGAAATCTGATTGGCGAGCCGGTTGAGCTGGAGTCGCTTCTCGAAGAGCAGGCGCCGCGGGTGGACGCCTGAGCCGTTAAGCCGCCACTTCCGGCGAGCTTTCTTCTTCGATTTTAAGCATCCAGCCGGTTACCGCTTCCCAGTACTGCTGCTCTTTTTCCAGATCCAGCAGGACCAGCGCGTTCTGGCTAAACCAGTCGTGCGGGAAGCTCAGCGTCCAGTGGTGATCGTCCGTTGTCAGCCTTAGCGTCGGCGGCGTGGTCGTGGCCTGGCGCTGGTTGTTAAGCAGCACGCCGAGGCGCAGCAGCTGAATCAGCGGCAGGAACTGCTTTTTCTTGAACAGCGTAAAGCGCGGCAGATCGTCAAGCTTGATGGCCTTGCGGTGGTAGCGCACCAGGGTGGCCATCATGGTCTGCTGTTCCTGATTAAAGCCCGGCAGGTCGCTGTTCTGCAGGATATACGCCGAATGGCGGTGCATCCCGCTGTGATTGATGTTCAGGCCGACTTCATGCAGCATGGCTGCCCATTTGAGCAGGGCGGCAAGCTGCGGATGGTCCAGCTTGGGGTTTTGCGCCTGCCACTGCTCGTACATTTGCACCGTGGTTTCCAGCACGCGCTTAGCCTGTTCGCGATCGATGTTGTACTGGTTTGCCAGGCTTTGCGCCGTGCGGCTGCGAATGTCCTGATGGCGGAAGCGGCCCTCCATTTCATACAGCACGCCTTCGCGCAGCGCGCCGTCAGAAAGGCGCAGCTCCTTGATAGCCAGCGCGTCAAACACGCCGCAGAGGATCGCCAGCCCCGGCACGAATACGGATTTCCGCTCTTCAGAAAGCCCCGGCAGGCTCAGCGAATCGAAGCTTTTATGCTTTAGCACTTCGTCGGTGAGCAGAGTCAGACGTTCAGGGGTGATAATCCCGTCCTTTTCGCCCATCGCCAGCAGCACTTCATGCGCCGCCTTAATGGAGCCCGATGCGCCGAGCGCAACGTTCCAGCCCTGAATGCGGTACTGCCAGGCCAGATTTTCCAGCTTCTGGATCGCGGCCATGCGCGCGCGCTGGAAGTTCTCGCGGGTGATTGCGCCGCCGGGGAAGTACATCTGCGCGAAGCTGACGCAACCCATGCGGCGGCTTTCCACCAGGCGCGGCTCAAAGTCTTCGCCAATCACCAGCTCCGTCGATCCGCCGCCGATGTCGATCACCAGCTTGCGGCCTTTTTCTGGCTGAGTATGTTCAACGCCCATAAAGATCAGGCGCGCTTCCTCGTTGCCGGAGATGATCTCAATCGGGTAGGGGATAACCTTTTCCGCGCGCTTGAGAAACTCGGCGGCGTTCAGCGCCTGGCGCAGGCTGTGCGTGCCGACGATGCAGACGCTGGACGGCGAAAATCCCTGCAGGCGCTCGGCAAACAGCGAGAGGCAGTTTAATCCGCGCTCCATCGCCTCTTCGCTGAGCATGCCGCGCGCGTCCAGGCCGTCGGCCAGGTGTACGCGCTGCTTCAGGCGGCCGATGATCTGCATCGCGCCATCCACCTCGCGGGCGATGACCATGTGGAAGCTGTTAGAACCAAGATCGACCGCAGCAAACTCCTGCGGTCGGGGTGCGTTATCATTTATCGGCATAGGTTAATCGGGTTGCTCGAGTGATTTGATATAGTCGTAAATCGCCAGCTGCGACCGCACTTTACGGCGATTGCCGCGCGGCACGTAGCGATTACTGAGTTCTTTGTCGATATAGCGTGCTTTCACCGTATCGCTAAACAAAATCTCGATAATGTCGAGGATTTGCTGTTTCAGGCGCGGATCAAGCAGCGGAGCCGCGACTTCAATTCGGTAATCTATGTTACGCGTCATCCAGTCCGCGGATGAGAGATACACCTGCTTATCGCCCGCATTATCAAAGATATAAATGCGGTCGTGTTCCAGATAGCGGTCCACGATGCTGATCACGCGAATGTTATCGCTAATGCCTTCCAGCTCCGGGATCAGCGAGCACATGCCGCGAATGAGCAGGTTAACCGGCACGCCGGAGCTGGACGCCGCGTACAGGCGATCGACAAGCCCTTTATCAACCAGATTGTTGAGCTTGAGCGTAATGCCGGACGACAGGCCCTGCTGCGCGTTGGCAATCTCTTTGTCGATCATCTGATACAGCAGGCGCCGCGAGTTCTGCGGGGAGACGAGCAGATAGTCGAAGCTCACCGGGCGGTACGGATTCTCGATGAAGTTAAATACTCGACGCACCTCGTTGGTGATCCGCGCGTCGGCGGTCAGGAGCGAGTAGTCGGTATAAATGCGCGCGGTTTTCTCGTTAAAGTTGCCGGTGCCGATGTGGGCGTAGCGCACCACTTCGTCGCCCTCTTTACGGGAGATCAGGAACAGCTTGGCGTGAATTTTCAGCCCCGGCGCGGAGAAGATCACGTGCACGCCGGCTTCCGTCAGGCGTCGCGCCCAGTGGATGTTGGCTTCTTCGTCGAAGCGCGCCTGCAGCTCCACCACCACGGTCACTTTCTTGCCGTTGTGCGCGGCGTGGATCATCGCGTCGATGATGCGCGAATCTTTCGCCACGCGGTAGATGTTGATCTTGATCGCCAGCACGTTCGGGTCGAACGACGCCTGGCGCAGCAGTTCAAGCACGTGCTCGAACGTGTGATACGGATAATAGAGCAGGACGTCGCGCTCGCGGATGGCGTCAAACCCGTTGCGGAACTTATCGAACCAGATATGGCGCAGGCGCGGCAGCGGCTTGTTCACCAGGTTGGCTTTGCCGACGTTCGGGAAGCCAATAAAGTCTTTAAAGTTGTGATAGCGGCCGCCGGGGATAATGGAGTCGTAGCGGGAGATGGTCAGCTTCTCGCGCAGCATTTCCACCATCGCGTCGGGCATGTCGCGCTGATAAACAAAGCGCACCGGCTCGGCGGTCAGGCGCTGCTTGAGGCTTGAGGACATCAGCTCCATCAGGCTGGCTTCCATCTCATGCACCAGGTCATATTCGGCGTCGCGGGTCATCTTCATCGAGTAGGCGTTGAGCGCGTCGTAATCGAAGAAGCCCTTGAAGATATCGTCCAGGCAGTAGCGAAGAATGTTGTCCAGCAGGATCATCGGCTTGCGTCGGCGCGGCGTTTCCGGCGGCAGATTCACAAAGCGCGGAACCTTATCGGACGGAATTTCCAGCAGCGCGTAGCTGATGCTCTCGCCGCGAATAATTTCGACCGCCAGATAGGTGTAATCATCCTTCAGGAACTGCACCAGGTCGGTTTCGCGGTTGATCAAAATCGGCGTAATGTGCTGGCGCAGATAGTGTTTGAAGTAATGACGCAGCCAGGTCTGCTGGTTGACGGAAAGCTGGCGTTCGTTGATCAGGAAGATTTGGTTGCGCGCCATTTCCAGCAGCAGCTCGTTGTAAAGCCCATCAAACTCCTGATCGGCCTTCATGACGCGGGACTGAATTTTGCCGAGCAGGTGGCGCGAGTGCGAGTTCAAACCCTGCTCTTCGCTGATGATGATCCGCCGCTTCAGTTCGGCAAAACGCACCTTGTAAAATTCATCCAGGTTATTCGAGTAGATACCTAAAAAGCGCATACGCTCAATCAGCGGGTTGGTTTTGTCCGCCGCTTCCTGAAGCACGCGCTCGTTAAAGGCTAACCAGCTAAGCTCTTTCTCAATGTATAACTTTTCCTGACCCATTACAGCTCACACTCCAGTTCAATCACAGGACGTGGTAAATCCGTCTCGTCCTTATTATGGCGAGCATTTCCACGATATGTCCAACAGTGCCAGAAAAGTATGACAGTTATTTTTTTTGTTGGGGAATTTAGAGGGTTGGAGAAGGGATTGTCGGGTGGCGCTGCGCTTACCACGACCTACGGGACCGTAGGCCCGTGCAAGCGAAGCGCCGCCGGGCAATTCAAACAGACTACTCTTCCGCCGCATGACCCTGCGGGGGTAACTTCACGCCGTCCAGCCATGCTGCGCCGTCGCGCATCTCAAGACGCCCGTCGACAAACCAGCTTACTACCAGCGGATAAATGGCGTGTTCCTGCGCCTGCACGCGTTCAGTTACGTCATCTTCGCTGTCGCCGTCAAAGACCGGGACCTTGGCCTGCAGGATCACCGGCCCGCCGTCCAGCTCGTCGGTGACGAAATGCACGGAGGTGCCGTGCTCTTCGTCGCCGTTTTCCAGCACCTGACGGTGGGTGTGCAGGCCAGGATATTTCGGCAGCAGAGAAGGGTGGACGTTAAGCAGGCGTCCGGCATAGTGCGCCACAAAGGCCGGGCTGAGGATGCGCATGTAGCCCGCCAGCACCACGACGTCGGGCGCGTAGGCGTCAATCTCCTGCACCAGCTCGCGGTCGAACGCTTCGCGACCGGCGAACTGGCTGGCCTCCAGCGCGTGGGCGGGAATGTTCGCTTCCCGCGCCCGCTCAAGGCCGAACGCGTCGGCCTTGTTGCTGAACACTGCCCGAATGGTGCCATTGATTTTCTTCTGCCTGCAGGCGTCTATGATGGCCTGCAGGTTGCTTCCGTTACCGGAAATGAGCACCACGATGTTTTTCATTCAATGACCACACGCTGTTCGGAATCGGAGGCTTTAATCGTACCGATTTTCCACGCGTTTTCACCTTTCTCGTTCAGCAGCTTAACTGCGTTTTCCGCTTCGCTCGCCGGCAGGGCGATAAGCATGCCCACGCCGCAGTTAAAGGTGCGATACATTTCGTGGTCGCTCACGTTACCGGCCGTTTGCAGCCAGTTAAAGACGGACGGCCACTGCCAGGAGGATTCGTCGATAACGGCCTGCGTGTTGTCCGGCAGCACGCGCGGAATGTTTTCCCAGAAGCCGCCGCCGGTCAGGTGGGCAATGGCGTGCACGTCCACATTCTCGATAAGCTCAAGAATGTTTTTCACGTAGATGCGGGTTGGGGCCAGCAGGTGGTCGGCCAGCGGTTTGCCGTCGAGCTCGGTGGTCTGCGGGTCGCAGCCGCTGACCTCGAGGATTTTACGCACCAGGGAGTAGCCGTTAGAGTGCGGTCCGCTGGACGCCAGGGCAACCAGCACGTCGCCGTCAGCCACTTTGCTGCCGTCAATGATTTCTGATTTTTCTACTACGCCGACGCAGAAGCCCGCGACGTCATAATCTTCGCCGTGATACATACCCGGCATTTCCGCGGTTTCACCCCCGACCAGCGCACAGCCAGATTGCAGACAGCCTTCGGCGATGCCGTTGATCACGCTGGCTGCGGTATCCACGTCCAGCTTGCCGGTCGCGTAGTAGTCGAGGAAGAACAGCGGCTCCGCGCCCTGCACCACCAGGTCATTGACGCACATCGCCACCAGGTCGATGCCGATGGTGTCGTGACGCTTAAGATCCATCGCCAGGCGCAGCTTGGTGCCCACGCCGTCCGTACCCGAGACCAGCACAGGTTCACGATATTTTTGCGGCAGCGCGCACAGTGCGCCGAATCCACCCAGGCCGCCCATCACTTCCGGGCGACGGGTTTTTTTCACCACACCTTTGATTCGGTCAACCAGCGCATTACCTGCGTCAATATCAACACCGGCATCTTTGTAGCTGAGAGAAGTTTTGTTGGTCACGGCTTAAGTCCCCACGCGATTGCATAGCTTGTAAGAAAAATCGGCGCAATTCTAACAGTCCAGGCAAACGTTTGCGAGCCTATTATCGGAAGGCGTTATTTTTTTTCTACACGCCTTGTTACCGCTGCCAAAGTTGACTCCGTTCACGGAAATGAAACCGGTTTCGGTTTTCTGCTTGCAACCCGTTACCCCTTTGAACATCATCGTTCTGAAACCGGTTTCTGTAACTGTTTTTGCAGAAAATAACGCAGAATGAGGGAATGAGAATGTCAGGATTCAAAGCAGGTTTTCTGTGGGGCGGCGCCGTTGCCGCACATCAGCTTGAAGGCGGCTGGAAAGAGGGCGGCAAGGGCGTCAGCGTTGCCGACGTAATGACGGCGGGGGCGCACGGCGTGCCGCGCGAAATTACGGCGGGCGTGCTGGAGGGGAAAAATTACCCTAACCACGAAGCCATCGACTTCTACCACCGCTATAAGGAAGACATCCAGCTTTTTGCCGAGATGGGATTCAAATGCTTCCGCACCTCCATCGCCTGGACGCGCATCTTCCCGAAAGGGGATGAGCAGGAGCCAAACGAAGCGGGCCTGCAATTCTACGACGATCTGTTCGACGAGTGCCTGAAGCACGGCATTGAGCCGGTCATTACCCTGTCGCACTTCGAAATGCCTTTCCATCTGGTCACCGAATACGGCGGCTGGCGCAACCGCAAGCTGATCGACTTCTTCGTTCGCTTCGCAAAAGTGGTGTTCCAGCGCTACCAGCACAAGGTGAAGTACTGGATGACCTTCAATGAGATCAACAACCAGGCCAACTTCCACGAGGACTTCGCGCCGTTTACCAACTCCGGGCTGAAGTACGCGCCGGGTGAAGACCGCGAGCCGGTGATGTTCCAGGCGGCGCACTACGAGCTGGTCGCCAGCGCGCTGGCCGTGAAGGCAGGGCGCGAGATTAATCCGTCGCTGCAGATTGGCTGCATGATTGCCATGTGCCCTATCTACCCGCTGACCTGCGCGCCGGACGATATGATGATGGCGATGAACGCCATGCACCG
The DNA here is from genome assembly GCF_041399425.1 of Enterobacter sp. KBR-315C3_2022. NCBI lineage: Bacteria > Pseudomonadati > Pseudomonadota > Gammaproteobacteria > Enterobacterales > Enterobacteriaceae > Enterobacter > Enterobacter sp. KBR-315C3_2022. The sequence goes on from NZ_JBGKEB010000002.1 coordinate 101,021, forward strand.
TCGCTACTGGTTCACCGACGTGCACGTGCGCGGCGCGTATCCGCAGCACCTGCTCAACTACTTTGAACGCCGCGGCTTTGCGCTGGATATTACTGAAGAAGACAAAGCCGCGCTGAAGCAGGGCTGCGTGGATTACATCGGCTTTAGCTACTACATGTCCTTTACGACCAAGGCGACGGCGGACAACCCGCAGCTGGACTACGACGAGAGCAAAAGCCTGGTCTCCAACCCGTACGTGCAGAAGTCCGACTGGGGTTGGCAGATTGACCCGGTTGGCCTGCGCTACTCCCTGAACTGGTTCTGGGATCACTACCAGCTGCCGCTGTTCATCGTTGAAAACGGCTTTGGCGCGATTGACGTGCAGGAGAGCGACGGCACGGTGAACGACCAGTACCGCATCGATTATCTTGCCGCGCACATCAGCGAGATGAAAAAAGCGGTGGTGGAAGACGGCGTGGACCTGATGGGCTATACCCCGTGGGGCTGTATCGACCTCGTATCTGCCGGCACCGGCGAAATGAAAAAGCGCTACGGCTTTATCTTTGTCGATAAGGACAACGAGGGCAACGGCACGCTGAACCGCAGCAAGAAGAAGTCGTTTGACTGGTATAAGCAGGTGATTGCGAGCAACGGCGATAACCTGTAATTGTCGGGTGGCGCTAACGCTTACCCGACCTACAATACACGTAGGCCCGCGTAAACGCAGCGCCACCGGGCAGAACCCCACACTAAAGCCGGAGCTCAGCCTCCGGCTTTTTTGTCTTTGCTTGATCCCTGTCAAGCAACATGGGTATGGCCTAATCCGAAAAAAGCGGTATAATCCGGCGATTTTTTTGCGGATGCCACCTCAGAGGAGAAAGAGAATGAAGATTGTGGAAGTGAAACACCCACTCGTTAAACACAAGTTGGGCCTGATGCGTGAGCATGACATCAGCACGAAGCGTTTTCGCGAACTGGCTTCTGAAGTGGGCAGCCTGCTGACCTACGAAGCAACCTCCGATCTGGAAACCGAAAAAGTGACCATCGAAGGCTGGAACGGCCCGGTACAGGTTGAGCAAATCAAGGGTAAGAAAATCACCGTTGTGCCCATCCTGCGTGCGGGTCTGGGCATGATGGAAGGCGTGCTGGAGCACGTGCCGAGCGCGCGCATCAGCGTCGTTGGTATCTACCGCAACGAAGAAACGCTGGAGCCGGTCCCGTACTTCCAGAAGCTGGTGTCTAACATCGACGAGCGTATGGCGCTGGTCGTTGACCCTATGCTGGCAACCGGTGGCTCGATGATTGCCACCATCGACCTGCTGAAAAACGCAGGCTGCAGCAGCATCAAGGTGCTGGTACTGGTCGCGGCGCCTGAAGGCATCGCGGCGCTGGAAAAAGCGCACCCGGACGTAGAGCTGTATACCGCCTCCGTCGACGAGGGGCTTAACGAGCACGGGTACATTATCCCGGGGCTTGGCGATGCCGGCGATAAGATTTTTGGTACTAAATAATCGAATAACGATAAAAAAGCCGACTTTGATAGTCGGCTTTTTTTTGAATAAAACACCAACAACAATACTCAGAGGAAAACGCTATGACGCGCCGTGCTATCGGGGTGAGTGAAAGACCGCCGCTTTTACAGACGATCCCGCTTAGTTTGCAGCACCTGTTCGCCATGTTTGGCGCAACCGTGCTGGTGCCAATCCTGTTTCACATCAACCCGGCCACCGTGCTGCTGTTCAACGGTATCGGGACGCTGCTTTACCTCTTCATCTGTAAAGGCAAAATCCCTGCCTATCTGGGCTCCAGCTTTGCGTTTATTTCGCCGGTTTTACTGCTGCTGCCGCTGGGTTATGAGGTGGCGCTGGGCGGCTTTATTATGTGCGGCGTGCTCTTCTGCCTGGTGTCGTTCATCGTGAAGAAAGCCGGTACCGGCTGGCTGGACGTGATGTTCCCGCCTGCGGCGATGGGCGCAATCGTTGCCGTCATCGGTCTGGAGCTGGCGGGCGTGGCGGCAAACATGGCGGGCCTGCTGCCCGCAGACGGTCAGTCGCCGGATTCCAAAACCATTATTATCTCCATGGTGACGCTGGGCGTGACGGTGTTCGGCTCCGTGCTGTTCCGCGGTTTTATGGCGATTATCCCGATTCTGATCGGCGTGCTGGCGGGCTATGCGCTCTCCTTTGCGATGGGCGTCGTTGATACCACGCCGATTGCCGAGGCGCACTGGTTCGCGCTGCCAACCTTCTACACGCCGCGCTTCGAGTGGTTTGCTATTTTCACCATTCTGCCCGCGGCGCTGGTGGTGATTGCCGAGCACGTCGGGCACCTGGTGGTGACGGCGAATATCGTGAAGCGCGATCTGATTCGCGATCCGGGCCTGCACCGCTCCATGTTCGCTAACGGCATCTCGACGGTTATCTCCGGCTTCTTTGGCTCTACGCCCAACACCACGTACGGCGAAAACATCGGCGTGATGGCGATTACCCGCGTATACAGCACCTGGGTGATCGGCGGGGCGGCAATCATCGCCATTCTGCTCTCCTGCGTGGGCAAGCTGGCCGCCGCGATTCAGATCATCCCGGTTCCGGTGATGGGCGGCGTGTCCCTGCTGCTGTACGGGGTGATTGGCGCATCCGGTATCCGCGTGCTGATCGAATCTAAAGTGGATTACAGCAAGGCGCAGAACCTGATCCTGACGTCCGTTATCCTGATCATCGGCGTGAGCGGTGCGAAGGTCCACATCGGTGCGGCGGAGCTGAAGGGCATGGCGCTGGCGACCATCGTCGGCGTGTGCCTGAGCCTGATTTTCAAGCTGATCTCGGTGATCCGCCCGGAAGAGGTGGTACTGGACGCTGACGAAAGCGAAAAAGCACCGCATTGATCGAAATATCGGGCGAGGGATCGCCCGGTTCTCTCCTTGCGGGTTCCGTGTTAAACTCGTTGCCGATTTTTAGTCAGATCTGGTTGAGGTATTTCTGAACGGACCGGCACAGCTCTCTCTGCCACTTTATCTCCCTGACGATGAGACTTTTTCAAGTTTCTGGCCGGGCGATAACCCCTCTTTACTGGCTGCACTGCAAAACGTGCTGCGCCAGGATCACAGCGGATACATCTATATCTGGTCACGCGAGGGCGCGGGGCGCAGCCACCTGCTGCATGCCGCCTGCGCGGAGCTTTCCGCCCGCGGTGACGCGGTGGGCTATGTACCGCTGGACAAGCGCACCTGGTTCGTACCGGAAGTGCTCGAGGGAATGGAACATCTCTCGCTGGTCTGCATCGACAATATTGAGTGCGTGGCGGGGGATGAGCCGTGGGAAATGGCGATCTTCAACCTCTACAACCGCATTCTGGAGTCGGGCAAAACCCGGCTGCTGATCACCGGCGATCGTCCGCCGCGCCAGCTTAATCTTGGCCTGCCGGATCTGGCCTCGCGTCTGGACTGGGGGCAAATCTACAAGCTACAGCCGCTCTCCGACGAAGATAAGCTTCAGGCGCTGCAGCTGCGCGCAAAGCAGCGCGGGTTTGAGCTCCCCGAGGACGTGGGGCGCTTCCTGCTGAAGCGCCTGGACAGGGAAATGCGCACGCTGTTTGATACGCTCGATCAGCTCGATCGCGCCTCAATAACCGCCCAGCGCAAGCTGACCATTCCGTTTGTGAAAGATATTCTTAAGCTTTGAGTTTTTTTGCCGGGTGGCGGCTGCGCCTTACCCGGCCTACGAAAACCCATCACGCCTTGTAGGCCCGGTAAGCGCAGCGCCACCGGGCTTAAAAATCTCCCATCAGATGCTCAACCAAAAGTGGAATCGGCCGTCCCGACGCCACGCTTCTGCCGCCTTCTCGCCACAGCGCCGTGCCGCTGATGTCCAGATGCGCCCACGGGATCGTCGGCGGGCAGAAATGGTGCAGCAGCCAGGCCGCCGAGGCGCTGATCGCCGCGTTATTGGTCGGCGTATTGCACAGATCGGCAATCGCGCTCTCGGTCTGCTTTTTCAGCCTCGCATCCAGCGGCAGGGACCACACCTCGTCTCCGCTCCGTTTTCCTGCAAGCGTTAGCGCCTGACGCAGCGGCTCGTCCTGGGTCATCAGGCCGCTCAGCTCATATCCCAGCGCTTTTACCACCGCGCCCGTTAATGTCGCCAAATCAATAATATAGCGCGCCTGCGGATGGCGCTGGCTGGCCCAGGCGATGGCGTCGGCCAGCACCAGCCGCCCTTCGGCATCGGTATTATTGATTTCAACGGTCAGGCCGTTGCAGGCGCGCGCCACCGTGCCCGGCTGCATAGCGTCCGGCCCGATGGCGTTTTCCGCCAGCGCCAGCACGCCCATCATGCGCACCGGCAGGCCGAGCGAGGCGACGGTGAGCATCAATCCCAGCACGTTGGCCGCACCGCACATGTCGTACTTCATGGTGTACATGCCCGCGCCTTCTTTCAGCCACAGGCCGCCGGTATCGAAGGTGATGCCTTTGCCCACGTAGCAGCGCGCCGGACCGTTGGCCGCGCCTTCGTAATGTATCGCCAGCAGGCGCGGCGGGCAGGTTGCCCCTTTCCCCACGGCGTGCAGCAGCCCAAGGCCTTCATCAACGATCTGTTTTTCATCCAGCACCTCGCAGCACAGGGCGGGGAACGCCGCGCACAGCCGCTGCGCTTCTTCGACCACACGCTGCGGCGTGCAGATATCGGACGGCAGATCCGCCAGCCGCCTGGCGGCAATCATGCCTTTGGCGATGGCGTGCTGCTGGCGGAAAACCTCCGTCAGCCTTTCCCGCTGCTCGGGCAGGCATAGCGCCGAGATATGGCGCAGGCGCACGGCGGACGCGTCTGTTTTTTTCAGCTGCAGGTCCGTCAGGCGATGCGCCTGATTGAACAGAAAGCGCAGCAGCTGCGCCAGCACGGTATCGTCGACGTTGGTCACGTCAATCACGACGCGCTCGCTGACGGGGGAGGCCAGCAGCGGGCGCAGCGCGGCGAGCAATCCTTCGGTCAGGCTATCGTGCCAGAGCGCCTCCGGCAGCAGCGTGATGCGGGCAAAAGGCGCGCAGCCAAACCGCGCGTCGGCGACGGCGGTCTGCTGGCGCATTTCGGCGATAAGCGCGGTCTCCGGCAGCAGCGCAGAGTCCGTTCGGGCAATCAGATGGCTGTGCGCTTCGGCCTCTGATAGCTCGGTAATAAGTTGCCAGTTCATCATTTTTCCTCCTCGATCGGGGCGCGAATGCGCTCGGCGTAGGCCTGCATCCACTCATCATCCACGGGCTGATAGTGCGTTTTCTCGCGCTGGCGTTCGGCGCGAAATACGGTCAGCGGCTGGCGCGCGGTGGCGACCACGAACGAGAAGGTTTTAATATTGGTCGCCGCGCCGAACTCGCCCTGCCTGTTCATGCAGACGACGGAGAGATCCCCCGCGCGCCCGAAGCGCGACATCAGCCTGTCCTCAAGCTCGAACACTACCGAATCAGCCGCCTGCTGCGGGGACATGCCTCCCGCCATGCGGCGGACGATCTCATAGCTGGTGCAGCCTTTCATCAGGTCTTCGCCGACGCCCGTGGCGGTGGCGGCTCCGGTTTCGCTGTCGCAGTAAAAGCCCGAGCCGATAATCGGCGAATCGCCAATGCGGCCGCGCTTTTTCATAAACAGGCCGCTGGTGGAGGTGGCGACGCTCATCGACCCCCGCTTATCCAGGCCGATAATCCCCACCGTGTCGTGACCGTCGTACGGGCTTAGTCCCTTATCGAGCGTTTCCCGACAGCGCTTGCGATAGTGCTGCATGGCGCGGTCGGTGAGCATGGTTTTATCGGCAAAGCTCTGGCTCAGCGCCCATTCGCGCGCGCCCTGGCCGACCAGCAGGCTGTTGTAGCGCTGGCGGCTCAGCGCGTGCGCCACGCGCACCGGATTGGCGATATCCACCAGATTCCCCACGGCGCCAAACGCCAGCGTATCGCCGTCCATGTAGGCCGCGTCCAGCTCCACCTCGCCGTTTTCGGTCGGCAGGCCGCCGTAGCCGACGGATTTATAAAACGGAAAGTCTTCTACCGCCGCGACGGCGTCAACCACCGCCTCGGCGACCGGCTTTCCTGCCGAAAGGGCTGACGCGGATTCCGTGACGCCTTCCAGCGCCATTCGCCAGGTGGCGATAATTCCCCACATGCTTTACTCCTGTTTTGCAAGGGTGGTATCGGGCTGCGTCACGGTGGCAATCTCCGCGGCGCGGTACTGTTTGTCCAGAATGCGCATGAAAGGCAGGTATAGCATCGCGCCAATCAGCAGGTTGATGAGCTGCATAACGCTGCCGCTCAGATGGCCGGTGACGATGAAGCCGCTGATGACGGGCGGCAGCGTCCACGGGATAAAGACCCCGGTGGTAACGGCGACCGCGCCAATTTTCATCGCGACGTACTGCACGGTGACCAGCACCAGCGGCACCAGGTTGAACGGGATGAGCATGATTGGGTTCATGATCACCGGCAGGCCGAAAAGAATTGGCTCGTTGATGTTAAACACCGACGCGCCCGCGCCGAGGCGCGCCACTTCGCGCATATTTTTGCTGCGGGCAAAAATCAGCATCGCAATCACCAGCGACAGCGTTGCGCCCGCGCCGCCCATCCAGATCATGTCAAAAAACTGCTCGGAAATGATGTGCGGCGGCGTCACGCCCGCCTGAATGGCGGCGATGTTGTCGGTCTGATTTTCCATCCACAGCGGACGGATAATGCCGTTGATCATCGACCCGGAGTTAATGCCCACTGACCACAGGATCGTGATGCTGAACACCGTCATCAGCGCGCCGAAATACGAGGTGCCGTAGTGGCGCACCGGCGTGGCGACCACCTCGTAAATGAACTGGTGAATGGTGTTGTAGTGGGTGTTTTCAAAGACGATGCGGATCATCAGCACCAGAATCATTACCAGCAGCGCCGGGATCAGCGCGGCGAAAGATTCCTGCACCGCAGGCGGTACGCCGTCCGGCATTTTGATCACCAGCTTTTTGCGCTTCAGCCAGCAGAACAGCTCCGTCCACAGCAGCGATCCGATCATTGCGACGAAAAGCCCTTTGCTGCCAATCCATTCAACCGGGATCACGGTGATGCCGCCGTTTTCCGCCACCTTGATGAACGGCGTCAGGATCAGGAAGGCGACCAGCGACAGAATGCCGCAGGAGATGCGGTCCTCGCCGTAGTGTTCCGCCAGGCGAAACGCCACCAGGAAGCTGATGAACAGCGACATGGTGGAGAACACCGCGTTGAACGGAATTTCGATAATGGCGCTCCAGCTCTCGCCGAAGGCCCGGGACATAAACTGCTGGTAGGCCTGGTTCGGAAACGAGGAGATCACCAGCAGAATGGAGCCGACGATAATAAACGGCATGAATGAAACGTAGGCGCCGCGGATGGCCCCCAGATGACGCTGCTGGGCCGTTTTGGCCGCCAGAGGCATCAGTTTTGCTTCAAGAAATCCCAGAACATTGTTCATTGTGAACTCCGTACAAGATTGAGTGGCGTTGTTTGTGTTATGTCTGTGGATTATCAGTGAAGCGCGGCGGGCGAAAGGTGAAATCGGTCACAAAGCATTCGCCGCAGCAATATAAATCTCACAAGATTGGTTAACGGACTTTTGCGATGGAAATTAAACTGCACGCCAATGCAACCACCACGCCGCGGGTCCGGCGCTATCTCCAGCAGTCGGATAAAAGCGACAGAGAGCTTGCCGCCGAGCTGGGGATCTCCGTGACCACGGTCCGGCGCTGGCGTAACCGCAGGCAGGTTTCTGATAATCTGACCACGCCAAAAGTGATACACAAAGCACTGAGACAGGAGCAGGTGGCGCTGATCAATGCCCTGCGCGATGCGACCGGCGCGCCGCTGGATGAGCTGCTGCATCTGGTCAACGACGGGCTGGGGATCGCCGTTTCCCGGGCAACGCTGAACCGCTACCTGAAGCCCGTCGCGGTGAAGCAGAAGGGCGCGCTGCCGCAGGGCGTCAAGGCGCTAAAGGCGGGCGTTATGCCGCACCGGCTGGTGCTGCACCACGTGCCGCTGTCGCTGCATATGGATGACGGCGGCGAGCAGCATCTGCTGTGGGCGCGCGAGCCGATCAGCGGCTGGTGCTATGCCCGCCTGTATGCGGGCGTATCGCAGCCGCTGCTGGCTAGCTGGACGACGGCGCTGCTGGAGGCCTGTCCGGCTGATATACAATCTATTGAGACTTTCGGTTTCGAAATCGCTTTGACCGGGCGAAACATCGCCGTTAACGCGCACCCGGAAAAACAGAATACCCTGCAGGTGACGCTGCCGTTAGCCGATATCATTCCGCGCGTGAATGTAGAGGAGGCCGGATCGCTGCTGATCGGCCTGTGCGAGTGCTACAACCGGGGAAAAGCGCAGAAAAAGCTGGGAGAGAAGACGCCGCAGGCCTTTCTGGAAGCGCTGCGGCGTGAAGATTAGAGGATGTCGAGCACGCTTTCCGGCGGGCGACCGATGCGCGCCTGGCCGTTTGCCACCACGATGGGGCGCTCGATCAGCTTTGGATTGTCCACCATCGCCTGAACCAGCTGCGCTTCGGTGAGGTGCGCATCGCTCAGGTTAAGCGCCTTGTACAGATCCTCTTTCTGGCGCATCAGCTCGCGCGCGCTGCCCATGCCCAGCATCTGCAGGAGCTGCTGAATCGTCTGCGCGTCCGGCGGCGTCTCAAGGTACAGCACCACCTCAGGATCAACGCCGTTAGACTTCAGCAGGCTGAGCGTGTCGCGGCTCTTTGAGCAGCGTGGGTTGTGGTAGATTTTTACCGCGTCTGTCATGACTAAACGTCTCCTTTATTACATCTTTTCGTACGGCTTAAAGCGCTGCTGCAAGCCGCGCAGCTGATCGATTCGCGCGTCGTAGCGCGCCTGCTGCAGGCTGCCGAGCTTGACCTGCGAGCTGGCGCTGCTCAGCAGGGAAATGGCCTGATCCAGACGTCCGGCAAGGGCCAGCCCTTCGGCGCGCGCGGCCAGCTCCTGATCGCGATTGCCCAACTGCCCTTCGGCCTGCGCCAGCAGGTCCCAGCCGTTTTGGTCGTCTTTATTGTTAAAGGTGTAGCGGTTGAGGATCGTCGCCGCCTCTTTGGCCTGCCCGCCCTGTAAGTAAGCATTCGCCAGGTTAAGCTGCAGCACCGGGTTGGTGCGGATATCCTTCGCCCCTTTCAGACGGTTAATCGCCTCGGTGGCCTTTTTCTGCCCCAGGTCGATATCGGTGGAGAGATCGAGATACCACGGATTGTTCGGCTCGGCGGACAGCAGCGGCTGGAGCGCTTTGCGCGCCTCGTCGTACCGGCTGGCCTCCATAGCCTGAAGCGCCTGACCGTACTGCGCGGCGTTCTTCTCGCGCACGTTGCCTTTTGCCAGCGCGTCCAGCAGGTCGCTGGTGAGCTGGTTACGCCCGGAGTTATACATGCCGAGGGTGCGCACCTTCGCCAGGAAGAAATCCTGCGAGGATTGCACCACCACCGGACGCATCTGGTTGGCGCGGTTTCGCGCGTCCGACAGGCGGCTTTCCGGCAGCGGGTGCGTCAGCAAAATCTCCGGTGGACGCGTGGAGTACCGCGCCTGATCGAGCAGCTTCTCAAGGAAGCTTGGCATCGCCTGCGGGTCAAAGCCCGAGCGCTGTAATACCTGAATGCCGATGCGGTCCGCTTCCTGTTCGTTTTGTTGCGTGAAGCTGATCATGCCCTGGCGCGTTCCCGCCAGGGTGCCGGTCAGCGCCGCCATTCCCGCCTGCGGGCTGGCCATCGCCAGCAAAATCGAACCCAGCGCGCCGACCCACGTCAGCGGAGCGTTGCGCTTCTGGTCTTCCATGGCGCGCGCCAGGTGGCGCTGCGTGACGTGCGAAATTTCGTGCGCCATTACCGACGCCAGCTGGCTTTCGTTATCGGAATAGCGGAATAACGCCGAATGCAGCACCACGTTGCCGCCGAAGAAGGCGAAGGCGTTGATTTCGTCGTTATTGATTAAGTAGAAGTGGAAGGGGGTTTTCACCGAGTCGGCGTGGGCGACAAGGCGCATGCCGAGGCCATTGATGTACTGCACCAGCAGCGGATCGTTGATCAGCGGCGCGCTGCCGCGAAGCTGGCGAACGTAGTAATCACCCATCTGCATCTCCTGGCCAATGGAGAGCGTGCTTCCTGCCGTGGTGCCCATATCCGGCAATGAATCGGCCGAGTCGGCGAATGCGGGCATAACCTGGCCAACCGTCAGTGCGGCGATAAGTGTTGCAACCAGCGTTTTTTTCAACTGCCTGAACATAACCACTGTCCTGTATTTTGGATGTGCTAATTTGACCGACGATCCCGTCGAACGTTCATCTCCACTGCTCTGCGAGTGTAGCCGTGTTGGCGCGTGAAGAAAATCCCATTGATCAGGGTTTTGCATTTCGTGACGAAGCGTCAAAAAGGAAAGGCTTTTCTGTGACAGTTAGATACAATTCCTCCTTTCCATTCCGCCGTCCGTTGCAGGGAAGGGTTGCATGCTCGAAATGTTAATGCAGTGGTACCGCCGCCGGTTTAGCGACCCGGAAGCCATTGCTCTGCTGGTTATTCTGGTTGCCGGGTTCGGCATTCTCTTCTTCTTTAGCGGCCTGCTGGCTCCGCTGCTGGTGGCGATAGTGCTGGCATATCTGCTGGAGTGGCCAACGGCGAGGCTTGAGCGCGTCGGCTGCTCCCGCCGCTGGGCGACCAGCATCGTGCTGGTACTGTTCGTCGGCATTTTGCTGCTGATGTCGTTCGTCGTAATGCCCGTCGCCTGGCAGCAGGGGATTTACCTTATCCGCGACATGCCCGGCATGCTGAACAAGCTCTCTGACTTTGCCGCCACGCTGCCGCGCCGCTATCCCGCGCTGATGGACGCCGGGATTATAGACGCGATGGCGGAAAACATGCGCGCCCGCATCATGACCATGGGCGACTCGGTGGTGAAATACTCTCTGGCCTCGCTGGTGGGGCTCCTGACGCTGGCGGTGTACCTGGTGCTGGTGCCGCTGATGGTCTTCTTCCTCGTCAAGGATAAAGAGCAGATGCTTAACGCCGTGCGCCGCATTTTACCGCGCAACCGCGGCCTGGCGGGGCAGGTGTGGGAGGAGATGAACCAGCAGATCACCAACTACATTCGCGGCAAGGTGCTGGAGATGATCGTCGTGGGCGTGGCGACGTGGATTGGCTTCCTGATTTTTGGGCTCAACTACTCGCTGCTGCTGGCGGTGCTGGTGGGGCTTTCGGTGCTGATTCCGTACATCGGCGCCTTTGTGGTGACCATTCCGGTGGTGGGCGTTGCGCTGTTCCAGTTCGGCCTTGGCACCGAGTTCTGGAGCTGCTTCGCGGTGTACCTGATCATTCAGGGGCTGGACGGCAACCTGCTGGTGCCGGTGCTGTTCTCCGAGGCGGTAAACCTGCACCCGCTGGTGATTATTTTATCGGTGGTGATTTTCGGCGGGCTGTGGGGATTCTGGGGCGTGTTCTTTGCGATTCCGCTGGCGACGCTGATCAAAGCCGTGGTTCACGCGTGGCCGGACGTGCCGGCGGTGGAAGAGAAGTAGATTTTGTCGGGTGGCGGCTTCGCCTTACCCGACCTACACACGGAATGTAGGCCGGGTAAGCGCAGCGCCACCCGGCACAAAAGTATCACGCGCTCTCTTTCAGCCACTTCAACACCACGTCGTGGTGATTGCTGGTTTTGAAGTCGTCAAACACGTGTTCAACTTTGCCGTTAGCGTCAATCAGGAAGCTGATGCGGTGAATGCCGTCATAGGTTTTGCCCATGAAGGACTTCTCGCCCCAGACGCCAAACTGCTCGCAAACCTGGTGGTCTTCGTCAGACAGCAGAGTGAAGTTCAGGACCTCTTTTTCCGCAAAACGAGACAGCTTTTCGGGTTTGTCGGTGCTGATACCCAGCACTTCTACGCCGACTTTCTTCAACTCATCCATGTTGTCGCGTAAGCCGCAGGCCTGCACGGTACAGCCTGGGGTCATGGCTTTCGGGTAGAAATAGACCAGAACACGCTGTCCCTGGAAGTCGGTCAAATTTACTTGCTCACCGTCTTGATCCGGCAAGCTAAATTTCGGTGCGATGTCACCGGCTTTCAGTGGGTTCATTACTCAACTCCATCCTGTTCATGCTGCGAATAATTTACGACGTTTATACTGCCCTGCGCGTTTAATTCTGTACAGAGGGCTTTGAACGCTTGCTCGATATTTGATGCATCCTGTGAGGCAGGACTGTGAGCGGTAATTTGAATAAACAGCGTGGGAATCGCGTTTTCATCGCCCGGCTGGGTGCGGGAAACCAGCTCGGCAATGTTCATCTCGTGGCCGTCAAACAGCGCGGTAAAGCGTTCGATAAGATGCGGGGAATCAGGCACTTCAACCTGCACCCACACGGTAGAAGGCATCGCCGGACGCGGCCGCGCGGTTGTGCGCTTCATCACGATCAGCAAATCCAGCTCTGCGCCCTTCAGCGGCAGGGTCGATTCGATCAGCGTGATGGCGTTCCACGTGCCGGAAAGCAGCATGATAAACGTGAACTCTTCGCCAAGCATAGCCAGACGGCTGTCTTCAATGTTGCAGCCGCAGCTGCTTACGTGGCGGGTAATGGTATTCACGATACCCGGCCTGTCGGCACCCAGCGCGGTGATAACCAGGTAATGTTGTGATGAGGTTGTCAAACCCGTTCTTCCTTTGCTTGGTTAAGTCTTCCTAAGGAAAGCATAAAAAAAACATGCATACAACCGCCTGAGGGCCTCAGGTCGCTTGCTTTTATTACAGTTCCAAACGTAACATTGAGGCTCTTGTTCGCACAGAGGATGGCCCATGTTCACGGGAAGTATTGTCGCGCTTGTTACACCGATGGATGAAAAAGGTAATGTCTGCCGGTCAAGCATGAAGAAGCTCATTGATTATCATGTCGCCAATGGAACCTCGGCGATCGTTTCGGTAGGGACTACCGGTGAATCTGCAACGCTGAGCCATGAAGAGCACGGCGACGTCGTGATGCTGACCCTCGAACTGGCTGACGGACGTATTCCTGTCATTGCAGGAACCGGCGCTAACGCCACCGCAGAAGCTATCAGCCTGACCCAACGTTTCAACGACAGCGGCATTGTCGGCTGCCTGACGGTCACGCCGTATTACAACCGTCCTACTCAGGAAGGTCTGTTCCAGCACTTCAAAGCCATCGCTGAACATACTGACTTGCCGCAAATTCTGTATAATGTGCCGTCCCGCACCGGCTGCGACATGCTGCCGGAAACCGTTGGCCGTCTCTCGAAAGTCAAAAATATTATCGGGATTAAAGAGGCGACAGGGAACTTAAGCCGCGTTCACCAGATCAAAGAGCTGGTTTCAGACGACTTTATCCTGCTGAGCGGCGATGATGCGACGGCGCTGGACTTTATGCAGTTGGGCGGTCACGGCGTCATCTCCGTCACTGCCAACATTGCAGCGCGTGATATGGCTGAAATGTGTAAGCTCGCGGCGGCCGGTCACTTTGATGACGCTCGCGTGATTAATCAGCGTCTGATGCCGCTGCACAATAAATTATTTGTCGAACCCAATCCGATCCCAGTGAAATGGGCATGTAAGGAGTTGGGACTTGTAGCAACCGATACGCTGCGCCTGCCAATGACGCCGATTACCGACCACGGTCGCGACATCGTCACTGGCGCGCTGAAACATGCCGGTTTGCTGTAAAGTTTAGGGAGATTTGATGGCTTATTCAGTACAGAAGTCGCGCCTGGCGAAGGTTGCGGGTGTTTCGCTTATTATGCTGCTCGCTGCCTGTAGTTCAGACTCGCGCTACAAGCGCCAGGTGAGCGGTGACGAATCCTATCTGGATGCGACGCCGCTTGCTGAACTTCACGCCCCTGCTGGCATGATCCTGCCGATCCAGAACGGTGATTACAACATCCCCGTGACCAACGGCAGCGGTCTGGTCGGTAAAGCGCTCGATATTCGCCCACCGGCACAGCCTCTGGCGCTGGTGAGCGGCGCGCGTACCCAGTTCACCGGTGACACGGCCTCTCTGATGGTTGAAAGCGCGCGCGGCACCTCGCTGTGGCCGCAGGTTGTCAGCGTGATTCAGTCGAAAAACTACACGATTGATAAGCGCGACGACGCCAGCCAGACGTTAACCACGGACTGGATCGAGTGGAACCGTCTGGATGAGGACCAGCAGTACCGCGGTCGCTATCAGGTCTCCGTTAAGCCACAGGGCTATCAGCAGGCGGTGACCGTCAAGCTGTTGAACCTGGAGCAGGCGGGTAAACCGGTTGCCGACGCGTCCTCTCTGCAGCGTTACAGCACTGAAATGCTGAACGTCATTGCGGCCGGTCTCGATAAGAATGCTACCGACGCCGCGAACGCGGCCCAGAACCGCAGCGGGACGACGTTTGATGTCCAGAGCGCGGCCGACGATACCGGCCTGCCAATGCTGGTGGTGCGTGCACCGTTTAACCAGACCTGGCAGAAGCTGCCTGCGACGCTGGAAAAAGTGGGCATGAAGGTGTCCGATACCACGCGTTCTACGGGTAGCATCACGGCCACCTACAAGCCGCTGTCCGACAGCGCGTGGCAGGAGCTGGGTGCAAGCGATCCGAAACTGGCCTCCGGCGACTACAAAATTCAGGTCGGCGACCTCGATAACCGCAGTAGCCTGCAGTTCATCGATCCAAAAGGCCACACGTTGACCCAGTCGCAGAACGATGCGCTGGTGGCGGTCTTCCAGGCTGCGTTCAACAAATAAATGTGAGGGCTGGTTAATCCAGCCCTTTTTATTTTCGTGCTACGCAAACGTGTGCGTGGCATAATATTCCCCGTTTTGAACACCCATTTCACACCAGGAGTAATGAAGATGCAGAAGCAAGCTGAGTTGTATCGTGGCAAAGCGAAAACCGTTTACAGCACGGAGAACCCGGATCTGTTGGTGCTCGAGTTCCGCAATGATACGTCAGCAGGGGACGGCGCGCGCATTGAGCAGTTCGATCGTAAAGGCATGGTGAACAACAAGTTCAACCACTTCATTATGACCAAGCTGGCCGAAGCGGGTATCCCAACCCAGATGGAAGCATTGCTGTCCGATACGGAATGTCTGGTGAAAAAGCTGGATATGGTGCCGGTTGAATGCGTCATTCGTAACCGCGCCGCCGGCTCTCTGGTGAAGCGTCTGGGTATCGAAGAAGGGATTGAGCTCAACCCGCCGCTGTTCGATCTGTTCCTGAAAAACGACGCCATGCACGACCCGATGGTCAACGAATCCTACTGCGAAACCTTCGGCTGGGTGAGCAAAGAGAACCTGGCGCGCATGCAGGAGCTGACCTATAAAGCGAACGACGTGCTGAAAAAGCTGTTTGATGATGCGGGCCTGATCCTGGTGGACTTCAAGCTGGAGTTCGGCCTGTACAAAGGCGAAGTGGTGCTGGGCGACGAGTTCTCCCCGGACGGCAGCCGCCTGTGGGATAAAGAAACGCTGGATAAAATGGACAAAGACCGTTTCCGCCAGAGCCTGGGCGGGCTGATCGAAGCCTATGAAGCCGTTGCGCACCGTTTGGGCGTTAAGCTCGACTAATCTCCCCCCTTGCCGGAGGCGGTTCATCTCCTCCGGCGTTTTACCGTTGTTTACTATGGTAATCTTGTCGTTAACCGCCTACGATCATAGCTATTAATAATGAAATCGTTTCGAGGTGGTTATGCGCTGGCAAGGGCGTCGTGAAAGTGACAATGTAGAAGACAGACGCAGCAGTAGCGGCGGCGGCCCGTCAATGGGCGGCCCGGGCTTTCGCTTACCGAGCGGAAAGGGCGGTATTATTCTGCTTATCGTAGTGCTGGTGGCGGGCTACTACGGCGTCGATTTAACCGGCCTGATGACCGGTGAACCTCTGCAACAGCAGCAGCAATCCTCGCGCTCCATTAGCCCGAATGAAGACGAAGCGGCTAAATTCACCTCCGTGATCCTCGCGACCACGGAAGATACCTGGGGCCAGCAGTTCGAGAAGATGGGGCGCACCTATCAGCAGCCTAAGCTTGTGATGTACCGCGGCGCAACGCGCACGGGCTGCGGCACCGGCCAGTCGGTGATGGGGCCGTTCTACTGCCCGGCCGACGGCACCGTCTATATCGATCTCTCTTTCTATGATGACATGAAGCGCAAGCTGGGCGCCGACGGCGATTTTGCCCAGGGCTACGTGATCGCGCACGAAGTGGGCCACCACGTGCAAAAGCTGCTGGGCATCGAGCCTAAGGTGCGCCAGATGCAGCAGAACGCCTCTCAGGCGGAAGTCAACCGTCTCTCGGTGCGCATGGAGCTGCAGGCGGACTGCTTCGCGGGCGTGTGGGGCAACAGCATGCAGAAGCAGGGCGTGCTTGAAGCCGGCGATCTGGAAGAGGCGCTGAACGCGGCGCAGGCCATCGGCGACGATCGGCTCCAGCAGCAGAGCCAGGGACGCGTGGTGCCGGACAGCTTTACGCACGGGACGTCCGAACAGCGCTACACGTGGTTCAAGCGCGGCTTCGACAGCGGCGATCCGGCGCAGTGTAATACCTTCGGCAAAGCCATGTGATGGCGTCGTTTGAACGCCTGGTAAACCACCTGCAGCACACCGGCCATCGTCGGCTGATTGTTCTCAGCGGCGATGGCGCGTGGGGGGACTCACGCGCGCAGGCGCTGCGCGATAGTCTTACGGGCGACTGGCTCTGGCTGGATGGCAACGCCTCAAAAACGGTTAGCGGGCTGCTGGGGCGGGAGTTTACCCACGCCGTCTTCGACGCGCGCGTCGGGTTTGACGTCACCGCCTTCGCCGCGCTGAGCGGCACGCTGCGCGCCGGAAGCCTGCTGGTACTGCTGGTCCCACCGCTTGATGAATGGGCGCAGCGCCCGGACGCGGACTCCGTGCGCTGGAGCGACAGCGCTGAGCCGATCGCCACCCCCCGTTTTGTTCACCACTTTTGTCGGACGATCGCCGCCGATCCAGATGCGATCGTGTGGCAACAGCACCAGGCTCAACCTCTTCTTTCCCTTTCTGACGCGCCAGCCTGGCATCCGGCAACCGGTGAGCCGCAGCGCGAGCAGACCGCCATTCTGGATGCGCTGCTGGGCATGCCGCCCGGCGTTGCCGCCGTGACGGCGCCGCGCGGGCGCGGAAAATCGGCCCTTGCCGGCATGCTGCTGAACCGCACGCCGCGCAGCGCTATCGTCACCGGTCCGGCAAAGGGGGCGACGGACGTGATTGCCCATTTTGCCGGTGAGAAATACCGCTTTGTGGCCCCGGACGCGCTGCTCGCGTCATCAATCACCGCCGACTGGCTGATTGTCGATGAAGCGGCGGCGATCCCCGGTCCGCTGCTTGAGCAGCTTGTGCGGCGATTTCCGCGCGTGCTGTTCACCACGACCGTGCAGGGCTATGAAGGCACGGGCAGGGGATTCCTGCTGAAGTTTTGCGCCCGCTTCGACGGCCTGCGGCGCTATACATTGTCCGCGCCCGTTCGCTGGGCGGCGGACTGTCCGCTTGAGCGGGTGGTGGATAACGCGCTGCTCTTTGACGATACGCTGATTGACCACCGGCCTGAAGGCGAGGTGCAGTTCACCGCGCTCGAGCAGCAGGCGTGGGAAAGCGACCCCGCGCGCATCGCCAGCGTGTATGAACTGCTGTGCGCGGCGCATTACCGCACGTCGCCGCTGGATTTACGCCGGTTGATGGACGCGCCGGGCCAGCACTTTTCCATCGCGCAGGCGCGGACGTCGCCTGCGGGCGCGCTGTGGCTGGTGGAGGAGGGGGGCCTGAGCGCAGATCTCAGCCGCGCGGTGTGGGCCGGTTTTCGACGCCCGCGCGGAAACCTGGTGGCGCAGTCTTTAGCGGCGCACGGCGGATCGCCCCTTGCGGCGACGCTTTGGGGGCGCAGGGTGACGCGCATCGCCGTGCATCCCCACCGCCAGCGGGAGGGGATCGGGCAGGCGCTGATACAGAGCGCCCGCGGCCAGGACTATCTTTCGGTCAGCTTCGGCTATACCGACGCGCTGTGGCATTTCTGGCAGCGGTGCGGCTTTACGATGGTGCGCATGGGCAGCCACCGCGAGGCCAGCAGCGGCTGCTTTACGGCGATGGCGCTGCTGCCGCTCAGCGAGGCGGGCCACGCGCTGTGCGAGCAGGAGCACCGCCGCCTGTGCCGCGACGCGCGCGTGCTTTCGGCGTGGAACGACGAAAAGATCCCCGTTGACGACGCCTGGGAAGCTACCCTTAATGATGATGACTGGCTGGAGCTTGCCGGGTTCGCCTGCGCGCACCGGCCGTTTTCGACGTCCGTTGCGGCGCTAACGCGCCTGCTGCTTGCGGTTAGCCTGCCGCTTCCCGCCCTGCGCGGGAAAACCGAGGTGCGTAAAGATGATGCCCGCCTTTGTGGGGAATTGGGGCTTGCGGGGCGAAAGGCCCTGCTTGCCGCGCTTCGCCGGGAGGCGGGTGAAGCGCTGGAAACGCTGGACGCGAAGCGCAGCCGTCGGCTCAGCGCCGACATTTTGCAATGGCAATTTTTTCAATGACTTCTTCAGTAAAGTGGCATGGTCATTACCCCCGAGAGGCGTAAAATCCAGGTCATCAATTAAGGAGACCGCCATGAAACACGACCATTTTGTTGTTCAAAGCCCCGACAAACCGGCAAAACAGCTGCTGCTTCTGTTTCATGGCGTTGGCGATAATGCCGTGAACATGGGGCAGATTGGCAGCTGGTTTGCGCCCCTCTTTCCGGACGCGCTGATCGTCAGCATCGGCGGCGTAGAGCCTTGCGGCCCAAACGGGCGGCAGTGGTTTTCCGTGCAGGGCGTGACGGAAGAGACCCGCCAGGCGCGCATCGATGCCGTTATGCCCGCGTTTATCGACACGGTTCGCTACTGGCAAAAGCAGAGCGGCGTTGGCGCTGACGCTACCGCGCTGATCGGCTTTTCGCAGGGATCAATCATGTCTCTGGAGAGCGTAAAAGCGCAGCCAGGGCTGGTCTCGCGCGTGATTGCCTTTAACGGCCGCTTTGGGACGCTCCCGACAAGCGCCACCACCCAGACCACGATCCACCTGATTCACGGCGGTGAGGACCGGGTGATTGAGCTGTCGCATGCGGTTGCCGCGCAGGAAGCCCTGATACGCGCTGGCGGAGACGTGACGCTGGATATTGTTGACGATCTCGGTCACGCGATTGACGACCGCAGCATGCAGTTCGCGCTCGACCATCTGCGCTACACCGTACCGAAGCATTACTTCGACGAAGCGCTCAGCGGCGGCAAGCCGAATGATGATGATATCGTTGAGTTTATGTGAGTGAAAAGGCGAGTGGTAAGGGCTTAAGACCGCACCAGACAGTTCCCTCTCCCCTATGGGGAGAGGGTCAGGGTGAGGGGGAATAGATTACTTCTTCTGGTCCTTGTTCGGCCAGTCGTCGTCATCGTCCCACTTGTCGTTGAAGTCACGGTGCGGAGGCAGATCCGGCTTGTTGGCGAGAAACTTTTTGTGGTCAACGCGCTTAAGATCTTTAATCACGTTAAGCAGCACGCCTACCAGAAATACCAACACCAGAATCCACCAGTATTTTGTCAGCCAATCCATTCGCTTTTCCTCTTAAGCAGCCGTCAGGCGACGAGCTGCTCCATTATACGTTGATACATGCGGGCCAGGAGTTGTAAATCCGCCGCGTTGACGCACTCATTGATTTTATGAATGGTGGCGTTTACCGGACCCAGTTCGACAACCTGTGCGCCCATGCGGGCAATAAAGCGTCCGTCTGAGGTGCCGCCGGTTGTCAGCAGCTGTGGCTTAATTTCATTATAGTGCGCGATAGCGTTCACCACCGCATCCACCAGCTTTCCGCGCTGCGTCAGGAACGGCTGGCCGGAAAGCCACCAGTCTACGGTGTAGCGCAGCTGGTATTTTTCCAGCAGCGCAACGACGCGCGCTTTGATCGTTTCGTCGGTCAGCTCGGTGCTGAAGCGGAAGTTGAACTGGACGAACAAATCGCCTGGGATCACGTTGTTGCTGCCGGTACCGGCCTTCACGTTGGCAATCTGCATGCTGGTTGGCGGGAAGTATTCATTGCCTTTATCCCACTCGATGCCCACCAGCTCGTTGAGCATCGGCGCCGCGCGGTGTACCGGGTTATCCGCCAGATGAGGATAAGCAACGTGCCCCTGCACGCCGTGAACGGTCAGGTTGCAGGTCAGCGAGCCGCGACGGCCGTTTTTCACCACGTCACCCACCACTTCGGTGCTGGACGGCTCGCCCACCAGGCAGTAGTCCAGGCGCTCGTTGCGCGCCATCAGGGCTTCGACAACCTTCACCGTGCCGTTGTGCGCGCTGGCCTCTTCATCGGAGGTGATCAGAAACGCGAGGCGGTTTTTATGGTTGGGATGCTGGGCCACAAACCGCTCGGCCGCTACCACCATCGCCGCCAGCGAGCCTTTCATGTCGGCCGCGCCGCGGCCAAACAGCATGCCGTCGCGGATGGTGGGTTCGAACGGCGGGTTAATCCAGCGGTCCGCGTCGCCAGCCGGAACCACGTCGGTATGCCCGGCAAACGCGAGCGTCTCGCCCTGGCCGCGCCATGCCCAGAAGTTCTGCGTGTCGCCAAAATCCATATGCTCTACGGTAAAGCCGATGGCGCGCAGGCGATCAATCATGAGCGCCTGACAGCCCGCGTCGTCCGGGCTAAGGGAAGGGCGGCGAATAAGCTGCTGAGTCAGCTCAATGACCGGGCATGACATACACTACACCTCAACGAAATAGTCTGAATAAAGGGTTTCACTGAAACCCAGCAGCATAGGACGCCCTGGCGCGCAGAGCAATGGGCGTTTGATGATTGCCGGCATTTCGAGCATGAGGTTTGCCGCGCTGTCCGCATTATTGATGCCGGCGCGCAGGGACTCATCCAGCTTGCGCCAGGTGGTGCCGCGGGTGTTCAGCAGCGCTTCCCAGCCCAGCTCGCCGATGGCGCTATGCAGAAATTCTGCATCCAGGCCGTCGGCGCGATAATCGTGGAAACGATACTCAACGTTGTGGGCTTCAAGCCAGCGGCGGGCTTTTTTGATGGTGTCGCAATTTTTAATGCCGTACATCACAACCATGATGAATCCTTTTGTTCCTGTGAGGCCTGAATGTTCAATAATTTCGAGGATATATCCTTAAGTGAAATATAACACATCCGGCTTTTCGCTTAATTTATTCTGGACATTAATTCAGCATACATATGTACGCCGAATAAGCTCTCACTATTTAAGCATAGATGTCCAAAATGTTTAAATGGCATGTAAGTGGGTGTGAAAATAATGTCTCACTGACCCGCAGGGGTATTTCAAATTATTGCTATGCGTCACATAAAATTTAAAGCGTTACGCGCATATTTAGCGCATCAACAGCGTGGGAGGCGTGAAGAATCGCAGCAATTGGTCAAATTGTCTTCACAATGATGATGGGGTTTTGTAGAATGCGCATAATAATAAGAGAGGCTGTTATGATTGAACGTGAACTGGGGAACTGGAAAGATTTTATCGAAGACATGCTTCGTAAATGACATTCAGCAGGAAATGCAGAAGCACTTAAATAAGTAAAATAACCATAATGTGAAACAATCACACAGTAAAAAGGCGGCTACGAAGGCCGCCTTTTTTTATTTCACGCCGTTATTCGGGCTTTGGCTTCAGCGGGAAGCGGCGGCGTACCAGCACGAAGAACAGCGGCACGAAATAGATGGCCAGCACCGTTGCCGAGATCATCCCTCCCATTACGCCCGTCCCGACGGCATGCTGGCTGCTGGAGCCCGCGCCGGTGCTGGTCGCCATCGGCAGCACGCCGAAGACAAACGCCAGCGAGGTCATCAGAATCGGACGCAGGCGCTGGCGGCAGGCGTGCAGCGTGGCGGCCATCAGATCGTGCCCTTTGGCGTTCATCTCGTTGGCAAACTCGACGATCAAAATCGCGTTCTTCGCCGACAGGCCGATGACGGTAAGTAGCCCAACCTGGAAGTAAACGTCGTTTTCCAGGCCGCGCATCCAGGTGGCGAGCAGCGCCCCGATGACGCCAAGCGGCACCACCAGCATAACCGAGAACGGCACCGACCAGCTCTCATACAGCGCGGCCAGGCAGAGGAACACTACCAGCAGCGACAGCGCGTACAGCGCCGGAGCCTGTGCGCCGGAGAGCCGCTCCTGATAGGACATCGCCGTCCACTCCAGGCCGAACCCGGACGGCAGCTGCTGGACCAGCCTTTCCATAATGTCCATCGCCGTGCCGGTACTCACGCCGGGCGCGGCTTCACCCACGATCTCCAGCGCCGAGTAGCCGTTGTAGCGCTCCAGGCGAGGCGAGCCGGTTTCCCAGCGCGACGTGGCAAACGCGGAGAACGGCACCATGCCACCGGCGTTATTTCGCACGTACCAGCGGTTGATATCGTCCGGCAGCATGCGGTACTTCGCCGCGGACTGCACGTAAACCTTCTTCACGCGGCCGCGATCCATAAAGTCATTCACGTAGCTTGAGCCCCAGGCCGTTTGCAGCGTGTCGTTGATGTCGTCGATGGAAACGCCCAGCGCCTGCGCTTTGCGCTGGTCGATATCCACCTGCAACTGCGGGCTATCGTCCAGGCCGTTGTGGCGCACGCGGGTGAGCTGCGGATCTTTTCCGGCTAAATCGAGCAGCTTGTCGCGCGCGGCCATCAGCGCATCGTGCCCGGCTCCGGCGTGATCCTGCAGTTCCATGTCAAACCCGGCCGAGCTGCCCATGCCGCTGATCGCCGGAGGGCTGCTGGCAAAGACGCGCGCTTCCTTGATCTGGCTAAAAGCTTTGGTGGCGCGCTCGATGATGGCAAACGAGGAGCCCGTATCGGCGTTGCGCTGATCCCAGTCCTTCAGGCGCACGAACATGCGCGCCACGTTTTGGCCGTTGCCCCCGGGGCCGGAGCCGACGGTGGAGAACACGGAGACCACGTTATCCTTTTCCTGGGTGTGGAAGTAGTTTTCGACCTTCTGCACCACCTTCAGCGTCTGCTGCTGGGTTGAGCCGCTCGGCAGCTGCACGGAGGTGATGAACATGCCGCGGTCCTCCAGCGGCAGGAACGACGTGGGCAGGCGCAGGAACAGGAAGACCATGCCGCCCAGTAGCAGCACGTAGACCACCATCCAGCGCACGCTGCGGTGCAACACTCTGCCAACGCCCGCTTCGTAGCGCGCGGCGTTGCGGTTGAACATGCGGTTAAACCAGCCGAAGAAGCCCTTCTGGCCGTGGTGCTCGCCCTTGTGCAGCGGTTTGAGAAGGGTTGTGCACAGGGCAGGGGTGAGGATCATCGCCACCAGCACGGAGAGCACCATCGCCGAGACGATGGTGATGGAGAACTGGCGGTAGATCGCGCCGGTGGTGCCGCCGAAGAACGCCATCGGGATAAACACCGCGGAGAGCACCATGGCGATGCCGACCAGCGCCCCCTGGATTTGCCCCATCGATTTTCGCGTCGCCTCGCGCGGCGAAAGCCCTTCCTCGCTCATGATGCGCTCGACGTTTTCCACCACCACGATGGCGTCATCCACCAGCAGGCCGATCGCCAGCACCATCGCGAACATGGTCAGGGTGTTGATGCTGTAGCCAAAGGCATACAGCACGGCGAAGGTGCCGAGCAGCACAACCGGAACGGCGATGGTCGGAATCAGCGTGGCGCGGAAGTTTTGCAGGAACAGGTACATGACCAGGAACACCAGCGCAATCGCTTCGAGCAGGGTTTTCACCACGTCCTCAATGGACGCCTTGACGAAGGAGGTGGTCTCGTAGGCGACCTTGTACTCCAGCCCGTGCGGAAAGAAGTGCGACAGCTCGTCCAGCCGGCTCAGCACGCGCTCGGCGGTGGCCATTTCGTTGGCGCCGGACGCCAGCTTAACCCCCAGGCCGGAGGCCTGATTGCCGTTGAAGCGGCTGAGGTAATCATATTTTTCCGCGCCCATCTCCACGGTCGCGACGTCGCCCAGGCGCACCTCGGAGCCGTCCTGATTTACCCGTAGGGTGATATTGCGGAACTGTTCCGGCGTCTGGAGCAGCGACTGCGAGTTAATGGTCGCGTTCAGCGCCTGGTTGTCCACGGACGGAGTGCCGCCGAGCTGGCCCACGGCGATCTGCGCGTTCTGTGATTCAATAGCGTCGGTGACGTCTTTGGCCGTCATCTGCACGCTGTTCAGCTTGTTGGGATCAAGCCAGATGCGCATGGAGTACTGCGAGCCGTAGGCGTCGATGTCCCCGACGCCGTTAATGCGGCTGAGCGGATCCTGAATGTTACTGGCGACGTAGTCCGAAATATCCTGCTTATCCATTGAGCCGTCGGTGGAGACGAACGCGATGGTCAGAATGTTGGTATCGCCGGTTTTACGCACCGTCACGCCCTGGTTCTGCACCGCCTGCGGCAGCTTGCGCAGCGCGGACTGAAGCTGGTTTTGCACCTGCTGGACGGCCTCGTCAGGATCCGTACCCGCAGTGAAGCTCAGCGTAACCGTCGCCTGGCCGGTCGCGCTGCTCTGGGAGGACATGTACATCAGGTTGTCGAGCCCCGTCATGTTCTGCTCGATGACCTGGGTAACGGTGTTTTCCAACGTCTGCGCCGAGGCGCCGGGATAGTTTGCCGTGATCCGCACGTTCGGCGGTGCCAGATCGGGATATTGCTCAACGGGAAGAGACGTAATTGCCAGGACGCCGGTCAGGCACAACAGGATGGCCAGCACCCAGGCAAAAATGGGGCGATCGATGAAAAAATTCGCCATGTAAAAGTGACCTCGTTTTGCTGCATATCGTTATTGTCTATTGCTCGCCTAACTTTAGCGGCAAGACCAGGGCCAAACGTGGAGAAATAAAGGAGATAGTGTAAATTATCCTGCCTTTCCTTCTTCCGGCACGGGCGTGCAGAACGTGACGCTGACCTCTGTTCCACCCGTTTCCGGCTGCGAAAAGCGCAGCGTGCCGCCAAGCCGCTCCGCGCGTTCGCGCATGATGTTCAGCCCGTAGTGCCCCGGCGGCTCGCTGGCCTCGCCGATGCCGATCCCGTCATCGCGGATGGCTACCGTGTGCGTGCCGTCGGCGGCGGTGATCCCGCTCACGGTGATTTCGCTCGCCCCGGCGTGCTTAATGGCATTCAGCACCGCTTCGCGGACAATCTGTAGCAGATGAACCTGCTTTTGCGCGTCCAGCGCCAGCGACGACAGGCGGCAGTCGAGCCGAAGTTTGGCCTGCGTCTGGCTTTGCAGATTATCGAGCGACTCCTGGAGCGCGGCCGGCAGGTTGGCGTGGTTGAGCGTCAGGCGGAAGGTGGTCAGCAGCTCGCGAAGCTGACGCCACGCGTTGTTCAGCTCGCGGGAAAAGTCGGTGATGATGGCCTGCGCCGGGGCGTTATCCTCCGGCACGGCGCGTTTCAGTAACGTAAGCTGAATGCGCAGGTAAGACAGCACCTGCGCCAGGGAATCGTGCAGCTCGCGGGCAATCGTGGCGCGCTCCTCCATCAGCAGCAGCTGCTGGTAGTGCTTTTGGGCTTCGTTGAAATAGAGCCCGCGCCCGAGCATGGTCGCCACGCTTTTCATCAGCGGCTCAAGGGCCTCGCCCGCGTCGCTCTGCCAGCGCAGCTCGCCGTACAGGGTGTCCTGCATCAGCACCGGCAGGCTCTGCATCGGCGCGCCGGGCCGCGCGGTGCCTTCCGCGATCCGCCAGTCGTCGCGGGTGCGCAGCTCCAGATAGCTCATCCGGGTGTATTCATGGACAATCTGCAGGATATGCCGGAAGCAGTGGCCGTCTATCTGGCCGGTATTCAGCGCCTGCGAACAAGTAAAAAGCATTTCCAGCTGCTGGTGGGCCTCGTTCAGATGCTGCGTCTTCTCGGCCACCGACTGCTCCAGCGAGCGGTAGAGGGTGTGAAGCTCGGAGGACATATGGTTGAACGCGCGGGACAGCTGGCCCAGCTCGTTGGGGAGCGCGGTGTCCGGCGCGGGCGTGTCGAACTGTCCCTGCTCAATGCGCTCGCTGGCCGCGACGAGGTGATTGAGCGGCGCAACGACCGTGCGGCGTATCGCCCGCAGCGTGAGCAGCGTAAGCAGCAAAATTCCCGCCCCTCCCGCCAGGGAGATCAGGAGCACGCGCTGCATTTTATGCTCGGAATAGTGCTGCAGCGCGAGGACGAAGGCGTCAATGCGGCCAACAAAGTCCTCAATGTGGTTCTGATACCAGTCGATATCCCCGCGGGCGATGTGCGCGTCCATCTCCTGCCAGGCCAGATGCAGCTGCTGGTAGCGCTGCTTAACGTCCTCCGGCACGTACCAGCGGTTCAGCCCCCGCAGCGCCGGGGCGCTAAGGGCCTGCTGCCAGCTTTCACGGTGCGACGCAATGGCCGGGCTGGCGCGCTGCATTTCATATCCCAGGCGGTAGCTTTGCATGCGCAGCGAGCCGGCAACGTTAATCGCTTCCGCATCGCGCTGGCTGCTGGCAAGGGTGAGCAGCGCAATGGCGCTGGTCAAAACGGACAGCACAATAATCGAAAAGAAAGCCCGGGCCAGGCTCCCTGAAACGGGTCGTTTTACGGTCACAAACGGCTTCCTGAATAAAATTGATCTGCCACAGGTTCACTGCGAAAAGTGAGCCATTCTGGGCATTTGAACATTGCCAGAGGAGGTCACCCCGGTTTAATACGGTATTCATACAAAGAATAAGGTTATTGAACCAAAAACAGGTGTCATTATGAATCGTTTTATTATGGCCGATAGTGAGCAATGCATCGGATGTCGCGCCTGCGAGGTCGCCTGCGTAATGGCGCACAGCGGCGAAGCGCACGTTCTGAGCGAGGAGCATTTTCATCCGCGCATTACGGTCCTGCGTTCGGGCGCGAAGAATCATCCCGTCACCTGCCGCCACTGCGAAAATGCCCCCTGCGCGCAAAGCTGCCCCAACGGCGCGATTGCGAGGCGCGACGACAGCGTACAGGTAAACCAGCAGAAGTGCATTGGCTGCAAGGCCTGCGCGGTGGCGTGCCCGTTTGGCACCCTGGAAATTATCGTCACGCCTCTGGAAAACGACAGCGTGAAGGCCACGGCGCACAAGTGCGATCTCTGCCTGACGCGCCCGCAGGGGCCCGCCTGCATTGAAAACTGTCCGGCGGACGTCCTTACGCTGGCCACCCCCGCGGCGCTGGACGCGCTGGCAAAATCCCGCCGCCAGCGTGCGGCCTGTTCAGAAGCGCAGCCCTGGCACGGCGCGGCGGTAAAGCGCGATGAGCCGCAAACCAAGCGGCAGCAGATGCGCCTGACCCCAACCCGCGGCGAGCCGGACAAGCTGGCGGCCGCCGAGCGCGCCTGCCATTTCAACGAAATTTACCTGCCGTTTCGCGCAGAGCAGGCCCAGCGCGAAGCCTCGCGCTGCCTGACCTGCGGCGAGCACAGCATCTGCGAGTGGACCTGTCCGCTGCATAACCACATTCCGCAGTGGATCGATCGCGTGAAGGTGGGCGACATTGCGGGCGCGGTTGAGCTGTCTCACCAGACCAACTGTTTACCGGAAATTACCGGGCGCGTCTGCCCGCAGGACCGATTATGCGAAGGGGCCTGCACGCTTCGCGATGCGTCCGGCTCGGTGACCATCGGCAATATTGAGCGCTATATCTCGGATAGGGCGCTGGCGAGCGGCTGGATGCCGGACATGCGCGGCGTCCGGCCGGTGGATAAAAAGGTGGCTATCGTCGGGGCGGGCCCCGCCGGGCTGGCGTGCGCCGACCTGCTGGTGCGCCACGGCGTGAGCGTGACGGTTTACGATCGTCATCCGGAAATTGGCGGCCTGCTGACGTTCGGCATTCCGGCCTTCAAGCTGGACAAATCCCTGCTGGCGCGGCGCAGGGAGATCTTTACCGCCATGGGCATCAACTTTGCGCTGAGCTGCGAGGTCGGTAAAGACGTACCGCTCTCTCAGCTGCGGCGCGACTACGACGCCCTGTTTATCGGCGTGGGCACCTACCGCTCCATGAAGGCCGGTATTCCAAACGAGGACGCGCCGGGCGTGTACGACGCGCTGCCGTTTCTGGCGGCGAACACCCGCAACGTCATGGGGCTCGCGCCCGCTGACGGAGAGCCGTTTATCCATACCGAAGGGCTGAACGTGGTGGTGCTCGGCGGAGGTGACACCGCCATGGACTGCGTGCGCACCGCGCTGCGCCACGGCGCGGCGAACGTCACCTGCGCCTACCGCCGGGACGAGGCCAACATGCCCGGCTCGAAAAAAGAGGTGAAGAACGCGAAGGAGGAGG
The DNA here is from genome assembly GCF_041399425.1 of Enterobacter sp. KBR-315C3_2022. NCBI lineage: Bacteria > Pseudomonadati > Pseudomonadota > Gammaproteobacteria > Enterobacterales > Enterobacteriaceae > Enterobacter > Enterobacter sp. KBR-315C3_2022. The sequence continues at coordinate 129,292 of NZ_JBGKEB010000002.1, forward strand.
GGGCGAGCTTTGAGTTTAACGTCCAGCCCGTTGAGCTCGTACTTGCCCCGGACGGGCGCGTCAGCGGCATTCGGATGCTGCGCACCGAGCTGGGTAACGCGGACGCGCAGGGGCGGCGGCGTCCCGTGCCGGTGGCGGGCAGCGAGTTTGTGATGCCCGCGGATGCGGTGATTATGGCGTTTGGCTTTAACCCGCACGCGATGCCCTGGCTTCAGGCCGAGGGCGTCGATACCGACGCGTGGGGGCGGATCGTTGCCTCCGTGGAAAGCCGCTATCGCTACCAGACAACCAACCCGCAAATCTTCGCGGGCGGCGACGCGGTGCGCGGCGCGGATCTGGTGGTGACCGCAATGGCGGAAGGGCGTCATGCCGCGCGGGGCATAATGGACTGGCTCGGGGTAGAGCAGCCGAAAGGGCATTAGCGCGTCGACGGGCGACAAGGCGGGCTTCACGGCGTAGACTACAGGCACTCATTTCGCCGTGGAGCCCGTATGACCTTGAAAATTGACGTAATCAAAGACAAAATCCTCTCCGAAAACTACTTTGTCCTGCGCAATATTACCTACGATTTAGCGCGTCAGAACGGCGAGGTCATTCGCCACAGGCGCGAGGTTTATGACCGCGGAAACGGCGCTACCATCCTGCTCTACAACCGCGAAAAGCAGAGCGTGGTGTTGATTCGTCAGTTTCGCATTGCGACCTGGGTGAACGGCAATCCCGACGGCCGGCTGATTGAAACCTGCGCGGGGCTGCTCGACGACGACGAGCCGGAAGTGTGCATCCGCAAAGAGGCCGTGGAAGAGACCGGCTTTGAGGTGGGCGAGGTCAAAAAAGTCTTCGAGCTGTTTATGTCCCCCGGCGGCGTGACGGAGATCGTGCACTTCTTCATCGCGGAGTACCACGACGCCCAGCGCGTTAATCGCGGCGGCGGCGTGGAGGATGAAGATATCGAGGTGCTGGAGCTACCCTTCTCCCGCGCGCTGGAGATGGTGAAAAGCGGGGAGATCCGGGACGGTAAGGCGGTGATTTTACTGCAGTATCTCCAGACGACCGGCCTGATGAACGGCGCTTTCGAACGATAAGACGTTATGTTTCGGATAAATCTATCCGATAAATCCGATTGAGCGGGCCCGGATGTGCTACGAAGATACCGCCCAGATTTGCATTTTTGTTCCGGGATCGTGCCTTCCATGCGCCACTGCCTCTTTATTCTCCTGCTTTCATGCCTGTTCCCCGCCACGTGGGCGCAGGCCGCGCCTGCCCAGCAGGGCTTCACCGACTGGCAGGTCACCTGCAATAACCAGAATTTCTGCGTTGCCCGCAACACCGGAGAGCACCACGGTTTAGTGATGTCGCTCAGCCGAAGCGCCGGGGCGAAAACGGACGCCACGCTGCGTATCGACCTCGACGGGCTTTCCGCGCCGCCGGTGAAAGAGCCCGCGATCGCGCCGCGCCTTTTGCTGGACGGCGCTCCCCTCAGGCTTGATGCGAAGCGCTGGCAAATCACCCCGTGGCACCTCAAAACGGACGACGCGGCGACAATCGGCACCTTCCTGAAAACGATTCAGGAGGGGCAGGCGCTGACCCTGCGCGGCGGCAGGCAAATCGTCTCGCTGAACGGCCTGAAGGCCGCGCTGCTGTTTATTGACGCGCAGCAAAAGCGCGTCGGCAGCGAAACGGCGTGGATAAAAAAAGGCGTTGAGCCGCCCCTGAGCGTGCCGCCGGCCCCGGCGCTGAAAAAGGTCGCGGTCGTCAACCCGACGCCCACGCCGCTCACCCACGAGGAGCTCAACGCGCTGCTGGACTACGGCAGCTGGCGGATGAACAACAGCCAGTGCTCGCTCGATCCGAACCGTCGGGAAGTACGCGTGACCGCGCTGACGGATGATAAGGCGCTGCTGATCGTCAGCTGCGAGGCGGGAGCCTACAACACCGTCGATCTGGCCTGGGTGGTGTCGCGTGAAAAGCCGCTCTCAGCGCGCAGCGTCAGGCTGCGCCTGCCCTTTACGCCCGCCAGCGGGGAGAGTGAAATGGAGCTGATGAACGCCAGCTTTGATGAGAAAACGCGTGAGTTAACCACGCTTGCGCTGGGGCGCGGCATCGGCGACTGCGGGATCCAGACGCGCTGGCGCTTTGACGGCCAGCGCTTTCGCCTGGTGAGGTATGCCGAGGAGCCCAGCTGCGACGGCTGGAACGGGCCAGACGCGTGGCCCACGCTGTGGATCACGCGGTAGTTTTTGCCGGGTGGCGCTGTCGCTTACCCGGCCTACGATTTGATGGCGTTTTGCCGGGTGGCGCTGCCGCTTACCCGGCCTACGATTTGGCGGCGTTTTGCCGGGTGGTGCTGTCGCTTACCCGGCCTGCGACCTGGTGACTTTGTAGGCCGGGTAAGGCGTAGCCGCCACCCGGCAACGAAGACCGCACTAAAGCACGCTCAACGCCTTCTCTACCACGTTTTCAACCGTAAAGCCGAAGTACGGGAACAGCTTATCGGCAGGGGCCGACTCACCGTAACCGCGCATCCCGACGATCGCCCCCTTCAGGCCAACGTACTTGTACCAGTAGTCCGCGATGCCCGCCTCAACCGCCACGCGCGTCGCGACGCTGGACGGCAGGACCGATTCCCGGTACGCCTCGTCCTGCGCGTCAAAGATATCCGTTGAGGGCAGAGAGACCACGCGCACGGCATGGCCTTCGGCGGTCAGCTTCTCGGCGGCTTTCACCGTAATTTCGATTTCTGACCCGGTGGCAATCAGGATCACGTCCGGCTTGCCGCCGCTGTCCTTCAGAACGTACCCGCCGCGGGCGATGTTTTTCACCTGCTCCGGCGTACGCTCAATCTGCGCCAGGTTCTGACGCGACAGGATCAGCGCCGTCGGCCCGTTGTGACGTTCAACCGCCAGCTTCCAGCCGACGGCGGCCTCTACCTGATCGCACGGCCGCCAGGTGCTGAAGTTTGGCGTCAGGCGCAGGCTCGCCAGCTGCTCGACCGCCTGGTGCGTGGGCCCATCTTCGCCAAGACCAATCGAATCGTGGGTGTAAACCATGATCTGCCGCGCCTTCATCAGCGCCGCCATGCGCGCCGCGTTGCGGGCGTATTCGACAAACATCAGGAAGGTGGCGGTATAGGGCACAAAGCCGCCGTGGTGGGCGATGCCGTTGGCAATGGCGGTCATTCCGAACTCGCGCACGCCGTAGTGAATGTAGTTCCCGGCAACGTCTTCTTTAAGGGACGTCGAGCCGGACCAGATGGTCAGGTTGCTCGGTGCCAGATCGGCCGAGCCGCCCAGCAGCTCGGGCAGGAGCGGCCCGATAACGTTCAGGGTGTTTTGCGACGCCTTGCGGGTGGCGATCTTCGCCGGATTAGACTGCAGCTCTTCAATCAGCGCCTGGGTTTTCGCCTCCCAGTCCTCCGGCAGGCCACCGCTCATGCGGCGGGTAAACTCGGCGGCGAGCTCCGGATACGCTTTTTTGTACGCGGCAAACTTGTCGTTCCAGGCGTGCTGCGCCTCTTCACCCGCTTCGCGCGCGTCCCACGCCCGGTAAATCTCTTTCGGGATTTCGAACGCCGGATATTTCCAGCCCAGCTTCTGGCGGGTCAGCGCCACCTCTTCTTCGCCCAGCGCCGCGCCGTGCGCCTCTTCTTTGCCCGCCTTGTTCGGCGAGCCGAAGCCGATGGTGGTGCGGCAGATAATCAGCGACGGCTTATCCTTCACGCTCTGCGCTTCCTGAATCGCTTTTTTCACCGCCTCCGGATCGTGGCCGTCAATTTCGTGCACCACGTGCCAGTGGTAGGCCTCGAAGCGCTTCGCCGTATCGTCGGTAAACCAGCCCTTGGTCTCCCCGTCGATCGAGATGCCGTTGTGATCGTAAAAACCGATCAGCTTGCCGAGCCCCAGCGTGCCCGCCAGCGAGCAGACCTCGTGCGAAATCCCCTCCATCAGGCAGCCGTCGCCCATAAATACGTAGGTGTAGTGATCGACGATGTCGTGGTCCGGCTGGTTAAACTGTGCGCCCAGCGTGCGCTCGGCAATCGCCAGGCCGACGGCGTTGGCCAGCCCCTGGCCGAGCGGCCCGGTTGTGGTTTCCACGCCCGGCGTGTAGCCAATCTCCGGGTGGCCAGGCGTTTTCGAGTGCAGCTGGCGGAAATTTTTGATCTCCTCAAGCGGCAAATCGTAGCCGGTGAGGTGCAGCAGGCTGTAGAGCAGCATCGAGGCGTGGCCGTTCGAGAGAATAAAGCGGTCGCGGTCGTACCACGTCGGGTCGTTCGGGTTGTGCTTGAGGAAGTCGTTCCATAGCACTTCGGCAATATCGGCCATGCCCATGGGGGCGCCAGGGTGGCCGGAATTGGCTTTTTGTACGGCATCCATGCTCAGGGCGCGAATGGCGTTGGCGAGCTCTTTACGGGACATAGTTCACTCCGTGGCAAGGTTAAAGTTTGGCGGCGAGAAGGTCTTCCAGCTTGCGCTGGTCAACGGCGAACTGGCGGATGCCGTCCGCCAGCTTCTCGACGGCCATTGGATCCTGATTGTGCTCCCAGCGGAACTCCGCTTCGGTCATCGCTTTGGGTTTCGGTAACACGGTGGAGGTAGGCACCAGCTTGCGGATCACCGTCTCTTCGCTTTCCTGCAGCTTTTTCAGCAGGTCAGGGGAGATTGTCAGGCGGTCGCAGCCCGCCAGGGCGAGGATCTGCTCGGTGCGGCGGAAGCTGGCGCCCATCACGATGGTTTCGTAGCGGTGCTGTTTGAAATAGTCGTAGATATTGCGGACCGACTTCACGCCCGGATCTTCATCCACCACGTACGGGTCCATCGGCTGCTTCGCCTGATACCAGTCGTAGATGCGCCCGACGAACGGCGAGATAAGGAACACGCCCGCTTCGGCGCAGGCGCGCGCCTGGGCGAAGGAGAACAGCAGCGTCAGGTTGCAGTTGATTCCCTCTTTCTCCAGCACCTCGGCGGCGCGGATCCCTTCCCAGGTGGAGGCGAGCTTGATCAGGATGCGCGATTTGTCGATTCCCTGCTCCTGATAAAGCTCAACCAGGCGGCGCGCCTTGGCGATGCTTTTTTCCTTGTCGAACGAGAGGCGGGCATCCACCTCGGTTGAGACGCGCCCCGGTATGCTTTTCAGAATTTCCGCACCGAAATTAACCGCCAGCTTGTCGCTCGCCTCGGCAACCTGCTGCTCCTGCGTCCTGCCGCGCTGCTTGCCGTAGGCGATGGCGTCGTCAATCAGGTGGCTAAAATGGGAAAGCCCCGCCGCTTTCAGCAGCAGCGAGGGGTTGGTGGTCGCGTCTTCCGGCTGATAGTGGCGAATCGACTCGATATCGCCGCTGTCTGCGACCACGGTGGTGAATTGTTTGATGCCGTCAAGTTGGTTCATAAGTTATTACTCCTTGGAAATAAAAGAGTTAGCCGAGTGCGTTAGTTCACACTTCTGGAAAAATCATGATGGACTTAACAAAAAAGCATAGCAGACGGGGGAGGCATTGCTTTCTGAGACGGGTAACATGCCTGTTATAAATTGATAACAATTTTTATTTCGCGATGGTGAGAGTTTGGCAGCCTTCAAAGTTTAGGCGGCTGCCTGCGGCGATACTATGCGGCACTCCAGGGTGTGCATCTGGATCTAAATCTCACCCTTTTTTGACCGATACGAGAAAGGAATAACAAGATGGATGAGCAGTTGAAGCAAAGTGCCCTCGATTTTCACGAGTTTCCTGTCCCGGGCAAAATTCAGGTCTCCCCGACCAAACCGCTGGCAACCCAGCGTGACCTGGCGCTGGCCTATTCGCCGGGCGTTGCGGCTCCGTGCCTTGAGATCGAAAAAGATCCGCTGGCGGCCTACAAATACACCGCGCGCGGCAACCTCGTGGCCGTGATCTCCAACGGCACGGCGGTGCTGGGCCTGGGCAACATCGGCGCGCTCGCCGGCAAGCCGGTGATGGAAGGCAAGGGCGTACTGTTCAAGAAATTCGCCGGTATCGACGTGTTCGATATCGAAGTTGACGAGCTTGATCCCGATAAATTCATCAACGTGGTGGCCGCGCTGGAGCCGACCTTCGGCGGCATCAACCTGGAAGACATCAAGGCGCCGGAATGTTTCTACATTGAGCAGAAGCTGCGCGAGCGGATGAACATTCCGGTGTTCCATGACGACCAGCACGGTACGGCGATCATCAGCACCGCGGCCATTCTGAACGGCCTGCGCGTGGTGGAGAAAAACCTCTCCGACGTGCGCATGGTGGTCTCTGGCGCGGGCGCGGCGGCTATCGCCTGTATGAACCTGCTGGTGGCGCTCGGCATGCAGAAGCACAACATTGTGGTCTGCGACTCCAAGGGCGTGATCTACAAAGGCCGCGAGCCAAACATGGCGGAAACCAAAGCTGCCTACGCGGTCGAAGACGACGGCAAGCGCACGCTTGAGGACGTCATCGACGGCGCGGACATTTTCCTCGGCTGCTCCGGCCCGAAAGTGCTGACCCAGGAGATGGTGAAGAAGATGGCGCGCGCGCCGATGATCCTCGCGCTGGCGAACCCCGAGCCGGAAATTCTGCCGCCGCTGGCGAAAGCGGTGCGTGAAGACGCGATCATCTGCACCGGGCGCTCGGACTACCCTAACCAGGTCAACAACGTGCTCTGCTTCCCGTTCATCTTCCGCGGCGCGCTGGACGTGGGCGCAACGGCAATCAACGAAGAGATGAAGCTGGCGGCGGTGCACGCGATTGCCGAGCTGGCCCACGCCGAGCAGAGCGAAGTGGTGGCGTCCGCCTATGGCGATCAGGATCTGAGCTTCGGCCCGGACTACATCATTCCAAAACCGTTCGACCCGCGCCTGATTGTGAAGATCGCGCCCGCGGTGGCGAAAGCGGCGATGGACTCCGGCGTGGCGACGCGTCCGATTGAGGATTTCGACGCTTACGTCGATAAGCTCACCGAGTTCGTTTACAAAACCAACCTTTTTATGAAGCCGATCTTCTCCCAGGCGCGCGCCGACGCGAAGCGCGTGGTGCTGGCGGAAGGGGAAGAGGCGCGCGTCCTGCACGCTACTCAGGAGCTGGTGAGCCTGGGGCTGGCGAAGCCGATCCTGATCGGGCGTCCGAGCGTGATCGAGATGCGCATTCAGAAGCTGGGGCTGCAGATTAAACCGGGCGTCGATTTTGAGATCGTCAATAACGAATCCGATCCGCGCTTCAAGGAGTACTGGAACGAGTACTACGCGATCATGAAGCGTCGCGGGGTAACCCAGGAGCAGGCGCAGAAGGCGGTGATAAGCAATACCACGGTGATCGGCGCGATCATGGTGCATCGCGGTGAAGCGGATGCGCTGATCTGCGGCACCATCGGGGACTATCACGAGCACTTCAGCGTGGTGCAGGAGATCTTCGGCTATCGCGACGGCGTACATGCCGCCGGGGCGATGAACGCGCTGCTGCTGCCGAGCGGCAACACCTTTATCGCCGATACCTACGTCAACGACGATCCGACGCCGGAACAGCTGGCGGAGATTACGGTGATGGCGGCGGAAACCGTGCGCCGCTTTGGCATCGAGCCGAAGGTGGCGCTGCTGTCGCACTCTAACTTCGGATCGTCTAAATCGCCTGCGGCCTGCAAAATGCGCCAGACGCTGGAGCTGGTGCGCGAGCGCGCGCCGGAGCTGATGATTGACGGCGAGATGCACGGCGACGCCGCGCTGGTGGAGAGCATCCGCACCGAGCGGATGCCGGACAGCCCGCTGAAGGGCTCCGCAAACGTGCTGATTATGCCAAACGTGGAAGCGGCGCGTATCAGCTACAACCTGCTGCGCGTCTCCAGCTCTGAAGGGGTGACCGTGGGGCCGGTGCTGATGGGCGTGGCGAAACCGGTGCATGTGTTAACGCCGATTGCCTCCGTGCGCCGCATTGTGAACATGGTGGCGCTGGCGGTGGTAGAGGCGCAGACGCAGCCGCTGTAACGTCCTTACCCCTCACCCTAACCCTCTCCCCATAGGGGAGAGGGGACTGCACTGAGCCGTCTTTTCACCCTCGCCCCTATGGGGAGAGGGCAGGGGTGAGGGGTCAGGTTTATTTAAATCCAGTCGCGAACCTTAATAAACTCACTCAGGGCAGCCTCCGGGCTGCCTTCTTTTGCTTCGTAGCAGTACTCCCAGCGCACCAGCGGCGGCATCGACATCAGAATCGACTCCGTGCGACCGCCGGTCTGCAGGCCGAACAGCGTCCCGCGATCCCACACCAGGTTGAACTCCACGTAGCGCCCGCGGCGGTAGAGCTGGAACTCGCGCTCGCGCACGCCGTAGTCGGTATTTTTACGACGCTCGACAATCGGCAGGTAGGCGTCGGTAAAACCTTCACCCACCGCCCGCATAAAGCCGAACGCGGTATCAAAATCCGGGGTATTCAGGTCGTCAAAGAATAGCCCGCCGATGCCGCGCTGCTCGTCGCGGTGCTTAAGGTAGAAATAGTCGTCGCACCACTTTTTGTATTTTGGGTAAACGTCTTCACCGAACGGCAGGCAGAGGTCGCGCGCGGTGGTGTGCCAGTGCACCGCGTCCTCTTCGAAGCCGTAGTAGGGCGTGAGGTCGAACCCGCCGCCAAACCACCACACCGGATCGGCTCCCGGCTTTTCGGCGATGAAGAAACGCACGTTGGCGTGGCTGGTGGGCACGAACGGGTTGTGCGGATGCACAACCAGCGAGACGCCCATCGCCTCGAAGCTGCGGCCCGCGAGTTCGGGCCGATGAGCGGTCGCCGACGCGGGCATGGCGTCGCCGTGAACGTGGGAAAAATTCACGCCAGCCTGCTCAAAGATGCCGCCGTTGCGCAGCACACGGCTGCGCCCGCCGCCGCCCGCTTCGCGCTGCCAGCTGTCCTCCTGAAACTCACCGCCGTCCAGTGCGGTCAGCTTTTGGCAAATCTCATCCTGCAGCTGTAGCAGGAACGCTTTTACCCGCTGTGCATTCGGTTTCATTAACGTTTCCTGGAGTGCGCTTTTTGGTTATCGAACCAGTTGAAATAGCTGATTACCCCGGAGGCAATCGCGTTGGCAATCTTCTGGCGGAAGGCGGTCGTGCCGAGCAGGCGCTCTTCTTCAGGATTGGTGATAAACGACGTTTCCACCAGCACCGACGGAATCGACGGCGATTTCAGCACCACAAACGCGGCCTGCTCCGTGCTTTTACTGTGCAGGCGGTGCACGGGCTTAATGCGCTTCAGGATGTGCGAGCCGAGCGTGAGGCTGTTCTTGATGGTGTCGGTCTGCACAAGGTCGAACAGCACCTGCTGCAGCAGATGGTCTTTGTCGGTGGCTTTTTTACCGGCCACTTCATCCGCGCGGTTTTCACGGTCGGAGAGGTATTTTGCCATGGCGCTACTGGCACCGCGGTTGGAAAGCGCAAACACCGATGCGCCCGCCGCGGAAGGGTTGGTGAAGCCGTCGGCGTGAATCGACATAAACAGATCCGCGCCGTGCTGGTGGGCGATCTCTACGCGGTCGTACAGGGGAATGAACGTATCGCCGGAGCGCGTCAGGCGGGCGTCAATGCCGTTGCTGCGTAAAATCGCCCGGACGTTTTTTGCAATCGCCAGCACGACGTGTTTTTCTTTTGAGCCGTTGCGCCCGATAGCACCCGTATCTATCCCGCCGTGGCCCGGGTCGAGCATCACAATCCGCTTTGCGCCCGCTTTTTTGGCCTTGGGCTTGCTGTGCCCGTTGCTGGTTTTCAGCGTGGCCTCTTCTTTAGCCTGCGCCTGCTGTGCGATGCCCGTTAACGTTAAGGCCGCCAGCCCCGCTTTGAGAACCTGACGACGCGATGTGAGTGCTTTTAATGGTTTGAATGTGCTCATGCGGCCTGAATTGTAAAAATTGGGGTCCTGGTGTTATATCGTATCGCGTTTAGCGTTACGACAGTCCTGATTGAGAATTGTTTTACTTTTCATTTCAATACGTGACAAAGTGACATTATGCCAAATTTTGGCGAGTTTTTCCCCGGTTATTGGCTAAACGCGCCGTTCACGCCATAATCACTGTTTTTAAACCCGAAAAGGCGGTTAAGACCATGGAGATACGCGTTTTTCGCCAGGAAGATTTCGAAGAGGTGATCACCCTTTGGGAGCGCTGCGATCTGCTGCGTCCGTGGAACGATCCGGAAATGGACATTGAGCGCAAGCTGAACCACGACGTCAGCCTGTTCCTGGTCGCTGAGGTGAACGGCGAAGTGGTGGGGACGGTGATGGGCGGCTACGACGGCCATCGCGGCTCGGCCTATTATCTGGGCGTGCACCCGGAGTTTCGCGGGCGCGGCATTGCCAACGCGCTGCTTAACCGTCTGGAGAAGAAGCTGATTGCCCGCGGCTGCCCGAAAATTCAGATCATGGTGCGCGAAGATAACGACGTGGTGCTGGGCATGTACGAGCGCCTGGGCTACGAGCATTCTGACGTGCTGAGTTTAGGAAAGCGCCTGATCGAAGATGAAGAGTACTGAGTTTCATCCCGGCGATTATGACGGCCACGGCCGTCTTCGCCTGCCGTTTTTGTTCTGGTGCGTTCTCCTGCTGCAGGCGCGAACCTGGGTGCTGTTCGTGATGGCCGGCGCGTCGCGCGGGCAGGGCGATACCCTGCTCAATCTGTTTTACCCCGATCATGACGCGTTTTGGCTGGGCCTGCTGCCGGGCGTGCCCGCGGTGCTGGCGTTTTTGTGCAGCGGTCGGCGGCAGGTCATTCCACGGCTGTGGGCCGCGCTGCGCTGGCTGCTGATCCTCGCCCAGATTGCGCTGCTGTGCTGGCAGCCGGTGCTGTGGCTGTACGGTGAACCGCTCAGCGGCATCGGGATCGCGCTGGTGGTGGCGGATATTGTGGCGCTGCTGTGGCTGCTGACCAACCCTCGTCTGCGCGCCTGTTTTCAGCCTGAAAAAGATTAAGCGGCACTTTTTGCCGATGCCGCACTCCAACAAGCGTTGAATTAACAAGAAAGGACGTTTCAATGAAATCGCTGCGTTTAGTTTTATGCGCGCTTCCGCTGGCGCTAACCGGCTGTTCCACGCTCTCCTCCATCAACTGGTCTGCCGCGTATCCGTGGAACTGGTTTGGCTCTTCAACGGAAGTGACCGAGCAGGGCGTGGGAAAAATTACCGCCGCCACGGCGCTGGAGCAGGACGCTATCCAGGACGCTCTGGGCAGCGACTACCGCCTGCGCAGCGGCATGAAAACCGAAAATGGCAACATCGTGCGCTATTTCGAAGCGCTGAAAGGCGACAAGCTGGCGCTGGTGATTAACGGCGATAAGGGCACGGTAAACCGCGTGGCGGTGATGGATGAAGAGATCCCCACGGCCAGCGGCGTGACGGTCGGCACGCCGTTCAGCGAGATCTATAAAAAAGCCTTCGGCAACTGCACCAGCGTGCCTTCCGACGAGCGCGTGGCGGTGGAGTGTAAGGCGCAAGGAAGCCAGCATATACGCTACCTCTTCACCGGCGAGTGGAGCGGGCCGGAAGGGCTGATGCCGTCTGACGACACGCTGAAAAACTGGAAAGTGAGCAAAATTATCTGGCAGCAGTAATTTGCGCCTGAACAAACCGCCTCGCTGAAATATCGGTATAATAGCCGCCATCAATGCCACGCTGACGTGGCATCTTTATTTCAGGAGGAGCGATGTCTCAGGTTCAGAGCGGCATTTTGCCAGAACATTGCCGTGCGGCGATTTGGATTGAAGCCAATCTTAAAGGGGATGTGGATGCCCTGCGTGCGGCCAGTAAGATTTTTATCGATAAGCTTGCCACCTTCGAGCACCAATTCCCTGACGCGCACCTCGGCGCGGTTGTCGCCTTCGGCAACACCGTCTGGCGCCAGCTGAGCGGGGGCGAAGGCGCTGAAGAGCTGAAGGACTTTATACCTTACGGCAAAGGCCTGGCCCCCGCGACCCAGTACGACGTGCTGATCCACATTCTCTCCCTCCGTCACGACGTGAACTTCTCCGTTGCCCAGGCGGCGGTTGAGGCGTTTGGCGACAGCATTGACGTTCAGGAAGAGGTTCACGGCTTCCGCTGGGTGGAAGAGCGCGATCTGAGCGGCTTCGTCGACGGGACCGAAAACCCGGCGGGCGAAGCGATCCGTCGCGACGTGGCGGTCATCAAAGACGGCGTGGACGCGGGCGGCAGCTACGTGTTCGTGCAGCGCTGGGAGCATAACCTCAAGCAGCTTAACCGCATGAGCGTGCACGACCAGGAGATGATGATTGGCCGTACCAAAGAGGCCAACGAAGAGATCGACGGCGACGATCGCCCGGTAACGTCTCACCTGACCCGCGTTGACCTTAAAGAGGACGGCAAGGGGCTGAAAATCGTTCGTCAGAGCCTGCCGTACGGCACCGCGAGCGGCACGCACGGCCTTTACTTCTGCGCCTACTGCGCGCGCCTGCACAACATCGAACAGCAACTGCTGAGCATGTTTGGCGACACCGACGGCAAGCGCGACGCGATGCTGCGCTTCACCAGGCCGGTGACCGGCGGCTACTACTTTGCGCCGTCCGTGGAGCGCCTGCTGGCGCTGTAAACCGCTCTCCATACGTAGGCCGGGTAAGCGTTAGCGCCACCCGGCAATTTTCCCCGCACCCCTTATTCCCTTTTCTGCTTCCAAATCACCAAACGGTATATAAAACCGTTACTCCTTTCACGCTCGTTATAAATATTATGACTATAAGATAGTCATCACATTTATAAGGGTGCGCAATGGCCGTTACTGTACTGAAAAAAGGGACGCTGGCGCTGGCAGGTTTACTGCTGGTGGCACAGGCGCAGGCAACCGAGCTGCTGAACAGTTCCTATGACGTTTCCCGCGAGCTTTTTTCCGCGCTTAACCCGGCGTTCGAACAGCAGTGGGCGAAAGACAATAACGGCGACAAGCTGACCATTAAGCAGTCTCACGCGGGCTCTTCAAAGCAGGCGCTGGCGATCCTGCAGGGGCTGAAAGCGGATGTGGTGACCTACAACCAGGTGACTGACGTGCAGATCCTGCACGACAAGGGCAAGCTGATCCCGGCGGACTGGCAAACCCGCCTGCCGAACAACAGCTCGCCGTTCTACTCCACCATGGGCTTCCTGGTGCGCAAGGGCAACCCGAAGAATATCCACGACTGGAACGACCTCGTGCGTTCTGACGTAAAGCTGATTTTCCCGAACCCAAAAACCTCCGGCAACGCCCGCTACACCTATCTGGCGGCGTGGGGCGCGGCGGACAAAGCTGACGGTAACGACAAGGCGAAAACCGAGCAGTTTATGACCCAGTTCCTGAAAAACGTCGAAGTGTTTGATACCGGCGGGCGCGGCGCGACCACCACCTTCGCCGAGCGCGGGCTGGGCGATGTGCTGATCAGCTTTGAATCGGAAGTGAACAACATTCGCAAACAGTACGAAGCGCAGGGCTTCGAGGTGGTGATCCCGAAAACCAATATTCTGGCGGAGTTCCCTGTGGCGTGGGTCGATAAAAACGTGAAGGCCAACGGAACCGAGAAGGCGGCGAAAGCCTACCTTAACTACCTGTACAGTCCGCAGGCGCAAACCATCATCACGGATTACTACTACCGCGTGAATAACCCGCAGGTGATGAACGCGCTGAAGGACAAATTCCCGCAGACCGACCTGTTCCGCGTGGAGGACCATTTCGGCTCGTGGCCTGAGGTGATGAAAACCCATTTTGCCAGCGGCGGTGAGCTAGACAAACTGCTGGCGGCGGGGCGTAAGTAATGTTTGCTGTCTCTTCCAGACGCGTGCTGCCGGGCTTTACCCTGAGCCTCGGCACCAGCCTGCTGTTTGTCTGCCTGATTTTACTGCTGCCGCTCAGCGCGCTGGTAATGCAGCTTTCTGAGATGAGCTGGTCCCAGTACTGGGAAGTGATTACCAACCCGCAGGTGGTAGCGGCCTATAAGGTCACGCTGCTGTCGGCGTTCGTGGCCTCGATTTTTAACGGCGTATTCGGCCTGCTGATGGCGTGGATTTTAACCCGCTACCGTTTCCCGGGCCGCACGCTGCTCGACGCGCTGATGGATCTGCCGTTTGCGCTGCCGACCGCCGTTGCCGGCCTGACGCTGGCGTCGCTTTTCTCGGTCAACGGGTTTTATGGCGAATGGCTGGCGAAGTTTGATATCAAAGTGACCTATACGTGGCTCGGCATCGCGGTGGCGATGGCCTTTACCAGCATCCCGTTCGTGGTGCGTACCGTGCAGCCGGTGCTGGAAGAGCTAGGTCCGGAATATGAAGAGGCGGCGGAAACGCTTGGCGCCACGCGCTGGCAGAGCTTCCGCAAGGTCGTGCTGCCGGAGCTGTCCCCCGCGCTGCTGGCGGGCGTAGCGCTGTCGTTTACCCGTAGCCTGGGCGAGTTTGGCGCGGTGATCTTTATCGCCGGAAACATCGCATGGAAAACGGAAGTGACCTCGCTGATGATTTTTGTGCGCCTGCAGGAGTTCGACTATCCGGCCGCGAGCGCGATTGCCTCGGTGATCCTGGCGGCGTCGCTGCTGCTGCTGTTCTCAATTAACACCTTGCAAAGTCGCTTTGGTCGACGCGTGGTAGGTCACTGATGGCGGAAGTTACTCAATTGAAACGCTATGACGCGCCCCGCATTAACTGGGGTAAATGGTTCCTGATCGGGACGGGCGTGCTGGTCTCGGCGTTCATTCTCGTCGTGCCGATGATTTACATCTTCGTCCAGGCGTTCAGCAAGGGGCTGATGCCCGCGCTGGAAAACCTGGCGAACCCGGATATGCTGCACGCCATCTGGCTGACCGTGCTGATTGCGCTGATTACCGTTCCGGTAAACCTGGTGTTCGGTACGCTGCTGGCCTGGCTGGTGACGCGCTTTAACTTCCCCGGGCGCCAGCTGCTGCTGACCCTGCTGGATATTCCGTTTGCGGTTTCGCCGGTGGTGGCGGGCCTGGTTTACCTGCTGTTTTACGGCTCCAACGGCCCGCTGGGCGGCTGGCTGGACGAGCATAATCTGCAGATCATGTTCGCCTGGCCGGGCATGGTGCTGGTGACGGTCTTTGTTACCTGTCCGTTTGTGGTGCGCGAGCTGGTGCCGGTGATGCTAAGCCAGGGCAGCCACGAGGACGAAGCGGCGGTGCTGCTGGGCGCATCCGGCTGGCAGATGTTCCGCCGCGTCACGCTGCCAAACATCCGCTGGGCGCTGCTTTACGGCGTGGTGCTGACCAACGCGCGCGCGATCGGCGAGTTTGGCGCGGTGTCGGTGGTCTCCGGCTCGATTCGCGGTGAAACGCTGTCGCTGCCGCTGCAGATTGAACTTCTGGAACAGGACTACAACACCGTCGGTTCCTTTACTGCCGCAGCGCTGCTGACGCTGATGGCGATTTTGACCCTGTTTTTGAAGAGTGTGGTGCAGTGGCGTTTAGAGAATCAGGAAAAACGTCAGCATCAGGAGGGAAATCATGAGCATTGAGATTGCCAATATTAAGAAGTCTTTTGGTCGCACCCAGGTGCTGAACGATATCTCACTGGATATCCCTTCCGGACAGATGGTGGCGCTGCTGGGGCCGTCCGGCTCCGGCAAAACGACGCTGCTGCGCATTATCGCCGGGCTTGAGCATCAGACCAGCGGGCATATCCGCTTTCACGGCACCGACGTTAGCCGCCTGCACGCCCGCGACCGCAAGGTTGGGTTTGTGTTCCAGCACTACGCGCTGTTCCGCCACATGACCGTGTTCGACAACATCGCCTTTGGCCTGACCGTGCTGCCGCGGCGTGAGCGCCCGAATGCGGCCACGATCAAGGCGAAAGTGACGAAACTGCTGGAGATGGTGCAGCTCGCTCACCTGGCTGACCGTTTCCCGGCGCAGCTCTCCGGCGGGCAGAAGCAGCGCGTGGCGCTGGCGCGCGCCCTGGCCGTTGAGCCGCAAATCCTGCTGCTGGACGAACCGTTCGGCGCGCTGGATGCGCAGGTGCGCAAAGAGCTCCGCCGCTGGCTGCGCCAGCTGCATGAAGAGTTGAAATTCACCAGCGTCTTCGTGACCCACGATCAGGAAGAGGCAATGGAAGTGGCCGACCGGGTGGTGGTGATGAGCCAAGGGAATATCGAGCAGGTTGACGAGCCGGAGCAGCTCTGGCGCGAACCGGCGACCCGTTTCGTGCTCGAGTTTATGGGCGAAGTGAACCGCCTGCAGGGCACCATTCGCGGCGGGCAGTTCCACGTGGGCGCGCACCGCTGGCCGCTGGGCTATACCTCCGCGCACCAGGGGCCGGTCGATCTGTTCCTGCGCCCGTGGGAAGTGGACGTCAGCCGTCGTACCAGCCTGGATTCACCGCTGCCGGTGCAGGTGCTGGAGGCTAGCCCTAAAGGTCACTACACCCAATTGGTGGTACAGCCGCTGGGCTGGTACACCGAACCATTGACGGTGGTGATGCGCGATGACGTGCCGCCGAGCCGCGGCGAGCGCCTGTTCGTCGGCCTGCAGCATGCGCGCATTTACGACGGCAACGAGCGCATCGAGACGCGCGAGGATGTTGCTCTGGCGGAGTCAGCCTGATAGGTTATTAGGATGTTTATCGCCCGGTGGCGCTGCGCTTACCGGGCCTACAGTTATCACTGCGTCTTGTAGGCCGGGTAAGCGAAGCGCCACCCGGCTTTTTTATTGAGTAAAAATCGTGAATACACTCGAACACACCATCGGCAACACTCCTCTGGTCAAGCTTCAGCGCATGGGGCCGGACAACGGCAGCGAAATCTGGGTCAAGCTTGAGGGCAACAACCCGGCAGGGTCGGTGAAGGACCGCGCGGCGCTGTCGATGATTGTCCAGGCCGAAAAGCGCGGTGAGATTAAGCCCGGTGACGTGCTGATCGAAGCCACCAGCGGCAACACGGGCATTGCGCTGGCGATGATTGCCGCGCTGAAGGGCTACCGCATGAAGCTCCTGATGCCGGACAACATGAGCCAGGAGCGCCGCGCCGCCATGCGCGCCTACGGCGCAGAGCTGATTCTGGTGACCAAAGAGCAGGGGATGGAAGGCGCGCGCGACCTGGCGCTCGAGATGGCCGAACGCGGTGAGGGCACGCTGCTCGACCAGTTCAATAATCCGGATAACCCTTACGCACATTACACTACAACCGGCCCGGAGATCTGGCAGCAGACCGACGGGCGCATCAGCCATTTCGTTTCCAGCATGGGCACCACCGGCACGATTACCGGCGTGTCGCGTTTTCTGCGCGAGCAGGAAAAAGCGGTGACCATTGTCGGCCTGCAGCCGGAAGAGGGGAGCAGCATTCCCGGCATTCGCCGCTGGCCTGAGGAATACATGCCGGGCATCTTTAATGCGCAGCTTGTGGACCAGGTGCTGGATATTCATCAGCGCGAGGCGGAGAATACCATGCGCGAGCTGGCCCTGCGCGAAGGCATCTTCTGCGGCGTCAGCTCGGGCGGTGCCGTAGCGGGTGCGATTCGGGTGGCGCAGTCCACGCCGGGCGCGGTTGTCGTGGCGATTATTTGCGATCGCGGCGATCGTTACCTCTCTACTGGCGTATTTGGTGAAGAGAGCTATTCGCAGGGGGCGGGAATTTAAGCGTCATGGAGATGATTTTATTTCGGGATAAAACCCGAGCGCAGCAAACCGATATTGTCGCGGTGCAGTCGCAGGTGGTGTACGGCAGCGTGGGAAACAGCATTGCGGTGCCCAATATCAGAACGCACCGTCTGAACGTGACGGCGGTCCCGACGGTGCTATTTAGCAACACGCCGCACTACGACACCTTTTACGGCGGTGTGATACCCGACGAGTGGTTCAGCGGCTACCTGAAGGCGCTGGAAGAGCGCGAGATTTTACGCGAACTGAAGGCGGTGACCACCGGCTATATGGGCAGCGCCAGCCAGATTCAGCTTCTGGCGCAGTGGCTTAAGGCTATTAAGGTGCAGCATCCCGACCTGCTGGTGCTGGTCGACCCGGTTATCGGCGATATCGACAGCGGAACGTACGTGAAGCCCGAGATCCCCGAAGCGTATCGCGAGCACCTGCTGCCGCTAGCGCAGGGGATTACACCAAACGTCTATGAGCTGGAGGTGCTCAGCGGCAGGCCATGCCGCACGCCGGAAAGCGCCATAGAGGCCGCACAGGGGCTGCTTTCTGAGACGCTGAAGTGGGTGGCGATTACCAGCGCGCCGGTGGCTGACGACCCGCAAAACATCCACGTGGTGCTGGTGACGCATGAGGGCGTGACCGTGAGCGCGCATCCGCGCGTAAAAACCGACCTGAAAGGGACGGGCGATCTGTTCTGTTCGGAGCTGGTCAGCGGGATTGTTGAGGGGAAAACCGTTGCCGATGCGATCCGCATGGCTGGCGACCGGGTGACTGACGTGATGCTTTATACCCAGTCGAAAGGCTTCGACGAGCTTATCCTGCCCGCATAAACAAAAATGGCGCCCGAAGGCGCCATTTTTCTGTGCGGCAAGAATTACTTCTTGATGCGGATAACCGGAGTTTCACCCACGGTAACGCTGCCAGACAGTTTGATCAGTTCTTTGATTTCGTCCATGTTGGAGATAACAACCGGAGTCAGGGTAGACTTCGCTTTTTCTTCCAGCAGTGGCAGATCGAATTCAATCACCGGGTCGCCAACTTTAACACGCTGGCCTTCTTCAGCGATACGCTTGAAGCCTTCGCCTTTCAGCTCAACGGTATCAATACCGAAGTGAACGAACAGCTCGATACCGCTATCAGATTCGATAGAGAACGCATGGTTGGTTTCAAAAATTTTACCGATGGTGCCGTCAACTGGAGCAACCATTTTGTTGCCAGTTGGTTTGATAGCAATGCCATCACCAACGATTTTCTCAGCAAACACTACATCCGGCACGTCTTCGATGTTGACGATCTCGCCGGAGAGCGGAGCAACAATCTCAATAGTTCCGGAGTCTTTCTTGTCATCAGAAACCAGAGATTTCAGTTTATCGAACAAACCCATGATCTTCTCCTAAGCAGTAAATTGGGCCGCATCTCGTGGATTAGCAGATTGTTTTTTCTTCAATGAACTTGTTAACCAGCGTCATTAACTCGTCCGTTGTCGGTTGAGCAAGAGCCTGCTCTGCTAATACCTTCGCATCTTCGAAGTTCGTGTTACGAATAATCTTCTTAATGCGAGGGATGGAAATGGCGCTCATAGAGAATTCGTCCAGACCCATACCCAGCAACAGAAGTGTAGCACGTTCGTCGCCTGCAAGCTCACCACACATGCCAGTCCATTTACCTTCTGCATGAGAAGCATCAATAACTTGCTTGATCAAGTTCAGTACGGACGGTGACATTGGCTGGTAGAGATGTGAAATCATATCATTACCACGGTCAACTGCCAGGGTGTACTGCGTTAAATCATTGGTGCCGATACTAAAGAAATCAACTTCTTTGGCTAAATGACGCGCAATAGTCGCCGCCGCAGGTGTTTCCACCATCACGCCGATTTCAATTGTCTCGTCAAACGCTTTACCTTCGTCGCGCAGTTCCTGTTTGTAGATTTCGATCTCTTTCTTCAGTGCACGCACTTCTTCAACAGAGATGATCATCGGGAACATGATGCGCAGCTTGCCGAAAGCAGACGCGCGCAGGATAGCGCGTACCTGGTCGCGCAGGATCTCTTTACGATCCATCGCGATACGCACCGCACGCCAGCCCAGGAACGGGTTCTCTTCTTTCGGGAAGTTCATGTACGGCAGCTCTTTGTCGCCACCGATGTCCATGGTGCGGACGATGACCGCCTGAGAGCCGCAGGCTTCAGCAACGGCTTTGTAAGCAGCAAACTGTTCTTCTTCAGTTGGCAGCGCGTCGCGGTCCATGAACAGGAATTCAGTACGATACAGACCTACACCTTCCGCACCGTTGCGCTCAGCGCCTTCGACGTCGCGAACGGTACCGATGTTTGCGCACACTTCAACCTGATGACCGTCCAGCGTGATGGCCGGCAGGTCTTTCAGTTTTGCGAGTTCCGCTTTCTCAGAAGCCACCTGCTCCTGAACGGCGCGCAGCTGCTCGATCTCTTCGTTGGTTGGGTTGACGTAAACCACGTTGTTTACGGCATCCAGAATCAGATAGTCGTCGTTTTTCACCTGAGAGGTAACGCTACCGGTACCCACAATGGCAGGCAGTTCCAGAGAACGCGCCATGATAGAGGTGTGGGACGTACGGCCACCCGCGTCAGTGATGAAACCCAGCACCTTGTTCAGGTTCAGCTGTGCAGTTTCGGACGGGGTGAGGTCAGCAGCCACCAGGATAACTTCGTCCTGAATCGCGCTCAGGTCAATAATGGCCAGACCCAGGATGTTGCGCAGCAGGCGCTTACCGATGTCGCGCACGTCAGCCGCACGTTCCTTCAGGTATTCATCATCCAGTTCTTCCAGGGCAGTTGCCTGACCTTCGATAACTTCATGAGCTGCCGCATCGGCCGTCATGCCTTTATCTTTAATCAGGGCTATGATTTCCTGCTCCAGCTCCTCATCTTCGAGCAGCATGATGTGCCCTTCGAAGATGGCTTCTTTTTCTTCACCGAAAGTTTCGCCAGCTTTAGTTTTGATCGCTTCCAGTTGCGCAGATGCCTTGGCACGACCGCTCAGAAAACGTTCAACTTCCTGATCAACCTTGTCGGCAGAAATTTTTTTCCGGTCAATGACGATTTCGTCTTCCTTCAGCAGAAGTGCTTTGCCGAAAGCGATACCCGGGGATGCTAAAATGCCTGAAATCATAACCCTACCTTACTTGTGACTGATATTGAAAAGAACCCGGATACTTACTCGAGCTCAGCCATCAGTTTAACCAGATGCTCAACTGCTTTCTGCTCGTCTTCGCCTTCTGCAGAGATGGTAACAACGGTACCCTGAGTCAGGCCCAGAGTTTGCAGTTTGAACAGGCTTTTGGCGCTCGCGCTTTTGCCGTTAGAAGTCACAGTGATTTCAGAAGTGAAGCCTTTCGCTTCTTTAACAAACTGAGCAGCAGGGCGGGTGTGCAGACCGTTCGGAGCGGTAATGGTAACTTCTTGCTGGAACATTGTATTTCCCCAACTTATAGGTTTAGTGTTGTGGAACTAAAGTCTAGCCTGGCGACTGAACTTTAGCCTGTATTGTTAGCGCTGACGTTTCGATCGTCATTAAACATTATGCAGCGAAAGCAAGACTTGAACCAAATCATAAAATCGATTCAGCAAGGCTATTTCGTGATCTGATTAATTTCGCGCTTCAAAATAATTGCTGGTTTAAATACCAGACCCAACGGGGTGAATCAATGGCAGGTGGAGTAAAACTTTGAAGCAGGCCACAAAAAAGCACCTGAAAAGGTGCTTTTTTACGCGTTTTAAACATGCTGGCATCACTGTTGCAGTTCTTTCTCTGTAAAGAGATCGGCAAACAGTGCTGTGCTTAAGTAACGCTCACCTGAGGACGGTAGGATAACCACAATATTCTTATTGGTAAAGGTCTCATCTTCCTGAAGTTTGAGCGCCGCCGCAACGGCAGCACCGGAGGAGATGCCTGCCAGAATACCCTCTTCGTCCATCAGACGACGCGCGGTGGAAATCGCTTCTTCATTAGTAATGGCGACAACTTTGTCGATCAGCTTCAGGTCCAGGTTACCCGGGATGAAGCCCGCGCCAATTCCCTGAATTTTATGCGGGCCAGGCTTAAGCTCTTCGCCTGCCAGCGCCTGAGCGATGACGGGGGAGTCGGTCGGCTCAACGGCAACGGTGATCAGGTCTTTTTTTCCTTTTGTACCTTTAATGTAGCGGCTCACGCCGGTCAGCGTACCGCCGGTGCCCACGCCGGAGATGAACACGTCAACCTGTCCGTCGGTATCTTCCCAGATCTCCGGGCCAGTAGTCTTCTCGTGGATTTCCGGGTTAGCCGGGTTGCTGAACTGCTGCAGCAGCAGATATTTCGCCGGATCGCTGGCCACAATCTCTTCGGCTTTCTGAATGGCACCTTTCATGCCCTTCGCGCCTTCGGTCAGCACCAGGTTCGCGCCCAGCGCTTTCAGCAGCTTACGACGCTCGATACTCATGGTTTCAGGCATGGTCAGCGTCAGCTTGTAGCCACGAGCCGCAGCGACGTATGCCAGCGCGATGCCGGTGTTCCCGCTGGTAGGTTCAACCAGCTCAACGCCCGGCTTCAGAACGCCGCGTTTTTCAGCATCCCAAATCATATTTGCACCGATGCGGCATTTCACGCTGAAGCTTGGGTTACGGGATTCGACCTTCGCCAGAATGCGTCCATTACCGATACGGTTCAGTCGAACCAGGGGCGTATGACCGATAGTCAGCGAGTTGTCTTCATAAATCTTACTCATGGCCTGTCCTTAACTGTATGAAATTGGGATACCGACTCAGCATACCTGTTGAATAAGTATGGGGAAGTAAGGAATTAGCATATCTATATGCTGCAAGGAAATAATGGGGATCAGTATGGAATAAGGGAGAGCATAAGCTACTCCCTCTTTACACATTTTTGCATTATTTCCATAACGCGTGCTTAGCACGGTAGCAGTCGACCCACATTGCCGTCGCGCCGCAGACGGCAACCGGCATGATGAACAAATTAAGGAAAGGGATCATCGTGAACAGGCTGGTCAGCGCGCCGAACTGCATATTGGCGACCTTCTGCGTACGAAGCGCCGTGCGCATCTCCTTAAACGGCACCTTATGGTTATCGAAAGGGTAGTCGCAATACTGAATCGCCAGCATCCATGCGCTGAACAGGAACCACAGCACCGGCGCCACCGTTTGCCCAATGCCGGGGATAAAGTAGAGCACCAGCAGCACAATGGCGCGCGGCAAATACCAGGCAAACTTCTGCCATTCGCGCTTCATGATGCGCGGCAGGTCTTTCATGATCCCCAGCACGCCGGTGTCGGGTGGAGTCGCGCCGGTAAGCCGCGCTTCCAGCTGTTCGGCCAGCAGGCCGTTGAACGGGGCGGCAATCCAGTTAGCAATCGTCGAGAAAAAATAGCCGAAGACCAGCAGCAAAGAAATGACCGCAATCGGCCACAGCAGGTAGCTCAGCCACTGCAGCCAGTCCGGCACGTAGCTCATTAAGGATGGAACCCAGCTTTCCAGCCGGGTAAAAAGCCACCAGAAGGCACCGCCCATCAGGAGGATGTTAATGAGCAGAGGCAGAATGACAAAGCGTCGGATGCCCGGCAGGGAGACAAGCTTCCAGCCCTGAGAGAAATACCAGACGCCGCTGCGCGGGGCCGATGAAGAGGATGAAACCATAACCAGGCTGTACTCCTTTTTACACAACCAGTGGATTTGCACGCCTATATTATCCAGTTGCGGGCGAATGACCAGTTAGGAAATGTTCGAAAAAACAGCAAAAAGCACGATTTCGTTCATCTTTATGCTGTGAATGCTCTGCACGCACTTGCACTTGACGTCAACGGCAAATACTCTTAGTAAGTAAATGTTTGCCGTGGTGGCAAGGTGTTAGAACAACAGAGAATATAATGATGCAGGATTTGCGTCTGATATTAATCATTGTTGGCGCGATCGCCATAATTGCTTTACTGGTGCATGGTTTTTGGACCAGCCGTAAAGAGCGCTCTTCTATGTTTCGCGATCGCCCACTGAAGCGCATGAAGTCCAGTCGAGATGACGATGACGGCGAAGACGACATCGAAGGATTTGACGACGACGGCGTGGGTGAAGTCCGTGTTCATCGGGTCAATACTGCGCCCGGCGCAGGCCATGGGGAGCATGAAGCGCCCCGTCCTGTGCAGCATCAGTATCAGCCGCCGTATGCTTCCGCCCAGCCGCGCCAGCCAGCGCCTCAGCCAGTGGAAGAACCGGTGCGCCAGCCGCCTCAGCAGCCTGTGCATCATCAGCCTGCTGCGCCACAGCCCGTTCAACAACCTGTTCAGCAGCAGTCGGTGCAGCAACCCGTGCAGCCGGTACACCAGCCGCAGCCGCAGCCCGTTCACGCGCAGCCTGCGCCTGAGCCGGTTCCAGCGCCGCACGTTGAGCCTGAGCCCGTTGTAGAGCCAGAGCCGGTTGTCGAAAAACCGCAGCGCAAAGAAGCGGTGATTATCATGAACGTGGCCGCGCATCATGGCACCCATCTCAACGGTGACGTGCTGCTTAACAGCATTCAACAGGCCGGCTTTAAGTTTGGCGATATGAACATTTTCCATCGCCATCTTAGCCCGGACGGAAGCGGTCCGGCGCTGTTCAGCCTGGCTAACATGGTTAATCCCGGCACCTTCGATCCGGAAATGACCGGTGATTTCGTGACGCCAGGCGTGACAATCTTTATGCAAGTGCCGTCCTACGGCGATGAGCTGCAGAACTTCAAGCTGATGCTGCAGTCTGCTCAGCACATTGCCGACGAAGTGGGCGGCGTGGTGCTCGACGATCAGCGTCGCATGATGACGCCGCAGAAGCTGCGCGAGTATCAGGACCGCATCCGCGAAGTTAAGGAAGCTAACGCGTAATCGTCGCGTTATTTTCAACTCCTCCTCAACCCCCGCCTGTCGGGGGTTTTTTCTCATTGATGGTGCGATATGGACTCAATCGAACAAAAACTCACTGAACTGCGAACCACGCTTCGCCATCATGAATATCTGTATCATGTTATGGACGCGCCGGAAGTGCCGGATGCGGAGTACGATCGCCTGATGCGCGAGCTGCGCGAGCTGGAGGCGCAGCATCCCGAGCTTATTACTCCAGATTCACCGACCCAGCGCGTCGGCGCAGAGCCGCTGGGCGCGTTCAGCCAGGTGCGCCACGAAGTGCCCATGCTGTCGCTGGACAACGTTTTTGACGAGGAAAGTTTCCTGGCATTTAACAAGCGCGTGCAGGATCGCCTCAAAAGCAGCGAGTCGCTGAGCTGGTGCTGCGAGCTGAAGCTCGACGGTCTGGCGGTCAGTATTCTCTATGAAAACGGCGTGCTGGTGCGTGCCGCAACGCGCGGCGATGGCACCACGGGTGAGGACATTACCACTAACGTGCGCACCATTCGTGCCATCCCGCTGAAGCTGCGCGGGGACAATATTCCTGCGCGCCTGGAAGTGCGCGGCGAGGTGTTCCTGCCGCAGGCGGGCTTTGAGAAAATCAATGAAGAAGCGCGCCGCACCGGCGGAAAGGTCTTCGCGAACCCGCGTAACGCGGCGGCGGGCTCCTTGCGCCAGCTCGACCCGCGCATTACCGCGAAGCGACCGCTTACTTTCTTCTGCTATGGCGTGGGGATCCTGGAAGGCGGCGAGCTGCCGGATACGCATCTGGGCCGTCTGTTGCAGTTCAAGGCCTGGGGTTTACCGGTTAGCGACCGCGTTCAGCTTTGCGACTCTCCGGAGGACGTGCTGGCGTTCTATCGCAAGGTTGAAGAGGACCGCCCGACGCTCGGTTTTGATATCGACGGCGTGGTGATTAAGGTCAACTCTCTTGCCCTGCAGGAGCAGCTGGGCTTTGTCGCGCGCGCGCCGCGCTGGGCGGTGGCGTTCAAGTTCCCGGCGCAGGAGCAGATGACCTTCGTACGCGACGTGGAGTTCCAGGTAGGGCGCACGGGGGCCATCACCCCGGTTGCGCGCCTTGAGCCGGTGCAGGTTGCAGGCGTGCTGGTGAGCAACGCCACGCTGCACAACGCGGATGAAATCGCGCGCCTGGGCCTGCGCATCGGCGATAAGGTCGTGATCCGCCGCGCGGGGGACGTGATCCCGCAGGTGGTGAACGTGGTGGAGTCAGAACGCCCTGACGATACGCGCGAGATCGTCTTCCCGACCCATTGCCCCGTGTGCGGCTCTGACGTTGAGCGCGTTGAAGGCGAAGCGGTAACCCGCTGCACGGGCGGGTTAATCTGCGGCGCGCAGCGTAAAGAGGCGCTTAAGCACTTCGTTTCTCGCCGCGCGATGGACGTTGACGGCATGGGCGACAAAATTATCGATCAGCTGGTCGAGAAAGAGTACGTCCACACGCCTGCGGATTTGTTCAGGCTGACGGCGGGCAAGCTGACGGGCCTTGACCGCATGGGGCCGAAGTCGGCGCAAAACGTGGTTAACGCCCTGGAAGCGGCGAAGGAAACCACCTTTGCCCGCTTCCTCTACGCGCTGGGCATTCGCGAAGTAGGCGAGGCGACGGCCGCAGGGCTGGCGGCGTACTTTGGCTCGCTGGACGCGCTGGAAAAAGCCAGCATTGACGAGCTGCAGAAAGTCCCTGATGTGGGCATTGTGGTCGCCACCCACGTCTTCAACTTCTTCGCAGAAGAAAGCAACCGCGAGGTCATCGGCCAGCTTCTGGCTGAAGGTGTCAAATGGCCTGCACCGGTTGTGGTGAATGCCGAAGAGATCGACAGCCCGTTTGCGGGTAAAACGGTGGTGCTGACCGGCAGCCTGAGCCAGCTTTCACGTGACGATGCGAAGGCGCGGCTGGTCGCGCTGGGCGCTAAGGTGGCGGGCAGCGTGTCGAAGAAAACCGACCTAGTGATTGCCGGTGAGGCCGCAGGCTCCAAGCTTGCCAAAGCGCAGGAGCTGGGCATCGACGTAATCGATGAAGCCGAGATGCTGCGCCTGCTGGGAGAGTAACGTGGAGAAAGAGCAGCTCGTTGAAATTGCTAATACCGAGATGCCGTTCGGCAAGTATAAGGGCCGCAGGCTGATTGATTTGCCGGAGGAGTATCTGCTGTGGTTCGCCCGAAAGGATGAATTTCCCGCCGGGCGGCTTGGCGAGCTGATGGCGATTACGCTACTGATTAAAACAGAAGGGCTGACCCAGCTGGTTCAGCCCCTGAAGCGCCCTTAGACTTTTGCGGCGCGGGTCTCTTCCTGCGCCAGCTTTTCCGTCTGCGCCCTGTAGCGACGCGCCAGCACGGCACAAACCATTAGCTGGATCTGATGGAAAATCATCAGCGGCAGCACCATCATGCCTATCACCGACGTTGGGAACAGAATGTTGGCCATTGGGATACCGTTCGCCAGGCTTTTCTTCGACCCGCAGAACACAATCGTAATTTCATCGGCTTTGTTAAAGCCGCATTTGCGCGCCACAAAAACGTTTACCGCGATCACAATCGCCAGCAGCACGATGCTGACCACCACGATAAACAGCAGCGAGCCTGCGCCCACCTTATGCCAGATGCCGTTGACCACCGCCTCGCTGAACGCGGAATAAACGACCAGCAGAATCGAGGTCTGGTCGGTTTTCGAGATCCACTTCTTGTGCTTAGCGACAAACGCGCCGGTCCACGGGCGCGAGAGATGCCCCAGGACGAACGGCAGCAGCAGTTGCAGGCAGATTTTCCCTACCTGTTCCAGGCTGCCTTCCGCGCCGTGCATATTCATCAGCATCCCGACCAGCAGCGGCGAGACGAATATCCCGAGCAGGCTGGAGGCCGAGGCTGAGCAGACGGCCGCCGCAACGTTTCCTCCAGCCAGCGACGTGAATGCAATCGCAGACTGCACGGTCGCGGGCAAGATGCACAGATACAGGAAGCCATCATACAGCGTCGGATCGACGTTGACCGGCGCCCACCAGGCAAACAGCACGCCGAGGATCGGGAACAGAATGAACGTGCTGCACATCACCCACAGGTGCAGCCGCCAGTGGCTACCGCCTGCAATGATGGCCTCTCGTGAGAGTTTTGCACCATGCATGAAGAACAGCAGCGCGATAGCCGCCGTGGTCAGCCCCTCGAAAAACGGCACAAAACCGCCCTGGGCAGGAAAGAAAGAGGCCAGCAGAACGGTGACGATGAGTGTGAGCGTAAAAGGATCAAGGATGCGAAAGAGTTTCATAATGACTCCTGAAATCAGATATCGCTATTGTGCTTTCTTACGTTTGAGAAATAAAATTGATTTATTGCATTCATTCATGAAATAAACAGATGAATTACTCGCTACGTCAGCTTCGCGTTTTTGTCACCGTCGCCCATGCCCGCAGCTTTAGCCGGGCAGGGGAGATCATCGGTCTCAGCCAGTCGGCCGTTAGCCACAGCGTTAAAGAGCTGGAAAACCAGACGGGCGTAAAGCTGCTGGACCGCACCACGCGCGAAGTGGTGCTCACCGAAGCGGGCCATCAGCTGGCCTCGCGGCTTGAAAGACTGCTGGATGAGCTGCACACCACCCTGCGCGACGTGGGGCGTCTTGGGCAACAGCTTTCCGGCACCGTGCGCGTGGCGGCCAGCCAGACGATTTCCGCGCACCTCATTCCACAGTGCATAGCTGAAAGCAACCACCGCTTTCCGGAGATCGATTTCGTCCTGCACGACCGACCGCAGCAGTGGGTGCTGGAGAGTATTCGGCAGGGCGATGTGGATTTCGGCATTGTTATCGATCCTGGGCCGGTGAGCGATCTGGCGAGCGAGATCGTGCTTTCAGAGCCGTTTTTGCTGTTATGCCGTGAGGACGACCCGCTGGCGGCGCTTCCTGAGGTGCCCTGGCAGGCGCTGCAGGGCATGAACCTTGTGCTGCAGGACTATGCGTCGGGCAGCCGTCCGCTTATTGACGCCGCGCTTGCCGCGCAGAACATCAGCGCGCAGATCGTGCAGGAGATTGGCCATCCTGCGACCCTGTTCCCGATGGTGGAGGCGGGTATTGGTATCAGCGTTTTACCCGCACTGGCGCTGCCGCTGCCGCAGGGAAGCCACCTGACGGTGAAGCGTTTTACTCCGGCGATTGAGAGAAAGCTGATGCTGGTGCGACGTAAAAACCGTTCCCTGTCGGGCGCGGCGCAGGCTATCTGGGACGGGGTGCGTATCCAGGCCCAGAGGCTTACCGAAGCCCGCATACGCGACCCGCTTTTTAACACATTTAAACGTTAGATATAGACATCGACCTTATGGTCGTCGGAGGGCATATTCACGCCTTCAATTTTGCCCTGCTTTAAATCCTGCTTTTTCTGGGCCTCCTCTGCCTGCTGGCGCTGCAGCTGCGCCAGCTGTGCCTGCAGCACTTTGAGCTGCGTCTGGATGAGCTCCTGCTGCTTTTTCTTTTCGTCAACGCTGATGGGGCTGTTAGCCAGCTCTTTTAACTGCTGCGTGAGCTTGTTGATTTTCGTCATGATGCGGCTAATCTGCGACGGAATATCGTTTCCGGTGCTGGCGCCGCTGCCGCCGGTTTGAATTTGGGTAGTTGAAGCTTGAATGGTCGTCATGCGATTTCCTTTTGCCGTAAAAAAGAGGTATCGGCAGATCGGGAATTAGCTTGAGTGAGGAAAAGAGGAATAGGGGGGGCAGTTCGAATCATCCATATTGCAGATAGCAAAAAGGCGCCTTTAGGGCGCCTTTTTACATTGGTGGGTCGTGCAGGATGACTCGCTCCGCTCGCCCTTCGGGCCGTCGCCGTAAACGGCTCCGTTGCCTCACTGCGTTCGGCTCGAACCTGCAGCAGGTTCGAATCATCAATATCGCAGATAGCAAAAAGGCGCCTTTAGGGCGCCTTTTTACATTGGTGGGTCGTGCAGGATTCGAACCTGCGACCAATTGATTAAAAGTCAACTGCTCTACCAACTGAGCTAACGACCCGAAATGGTGGGCGATGACGGGCTCGAACCGCCGACCCCCTCCGTGTAAAGGAGATGCTCTACCAACTGAGCTAATCGCCCATTTCGGAACTGCTTTCGATAAGGTGAGAATGGTGGGCGATGACGGGCTCGAACCGCCGACCCCCTCCGTGTAAAGGAGATGCTCTACCAACTGAGCTAATCGCCCAATCTCAATTCTTATCTACACTGCGAGTCTACCGAAGTAGATGGTGGGTGATGACGGGCTCGAACCGCCGACCCCCTCCGTGTAAAGGAGATGCTCTACCAACTGAGCTAATCACCCCCGCTGTGTGGAGTCGCATTATAGGGAGAGTTGAAAATGAGTCAACGCATTTTCTAAAGTTTTTATTCGTTCGTCGTAAAATTAAACAAAACGATCGCGGAATGGGCTATCGCGCATGATTTCTAAACAAAAAGAGTAAACTCGCCCCTGATAAAGGGAACTACATTGAGGAATCGCCGCACGGTGATAGAATATTGCCCATTGTTTTTTCCCCCGGATTTGCCGGTGAGCGGCATCTGTATAACGTAAGGCCATTTCATGAAAATCAAAACTCGCTTCGCGCCCAGCCCGACAGGCTATCTGCACGTTGGTGGAGCACGTACTGCTCTCTATTCCTGGCTTTTTGCTCGCCATAATAAAGGTGAGTTCGTGCTGCGCATCGAAGATACCGATCTTGAGCGCTCCACGCCGGAAGCAATCGAAGCCATTATGGATGGCATGAACTGGCTGAATCTGGAGTGGGATGAAGGCCCGTACTTCCAGACCAAACGTTTTGACCGCTACAACGCTGTCATTGACGACATGCTGGTAGCGGGTACGGCCTATAAATGCTACTGCTCGAAAGAGCGTCTGGATGCGCTGCGTGAAGAGCAAATGGCAAACGGTGAAAAGCCGCGCTATGACGGCCGCTGCCGACACGATCACAGCGAACACGCGGCGGACGAGCCTTGCGTTGTGCGTTTTGCCAACCCGCAGGACGGCTCCGTTATCTTTGATGACCAAATCCGCGGCCCGATCGAATTCAGCAACCAGGAGCTGGACGACCTGATTATTCGCCGTACCGACGGTTCCCCGACCTATAACTTCTGCGTTGTTGTGGATGACTGGGATATGGAAATCACCCACGTTGTGCGTGGCGAAGACCATATCAACAACACGCCGCGTCAAATTAACATCCTGAAAGCGCTGAATGCGCCAGTGCCTGTTTACGCGCACGTCTCCATGATCAACGGCGATGACGGCAAAAAGCTGTCTAAGCGCCACGGCGCGGTGAGCGTGATGCAGTATCGCGACGATGGCTATCTGCCGGAAGCGCTGCTGAACTATCTGGTACGCCTGGGCTGGGCTCATGGGGATCAGGAAATCTTCAGCCGTGAAGAGATGATCGCGCTGTTCTCTCTGAGCTCTGTAAGCAAATCAGCCAGTGCGTTCAATACCGAAAAACTGCAGTGGCTTAACCACCACTACATCAACACCATGCCGCCAGAATATGTTGCGACCTATCTGCAGTGGCACATTGAGCAGGCGAACATCGATACGCGCACCGGTCCTGAACTGGCGGATCTGGTCAAGCTGCTCGGCGAACGCTGCAAAACGCTGAAAGAGATCGCCGAGAGCTGCCGCTACTTCTATGAAGAGTTTGATGAGTTTGATGCCGACGCGGCGAAGAAACATCTGCGTCCGGTCGCTCGTCAGCCGCTGGAAGTGGTGCGCGACAAGCTGGCTGCTCTGACGGAGTGGACCGCAGAAAATGTGCATCACGCCATTCAGGCCACTGCAGATGAGCTGGAAGTTGGCATGGGTAAAGTGGGCATGCCGCTGCGCGTTGCCGTAACCGGCGCAGGCCAGTCTCCAGCGCTGGATGTTACCGTTCATGCAATCGGTAAATCTCGCAGCGTGGCGCGAATCAATAAGGCTCTGGATTTTATTGCCCAGCGCGAAAGCCAGCAGTAATCCGCTTCGGCTAGTAAAACGGCAGGGAAACCTGCCGTTTTTTTATGCGTCAGATTCAGCGATGCCGAGCCGCGTCATAAAACCCTGTACGCCTTCACGTGCCAGCAGGACATGCAGGCGCACCTGTTCTGCGGGCGTCATGATCTCCAGCGCGTCAACAATCTGCGTGAGCAGGGGAGGAGAGGTGGGTTCTCCGTAGAAAGACGGCGCTTCTGCCAGCTGATAAACCGCCTGGCGATTACGGACGGCAGGAAGGCTCATAATGTGCTTCTTCACTCGCGCGTCGAGATGAATCCACCGTGCGCGTCCGCCTTTTACGCCATTCATTTTTTCGGTGTTCCATTTCTGCTGGCGTATCCAGCGGTTAACGGTCTGTTTAGTCACGCCTAAACTTTCCGACAGCTCCTCTGTGGTCATTTTGCTGCGTAATCTTTTCATGTCAGTTCTGGTCGCGTATGTCTAAGCGTTGCAACAATCCGGTAATCCCTTCCCGCAGTAACAGAGATTTCATCTGCTTTTGCTCATCCGGCGTCATTTCATTGGCCAAGGTCAGAAGCAAGGCGTGAAGTGTGCCGTCAAGATAAGCCCCTTCGGGCATATCCGGCGATTCTGTCGCCCTGCGTGCGCTGCAGATAAATTCTCTTACCTTTGCATTCACATGCACCAGACGCGCTTTGCCACCCTGAACCCCTGGTTTAGGCGACGTAATCCACCCCTCTTTACGAACCCATTTATTGATGGTCTGACGGCTATAGCCAGTGAGCACGGCCAACTCTTCTGGTGTCATTCGTTCCTTGATCATGCAATTTCCTGATTCTTCGTAGGGTTAATTAGTGGTTCATCTTATAGCACCGATTTACGTGAAAACGTGACAGGCTTAACTCCTGACTGCGAGCATCCTCGCAAAGAGATTCATTTGCATGATTTTTCGACGGTTGAACGGCTGGCGTTGATTTTGCCGTTGACACCCAGCGGCGGAATTCATATTATGCCGCCCGTCAACATGACAGCTTTACGATGGGGCTATAGCTCAGCTGGGAGAGCGCCTGCATGGCATGCAGGAGGTCAGCGGTTCGATCCCGCTTAGCTCCACCAAACTTTGAACCCAACAGAGTGCGGTGTGTAAAGTGACATGTGGGGCTATAGCTCAGCTGGGAGAGCGCCTGCATGGCATGCAGGAGGTCAGCGGTTCGATCCCGCTTAGCTCCACCAAAATTTGAACCCTCGTCGCAAGACGGGGGTTTTTTTATGCCTCTGTTACATCCTTCAACACTTTTTGTTGTTAAGATGGTTTTTTTCTATACTTTCCCTAAACTCAAATCAATAAATCGGGCTCTTTTTGGACTTGAACTTGCTTCGCGCAAATAATGAACTTATTATTTGTCAGGTCAATGATTTAAGTAAGTTAATAGATTATTTATCTTAATGAAAAGAAAATACGGTTATAATGTAAAGATATTTATTACTGCATTTCTGTTATGCATGCTGGCGGTTCCCTTTTCTCGTTATATATCACCGCGCGCAATCATAAATGGGAATGAGGTTTATCTGGCATGGCTGCCATTGAGCGTTATGCTGGCAATAATGTTATTGTTTGGCCGTCGGGCAATTATTCCCGTTCTGTTAAGTTTCATTATTACTAATGTTTATTATTTTCAGCTAACCCCTGTGCAGCATGTCGTCATGGTCGCATGCCAGACCTTAGCGGTCTTCGCGATGTGCGGCATTGCGCGGCTGCTGATCGGCAGTCGCTGGCGCTACAGCGTGCCTAATAAGTACATTGGTATACGCATTTTTTGGCTGGGCTTCATGGTGCCGCTCGGCATCAAGCTTTCAATGTATCTTGCCGGCTATTTATTTGACTTTCCTGTTTCGATTTCTAACTTCTTCGGTGAAGGTACGGCTATATATAATGTAGTGGACATTCAAAGTTTAATCTGTGCCGCACTGATTTTCACGATGATGTTCTATTACCCTTTAAGAATGATTGTGAATCCCCGCTATGCCAGAGCGTTTTGGCTACGAAGCCTGAAACCTTTCATTTTTAACAGGAAACCCTTTTTTATATTAGGATGGCTCATGCTTTTGGCCATTCTGGTGGCGATTTTGTGTGTCCCCTTCAGGTCAACGATTATTGCCGGTTATTTAATGCCGATAATCTTTATCCTTTTCACCCTCGGGATTAGCCGCATGAGCTATGCGCTCATCTCGCTGCTGTGGGCGGCATCGGCGTTTCTGCTTTTAACCTATAACAACAATTTCCTCAGCGGCGTCGAGTCGGGCTACACGCTCGCATTTATTCTGTCGGTGCTCATTTCTTTCGCGATTTGCCTGCTTTATATGTCGAAGATTTATCGCCGCAGCGAATGGATGAAGCAGGGCTGGCAGGAAAGGGCGCTTACCGACCCGCTGACGGGCCTCCCCAACATTCGCGCGCTGGAGGATTTCCTGCAGGAGCATCCCGCGGCGAAAGTGTGCTGTTTGCGCATGGATAACCTCGAGTTCCTGAGCCGCCATTACGGCATTCTCATGCGCGTCCACTGCAAGCGGATGATCACCACGTCACTTCAGCCTTTCCTGCAAAAAGACGAAAAGCTGTTCCAGCTTCCCGGCAGCGAGCTCGTCGTGGTGCTGCTGGGGCCAGAGATCTCCGAACGTCTGCAGCACATGGTTGACTATTTAAACAGCCGCAAGATCGTATGGAACAAAACGCCGCTGGATATAGAGTTCGGCGCGGCGTGGGGTGAGGTTGAAAACGGTGAGAATCTGCACCATACGCTGGGGCAGCTGAGCTGGCTGTCTGAACAAGCCTGCGCAACCCATAACGCGCTGGGGTTAACGAACAGTCTGGCGACGGTGTCTGGCCAAACTACCGATCGGGTACTGATGCTGGGCCGCGTCAAGCGGGCTCTTGATGAGGGCGGTCTACGCCTCTACGCGCAGCCCATCCGTAACGCGCAGGGGAAGGGCTATTATGAAATTTTGGCCCGTCTGGAAAGCGATGGCGAGATTATCACGCCGGATCGCTTTATTCCGCTGATTGCCCAGTTTAACCTCAGCCACCGGTTCGATTTAAGCGTGGTTGAAAAGCTGCTGGAATGGCTTCGGGATCATCCGCTGCCGCAGGCTGACACCCGCTTCTCCGTGAATCTGATGCCGTTTACGCTGATTCAGAAAGATGCTGCCACCGAGATTATTCAGCTCTTTGAGCGGTATGCCGTTGCGCCTGGCGACGTGGTCATTGAAATCACGGAAGAGCAGGCATTCTCCAATTCTGGAGCCAGCATCAACAACATACAGCAGCTCCGCGACTACGGATTCCGCATCGCCATCGATGATTTTGGCACCGGTTATGCCAACTACGAGCGCCTTAAGCGCCTGCAGGCAGACATCATTAAGATCGACGGCTGTTTCGTGAAGGATATTTGCAGCGACAGCATGGACGCAATGATCGTGCAGTCCATTTGCAATCTGGCAAAAACGAAGTCGCTCTGCGTGGTGGCGGAGTACGTGGAAACAGAGGAACAGCGCGAGATGCTGCTGCGTTTTGGCGTGGACTATCTGCAGGGCTACCTGATAGGTAAACCTGCTCCGCTTGCTGAACTGCAGGCATAAAAAAACCGGGAGCGTTGCTCCCGGTTTTCAATTATGCGATCCGAATTACAGAACCAGCGCTGCGATAGAAGCAGAGAGCACGCTAACCAGCGTTGAACCGTAAACCAGCTTCAGGCCGAAGCGTGAAACAACGTTACCCTGCTCTTCGTTCAGGCCCTTGATCGCACCGGCAATAATACCGATGGAGGAGAAGTTCGCGAAGGAGACCAGGAACACGGACAGGATGCCTTCCGCGCGCGGGGAGAGCGTGCTGGCAATTTTCTGCAGATCCATCATCGCAACAAATTCGTTAGAGACCAGTTTGGTCGCCATGATACTGCCCACCTGCAGCGCTTCGCTGGCCGGAACACCCATCACCCAGGCAACAGGGTAGAAGATGTAGCCCAGGATGCCCTGGAAGGAGATACCGAGCACCGCGGCGAACAGCGCATTCAGGGCGGAAATCAGCGCGATAAAACCGATCAGCATGGCGGCAACGATAATTGCCACCTTAAAGCCTGCCAGAATGTATTCGCCCAGCATTTCGAAGAAGCTCTGACCTTCATGCAGATTCGCCATCTGCAGGTTCTCTTCGCCTTCATCTACGCGGTACGGGTTGATAATAGACAGAACGATAAAGGTGCTGAACATGTTCAGGACCAGCGCGGCAACCACGAACTTAGGATCAAGCATGGTCATGTACGCGCCCACGATAGACATGGAAACGGTAGACATCGCCGTGGCCGCCATGGTGTACATGCGGTTGCGGGACATTTTGCCGAGGATATCTTTATACGCGATGAAGTTCTCAGACTGACCCAGGATCAGGGAGCTGACAGCGTTGAAAGATTCCAGTTTGCCCATGCCGTTCACTTTAGAAAGTACGGTACCGATGGCGCGAATGACGATTGGCAGGATGCGGATATGCTGCAAAATACCGATCAGCGCAGAGATAAAGACGATAGGGCACAGAACCTTCAGGAAGAAGAACGCCAGGCCCTGATCGTTCATATTACCGAAGACGAAATTGGTCCCTTCGTTGGCGAATCCGAGCAGTTTTTCAAACATTTCGGAGAAGCCTTTAACGAAGCCGAGGCCCACGTTGGAGTTCAGGAAGAACCACGCGAGTAAAACTTCGATAACCAGAAGCTGAATAACATAGCGAATGCGGATTTTTTTGCGGTCATGACTAACCAGCAGCGCAAGCGCAGCAACGACAACAAGTGCCAGGACAAAGTGAAGGACGCGGTCCATATTTGCTCCAAATATGAGGCAGGTTTAATTTCCGTGCACATTCTATGTAACAAGCGCAAAGAAAACGAGATCAAGGGCACACTATAGTTACGTCCTGTGACGAGTCTCAAAAATAGTGATCAACAATACATTTTTGTTATGTTAGGTAAATGAGTGAAAAGTTAAGTTTGTGTGCTACCCTTCACAAATAGCTGCGCATTTTCACATTCTGTGATGTTGCTCCACCTGCCCTTCTATTGTTCCTGGCTATCAGAGAAATCATTTTTAACCACTTAAATGAACTTGATAATCATTATCATTTTGATAGCATGAAACATAGCAAAGGCTATATTTCCAGAGGCAGACATGACAAACAGTCGCGTAGAGGGTAGCAGCGGCAGGGCCGCCAGGAAGCTGCGGTTCGCACTGATGGGACCCGCTTTCATTGCCGCTATTGGCTACATCGATCCGGGTAATTTTGCGACCAACATTCAGGCCGGGGCCAGCTTCGGCTATACGCTGCTGTGGGTCGTCGTCTGGGCTAACCTGATGGCGATGCTGATCCAAATGCTGTCTGCCAAGCTCGGTATCGCCACCGGTAAAAACCTGGCGGAGCAAATTCGCGATCACTATCCGCGCCCGGCGGTGTGGCTGTACTGGGTGCAGGCCGAAATTATCGCCATGGCGACCGACCTTGCGGAATTTATCGGCGCGGCCATCGGCTTCAAGCTGATACTCGGCGTCTCCTTGCTGCAGGGGGCGGTGCTCACCGGGATCGCCACTTTCCTGATCCTGATGCTTCAGCGCCGCGGGCAAAAGCCGCTGGAAAAGGTGATTGGCGGGCTGCTGCTGTTTGTCGCGGCCGCCTATATCGTTGAGCTGGTTTTCTCCCAGCCGAATATGGTTCAGCTGGGTAAAGGGATGGTCATCCCGAGCCTGCCAACGTCCGAAGCGGTATTTCTCGCCGCGGGCGTGCTGGGAGCGACCATCATGCCGCACGTTATCTACCTGCACTCTTCCTTAACGCAGGATCTGCACGGCGGGACGCGGAAAGAGCGCTATTCAGCAACGAAATGGGACGTGGCGATCGCCATGACCATTGCCGGCTTCGTGAACCTGGCGATGATGGCTACCGCAGCGGCAGCTTTCCACTTCAATGGCCATACCGGCGTCGCCGATCTCGATCAGGCCTATCTGACCCTGGAACCGCTGCTGAGCCACGCCGCCGCGACGATTTTTGGCCTGAGCCTCGTGGCCGCGGGCCTCTCTTCGACGGTCGTCGGGACGCTGGCAGGGCAGGTGGTGATGCAGGGTTTTGTGCGCTTCCACATTCCGCTGTGGGTGCGCCGGGCCGTGACGATGCTGCCGTCATTCATCGTCATATTAATGGGGCTGGATCCTACGCGTATTCTGGTGATGAGCCAGGTGCTGCTCAGCTTCGGTATTGCGCTTGCGCTGGTGCCGCTGCTGATTTTCACCAGCGATAAATCGCTAATGGGCGAGCTGGTCAATACGACGCTGGTCAAAAGGGCCGGGTGGATTATCGTGGCGGTGGTCGTTGCGCTAAACCTGTGGCTGCTGGTCGGTACGGCGTTAGGGCTGTAAAAGAGAAAGGAGCCGGGAGGCTCCTTTCTTGCTGTTAGTGGTGATGGCCGTGACCGTGGCCTCTGCCGGGGCCGCCCCAGCCGCCGCGGCGGTCATCACGATCGCGCCAGCCTTCGCGGTATCCGCGCTCGTACGCTTTGCGATTGTCCCAGCCGCGATGACGGCCATTGTCATGCTTCCACCAGCGGTCTCCGCGCCATTGATAGTGACGATGCCAGTAGTCACGGTCGCGCCAGTAGCCGCCGTCCCAGTATCTGCCATAGTTGTCACGATCGCCGATGCTAAGTTTTACCGATGGCAACAGGGTGATTTCGCCAGCAGTGGCGACCAGCGGGGCTGAAGCCAACAATACCGCTGCAAGAATCAGTGACCTGAACATGTTTTTCTCCTTCACGATCGGGGCCGTTGCCCGGCCTGTTAACGCAATATTACGAGGTGGTAAAGCCTCGTTTCATCGCCTCAACTCCGAATTGATGGAGGAGCGCACTTTTTGCTAAAGATGACGCGAATTTGTGCTACGCAGAATATGGTCGATGGAGGCCAGCTCGTCCTGCGTGAACTGGCAATTATCGAGCATGCCCACCGCATCATCGATTTGCGAAACCTTGCTGGCGCCGATCAGCACGGAGGTCACGGCGCGATGGCGTAAGATCCACGCCAGCGCCATCTGCGAGAGCTTCTGCCCGCGGCGCTCGGCTATGGCGTTTAGCCGCCGAACCTTGTCCAGCTTTTCATCCGTGAGCTGCTCGGGGTTAAGGAACTTGCTGCCGCTGGCCGCGCGCGAGTCAGCGGGAATACCGTTCAGGTAGCGGTTGGTCAGCTGGCCGCCCGCCAGCGGCGAGAACGGAATACAGCCCACCCCTTTTTCCTGCAGGACATCCAGCAGCCCGTCTTCCGGGGCGCGCTCAAACATGGAGTATTTAGGCTGGTGGATAAGGCAGGGCGTGCCGAGGTCGTTAAGCATGTCGATGGCCTGGCGCGCCAGTTCAGGAGGATAGTTGGACAAGCCGACATAAAGCGCCTTGCCCTGGCGCACGACGTGGTCCAGCGCCTTCATCGTCTCCTGCAGCGGCGTTTCCGGGTCGGGACGATGGTGATAGAAGATATCAACATATTCCAGGCCCATGCGCTTCAGGCTCTGGTCGAGGCTTGAGATCAGATATTTACGCGAGCCCCAGTCTCCGTAGGGACCCTCCCACATGGTGTAGCCCGCCTTGGTCGAAATAATCAGCTCGTCGCGCCAGGGTAAAAAATCTTCCTGCAAAATCCGGCCAAAATGACGTTCTGCCGAGCCCGGAGGAGGCCCATAATTGTTAGCCAGATCAAAGTGTGTGATGCCCAGATCGAAGGCGCGGTGTAAAAGCTGGCGGCTGTTTTCGACCAGCGTGGTATCGCCAAAGTTGTGCCACAGGCCAAGCGAGAGGGCGGGTAACTTCAGTCCGCTCTGCCCGCAGCGGCGATACTGCATTGTCTGATAACGATTTTTTTCCGGCTGGTAAACCATTCTCATATCCTCAGGCGCTGATAAGAAAAGGAAGTGTATACGCTTACACTCATGTAATGAAATGGTGAATTATTTGTAAATGATTCTTTCCATACTCATCTACTGGCTCTTTCTGGACACCTTTCGGGCTTCTCTAATACTCAAGGTGAGGTCAACGTCAGAAGGACACCTGTTATGCGTACCCCCTATTGCGTCGCTGATTACCTGCTGGACCGTCTTACCGACTGTGGTGCCGATCACCTGTTTGGCGTGCCGGGCGACTACAACCTGCAGTTTCTCGACCACGTTATCGACAGCCCGGACATCTGCTGGGTTGGCTGTGCAAACGAGCTCAACGCCTCCTACGCCGCCGACGGCTATGCCCGATGCAAAGGCTTTGCTGCCCTGCTGACCACGTTTGGGGTCGGAGAGCTTAGCGCCATGAACGGTATTGCCGGCAGCTACGCCGAGCATGTGCCGGTATTACACATCGTCGGCGCGCCGGGGATGCCGGCGCAGCAGCGCGGAGAATTATTACACCATACGCTGGGTGACGGAGAGTTTAAGCACTTTTACCACATGAGCGAGCCGATAACCGTCGCGCAGGCGATCCTGACCGAGCAGAATGCGTGCTTCGAGATCGACCGGGTGCTCACGACGATGCTGCGTGAGCGACGCCCCGGCTATCTGATGCTGCCCGCGGACGTCGCCAAAAAGCCCGCGACGCCGCCCGTCGCGTCGCTCCCCGCCAGACCCCTTCATGCTGACAATGCGTGCCTGCAGGCATTTCGCGACGCCGCGCAGGCCCGGCTTGCCGCGGGCAAGCGCACGGCGCTACTGGCCGATTTCCTCGTGCTTCGCCACGGCCTGAAGCAGGCGCTGCAAAAATGGATGAAAGAGACGCCGATGGCGCACGCTACGATGCTGATGGGTAAGGGGATCTTTGATGAACGTCAGCCCGGTTTTTACGGCACCTACAGCGGTTCCGCCAGCGTTGACGCCGCCAGGGAAGCCATCGAAGGCGCTGATACGGTGCTCTGCATCGGAACGCGCTTTACCGATACCCTGACCGCCGGGTTCACCCATCAGCTGAGCCTCTCTCAGACTATCGAAGTTCAGCCCCACGCCGCGCGCGTAGGGGACGTCTGGTTTACCGGCATCCCGATGCAGCAGGCCATTGAGACGCTGGCGGAGTTGTGCAAACAGCATGTTCACGACGCGTTTATGCCCTCATCGCGCGACGGCATTTCCTGGACGCCGCAGGACGGCGCGCTGACCCAGGAAAGCTTCTGGAACACGCTGCAGACGTTTATTCGTCCCGGCGATATTATTCTCGCGGATCAGGGAACGTCGGCCTTCGGGGCGATCGATCTCCGCCTGCCTGCGGACGTGAATTTTATCGTGCAGCCGCTGTGGGGATCGATTGGCTACACGCTTGCCGCGGCCTATGGCGCGCAAACGGCGTGCCCGGATCGCCGGGTGATTGTGCTCACGGGCGACGGCGCGGCGCAGCTGACCATTCAGGAGCTTGGCTCGATGCTGCGCGATAAACAGAGTCCGATCATTCTGGTGCTGAATAACGAAGGGTACACGGTTGAGCGCGCGATCCACGGGCCGGAGCAGCGCTATAACGACATCGCGCTGTGGAACTGGACGCAGATCCCGCAGGCGCTCAGCCTGGATCCGCAGGCCGAGTGCTGGCGCGTCAGTGAGGCAGAGCAGCTGGCGGAGGTGCTCGAAAAAGTGGCGCACCACGAGCGGCTGTCGCTGATCGAGGTGATGCTGCCAAAAGCCGATATTCCGCCGCTGCTGGGGGCGATAACCAAAGCGCTGGAAGCGCGTAATAACGCCTGATTACTTATCCTTTCCTGAAACCATCATCATCGGTTTGCCCGCCAGCAGGAGCCAGGCGGGCAACATCACGATGCAAAGCAGCGGGATCAGGGTGGCATCAGGCACCACTGCTGCCGCCATGAACAGGCTCAGCCACGCGTCGCGCGTCACCACCAGCACCAGCCCCAGAATCGAGCAGGAAACGGTAATCGCCGCAGGGACGGCCTCCACGTGCTCGTGCAGCATCAGCCCCAGCGCCACGCCGATAAACACCGCCGGGAAGATGCGTCCGCCCCGGAAGCCGCAGGCCGCGGCGACCACCACGGCGGCCAGCTTGATCAGCGCAAACAGCATATAGTCGGAAACCGTGAAGACCTGGCTGAAGGCCATCTGCTGCATTTCATCGAGCCCCTTAAACAGGGTGATACGGCCGCCGATGGCGCCCAGAATGCCCAGGATGAACCCGCCCACGCCCAGAATGAGCACCGGGTGCTTAAGCTTATGCATCAGGCGATGCATGCGCGGCAGGCACCACACGGCAACCATGCCCAGCGCGATGGCGATTGCCGCCACGATGGCGCCGCTGAAGATATCCGCA
The DNA here is from genome assembly GCF_041399425.1 of Enterobacter sp. KBR-315C3_2022. Lineage (NCBI taxonomy): Bacteria > Pseudomonadati > Pseudomonadota > Gammaproteobacteria > Enterobacterales > Enterobacteriaceae > Enterobacter > Enterobacter sp. KBR-315C3_2022. The sequence continues at coordinate 171,087 of NZ_JBGKEB010000002.1, forward strand.
ATCTGCATCTGTCCGTAATGGGAGATGGGCAGCGAAAAGTGGGGATGGAAGAAAAGGCTGGTAGTTAACGCCCCCGCGGCTGCGGCCATCAGCGGGGCAAACAGGCGGTCCCAAAGCGGAACATCGTTATTGCCGCTGAGGGTTTGCGAGAAGATCAGCGCTGCCGCAACCGGCGTGCCGAATAGCGCGCCAATGGTGCCCGCAGAGGCCAGAATCGTCCAGTCCAGCGCCCCCACGCGCGGGAACACCCGCCCGCCCAGATAGACCGCCAGCGCGATATTAACGGCCATAATCGGGTGTTCCGGACCCAGGCTTACGCCGCCGGCCAGGCCAACGATTAGCGCAATCAGCAGGCCCGGCAGCGCGGACGGCACAACGGGCTCGCCGATAAGCGGCTCCTGGGCCGGGTCGGGCCCGGCGTGCCCCGGGCTAAATCGAATGACCAGCCCAACCGCGATACCGGTCAGCGTCAGCATCAGGATGGTCCACGCTGGAGAATCTAAAGAGACGCCCAGCTGCACGGGAAGAGTATTCCACAGCACCGACTGCAGAACGGCAGCCACTTTCATCACGATAATTAAAATCAGGCTGGACGCCACGCCGATAATCAGCGCGGGCGGTGCCAGCAGCAGCATGTTTCTGGCTCGCGGATGGAGCATGATGATTTCCTTGTACAAAATCGCGTGACGGTACTTTGCATATTCAGCGTAAGGGAAATAGTGCAAAAGGTGCTGAAACGGTAAAGTTATTCTGTGACGAAGATCGACAATCCTGGGGCATTCACCTTCCGGCCGTTGTTGTTATCACGCCTTGAACTTACAGTGTCCCAAAGATTTATTCTGACTTTAGCGGAGCAGTAGAAGAATGACAAAGTATGCTTTAGTAGGTGATGTAGGCGGCACAAACGCGCGTCTCGCCCTGTGCGATGTGCAGACCGGCGAACTTTCACGGGTGAAGACCTACTCCGGGCTGGATTACCCAAGCCTTGAGGCCGTTGTTCGCGTCTATCTTGACGAGCATAAGCTGGACGTTGAGGACGGTTGTATCGCTATCGCCTGCCCGATCACCGGCGACTGGGTGGCGATGACCAACCATACCTGGGCATTCTCCATTGCTGAAATGAAGAAAAACCTCGGCTTTTCCCATCTGGAAATTATTAACGACTTCACCGCGGTGTCGATGGCGATCCCGATGCTCAAGCCCGAGCATCTGACGCAGTTTGGCGGCACCGCGCCGGTCGAAGGTAAGCCGATCGCCGTTTACGGCGCGGGAACCGGCCTCGGCGTGGCGCATCTGGTGCACGTTGACAAGCGCTGGGTCAGCCTGCCGGGCGAGGGCGGTCACGTTGATTTCGCGCCAAACAGCGAGGAAGAGGGCATTATTCTTGAGGAGCTGCGCGCCGAAATCGGCCACGTTTCCGCCGAGCGCGTCCTGTCGGGCCCGGGGCTTGTAAACCTCTACCGCGCGATTGTGAAATCGGACGGCCGTCTGCCGGAAAACCTCCAGCCAAAAGACGTGACCGAGCGCGCGCTGGCGGACAGCTGCACCGACTGCCGTCGCGCGCTGTCGCTGTTCTGCGTCATCATGGGGCGCTTTGGCGGCAACCTGGCGCTGAACCTGGGCACCTTCGGCGGCGTGTATATTGCGGGCGGAATAGTGCCGCGCTTCCTTGAGTTCTTTAAGGCGTCCGGGTTCCGCGGCGGGTTTGAAGATAAAGGGCGCTTCAGAAGCTACGTGCAGGACATCCCCGTTTACCTGATCGTGCACGATAACCCGGGGCTGCTCGGCTCCGGCGCGCATCTGCGCCAGGTGCTGGGACAAATACTCTAAGGCAATATCCCCTCTCCGGTCGGGGAGGGGCGCTTCTTACAGGTGCATGAGCTGGCGGAACTCTTTCACTCTGCTACGGCTTACCGGCACCTGAAAATCCAGATCCTTCAGGCGCAAAATATAGGTGTTGTTAAACCAGGGTTCGATCTCGCGGATCTTGTTCAAATTCACGCAAAACGAACGGTGGCAGCGGAAGAAGTGCGCGGCGGGCAGCTTGCTGCAAAACTCCGTAATGTTCATCGCCATCACGTAGGACTCGCGTCGCGTATAGACAAACGTCATCTTCTCGTGCGCTTCGGCGTAGTAGATGTCGTCGATGGGCGTGACGATGATCCGCTCGTCTTTGACCAGATTAATGGTGTCGTTTTCCCGCGCCGTCGGGCTGGCGCCCACCGGCGTCGCCTGCTGCTGCCAGGCCGTCTCGAGCTTTTTCAGCATGCTGATGATGCGCGACTCCTGGTAGGGTTTAAGTATGTAGTCAAAGGCCTCCAGCTCGAACGCCTCAACCGCATGCTCTTTCCAGGCGGTGACAAAAACGATGAACGGCTTGTGGGCGAACTGATTAATGTTTTGCGCCAGCAGAACGCCGTCCAGAGAGGGGATGTTGATATCCAGAAAAATGGCGTCGACCCGGTTGTGCTGGAGAAACTTCAGCACGTCCAGCCCGTCGTCAAACGTCCCCACAATCTCCATCTGGCTGTGCGTTTTGATAAGCCAGCTCAGCTCTTGTTGAGCCAGAATTTCATCTTCCACGATGATGACTTTCATAGGTTACTCCGGCCTAGGGCAGCAGGGATGTTGGCGCAAGCGCGGATGCGCGTTCGTTCGGGACGTAAAAGGCAATCTCGGTGCCGGGCTCGAGGCGGCGAATATGCAGCCCGTCGCCGTACAGCAGCTTAACGCGGTGATGCACGTTGAGCAGGCCAATTTTGTTGCCCGGCATTTCGTTCGATTCTACCCGCTCAATCACTTTAGGATCGATACCGTGCCCCGTATCGCGCACGGAGATGCGCACGCGGTTACCGCTTTCGGTGACGCTAATGGTGACCACGCCCTTACCTTTGCACGGCTGAATGCCGTGAACAATCGCGTTTTCGACCAGCGGCTGAATGAGAAGGCTGGGGATCACGCAGTTAACCTCTTCATCGATATCGTAAATCACGGTGAGCTTGTCGCCAAAGCGGGCCTGCTCAATCGCGATGTAATCCTTTATCTGGTACAGCTCTTTTTTGATATCGATCTGCTCGTCGTCCTTCAGCTCAATGTTGTAGCGCAGGTAGCGTGAGAGATTGAAAATCAGCTGGCGGGCGGTGTCCGGATTCAGGCGAATGGACGAGGAAATGGCGTTCAGCGCGTTGAACAGGAAATGGGGATTTATTTTGCTTTGCAGCGCGCGCAGCTCTGCCTTATTTGCCATCTCGCGCAGCTGCTCCGCGCGCGACACTTCGAGCTGGGTGGAGATAATCTGCGACAGGCCGATAGCCATCTCCTGCAGCGAGGAGGTGATCTGGTGGGCGTGGCAGTAGTAAATTTTCAGCGTGCCCGTCACCACGCCTTTCTCCCATAGCGGGATCACCAGCATGGAGTGGATCTCCGGCGTTCTGTGCGCTTCATCATTATTTTTAATGATGATTTTACCGTAGTTGATTGCCTGGCGGGTGGTTGGGCTGATGGTGTCATCGTTGTCGCGATAGTTGTGCTCACCCACGCCGACGTAGGCCAGCACGTGGTCGATGTTGGTGATGGCAACGGCATCGGCGTGAATGTCGCGGCGGATGATATCGCACACCTGGCGCAGCGATTCGGCATTCACGTGGCGGAACAGCGGCAGCGTTTTATTGGCAATATCCAGCGCCAGCTTCGCCTGGCGCGCCGCGCTGGCCTCTTTTTCACCCTCAACGCTTTGCACCAGCAGCACGATAAAGCCAATGCACACGCTGCCGAGGATCATCGGTATGCCGATTTTAGACACGATATCGAGCCCCAGCGCGGTGGACGGAGCCCAGATCACCACCAGGATCATGGTCAGCGTTTCGCAAAGCATGCCCGCAGCAATGCCCGCTCGCCAGTGCTGCTTTTTCGGGATTTTGCGGTTAATCCAGCCGGACAGCACCCCGGCAATAATGCTGGTGATAAAGCACGGAATTGCCGTTACGCCGCCGATATCAATCAGATAGCGGTGCGTACCGGCGATAATTCCCGTGATAATGCCGACCCACGGACCGAATAAAATCCCGCCGGACATCACGGCGATAATACGTACGTTTACCAGCGAACCTTCAACCGGCACGCCCGACCAGGTGCTGAACAGGGCAAACAGCGAGAAGATCGCCGTGACGGCCAGCAGCTCCTTCGGTGAGTGGGCCGATTTATGCAGAAGCTCGCGAAACAGGCGGATGCGAATCAGGAAGAAAAGGCAGATCAGCATGAGTGCCGCGCGGTCAAACACGGCGAGAAGCATATTGAAGATTTCGTGCACGAGGGAACCTGGCAAAGCGGGAAAAAGCTATCATAAAAAACCTGACGCCGGATCGCCAGCTATCAAGCTCGTTTATCAAATGAGGAAAAACCATAATTTCCAAAGGGGATTATGTGGGGGCGGTTGATTTTTACTGACGTTTTCTCTGCCCAAGAGCTTCAGGTAATTATTTTGCTATCAGTGCGTTAACAAATGTAAGGGCTTAATCAGTATGCAGGAAATCCGTTGCCTGTTTAACGTCAGCTCATTTCCTCTTTTGATGCGATATATTTATTTTATCCGCCCTCTCGACAGCAGGTTTTTGTTCAGGTTATTTTCAAGACGTGCCACATCGGTGGCAGCGTCGCTCGGACGGTCCGGGCGCTAACGTTAATCTGAGGAATCTATGGCTGAGTTCAGTCCTGAGCGCCGTTTCACGCGTATCGATCGTCTTCCCCCTTATGTTTTTAATATCACTGCTGAACTGAAAATGGCTGCGCGTCGGCGCGGCGAGGACATTATTGATTTCAGCATGGGTAACCCTGACGGCCCCACGCCGCCGCATATCGTTGAAAAACTCTGTACGGTTGCCCAGCGCCCGGACACGCACGGCTACTCCACGTCTCGCGGCATTCCCCGTTTGCGCCGTGCCATCTCGCGCTGGTATCAGGACCGTTATCAGGTCGATATCGATCCTGAAAGCGAAGCCATCGTCACCATCGGTTCGAAAGAGGGGCTGGCGCACCTGATGCTGGCGACCCTCGATCACGGCGATACGGTTCTGGTGCCAAACCCAAGCTATCCGATTCACATCTACGGCGCGGTGATTGCGGGCGCGCAGGTTCGCTCCGTGCCGCTGGTAGAAGGCGTCGACTTCTTCAACGAGCTGGAGCGCGCCATCCGCGAAAGCTACCCGAAACCGAAAATGATGATCCTCGGCTTCCCGTCAAACCCGACGGCCCAGTGCGTTGAGCTCGATTTCTTCGAGAAAGTGGTGGCCCTGGCCAAACGCTACGACGTGCTGGTGGTGCATGATTTGGCGTACGCGGACATTGTGTATGACGGCTGGAAAGCCCCTTCCATCATGCAGGTGCCCGGCGCGCGCGACGTCGCGGTTGAGTTTTTCACGCTCTCCAAAAGCTATAACATGGCCGGCTGGCGCATTGGCTTTATGGTGGGGAATAAAACGCTGGTAAATGCGCTGGCGCGTATCAAAAGCTATCACGATTACGGCACGTTTACGCCGCTGCAGGTGGCCGCTATCGCCGCGCTGGAAGGGGATCAGCAGTGCGTTCATGACATTGCCGCGCAGTATAAGCGCCGCCGCGACGTGCTGGTGAAAGGGCTTCATGAAGCCGGCTGGATGGTCGAGATGCCGAAGGCCTCAATGTACGTCTGGGCAAAAATCCCGGAACCGTATGCCGCAATGGGATCGCTGGAGTTTGCCAAAAAGCTGCTGCAGGACGCGAAGGTATGCGTCTCTCCGGGGATTGGCTTTGGCGATTACGGCGACACGCACGTGCGCTTTGCGCTGATTGAAAACAGCGATCGTATTCGCCAGGCGGTGAGGGGTATTAAGAGCATGTTCAGAGCGGACGGCGTGCTTGCCTCCCGAAGCGCTGCCGAGCAACAGCCTGAGGCATAGCGGATAAACAAACAGGAGCCATTGGCTCCTGTTTGCTTTATGCATTGCTCGACTAAATCATCAGGGCAAAAGTGCCGGCCCAAACCAATACAATGACCGAAATGCCCATAAAGAAATATTTCACGTTTCATCACTCCGCGTATCTTCTGATCCGCATTAAAAAACTGAGTCCACCTGAGTAAAGAGAGTTGAAGTCACGGTAAGCAGGAACCGGGCATTTTGCCCCTTCGGCCCCGGCTTCAGCTCGGAATTCTGTGCTTTCATGTTGCCAGACGGCGCTAATGTACGCCTAAAAAATTAGGGTGGCAAGCGAGAATTTTTTAAATAATTTCCGTAACTTACGAGTGTCGTGGAACGGCGACAGTTTGATTGCAGGACGCAATAAAATTCGACTGAGCGACGGAACAAAAAAGCAGTTACTCTGGGTGACTATAGGTGATTGAAAAGGTTAATCTCACCGGGAAATTAACCTTTTACCAGGACTAAATATAGAGAGACGCTTCGCCCGCCGGACGCGTTTTAAAGCGGCGATGCATCCACAGATACTGTTCCGGTGCGCGCATGATCTCTTGCTCGATAACCCGGTTAATAAAGGCGGCAGCTTCACACTCTTTTTCAGGGTAGTTCGCCATCTCCGGAGAGATATGCAGACGGTAGCCTGATTTGTCCGCCTTTCTGACCATGGTTACGGTCAGCATTGCCGCGCCGGACAGGCGTGAGATCACAAAGGTACCGTTTGTTGTCGCAACGTCTTTAACCGCAAAGAACGGCGCGAAGCTGCTTCCTTTACGCCCGTAGTCCTGATCGGGCGCAAACCAGACGGCTTCACCTTTTTTCAGCGCTCCGACCATGCCGCGCAGGTTGTTGCGACTGATCATGGCTTTATTCGAGCGCATGCGGCCACGCGTTTGCACCCATTCCATCACCGGGCTGTTGTGTGGGCGGTAGGTTGCCATCATCGGCTGACAGAGCCCCATTACGCGGCCCCCCAGTTCGAGCGACATAAAGTGAACGCCCACCACCATCACGCCGCGATTTTGCATTTGCGCGCGCTTAAGGTTGTCTAAACCTTCCACGTCAAACCATTTGCGGACGCGCTCGTCAGGCCAAAACCAGGCCATACCGGTTTCGAGCAGGGCCATGCCGATGGATTTGAAGTTTTCAGAAATCAGTTTTTCGCGCTGCGCTTCATTATAGTGTGGGAAGCAAAGCTCAATATTTTTACGTGCAATCGATTCGCGACGCTTGAGGAAGTGGCGGGAGGTGCTGCCCAGCTTCGATCCCAGGAAACGCAGCACCGGGTAGGGAAGTTGCACTAACAGCCAAAGCACGCCAAGACCGAACCATGTAAACCAGTAGCGCGGATGCAGGAACGCGCTTTTAAATGTGGAGTGAGACAAATTAAGGAGACCTATGTAAAGCCGGTGAAAGTAGCGCAACTTTCGCGATACCGCATGCAAATTAGACCGTAGGACAAGGTCATGGTTGCAGGCTTTACCGAACTTTACGGCGTTGCCTGGCTACTGCTGACGTTGCGTGGGCGGCGTAATGTAGCACCGTTATATGCTTTGTCCTAACGCTTGTTTTGATTAAAAAAGCGGCACTTTCGGAGGGGCTTGATTTACCTGAATATATTAATCACGAAGAGAATGAAATTCAGAATTTGGGAAGATTTGGCGTAAAAACAGACAGTTAATTGACGGCGGATAAATGGTGTCCCCTGCAGGAATCGAACCTGCAACTAGCCCTTAGGAGGGGCTCGTTATATCCATTTAACTAAGGGGACGAGGCGGCAAGAGTATAGCGCTATTTACACTTTGCGTTAAGCGTATCGCCGCCTGACTGCTCAAAGAGTCACCATTTACGCTGATTTAGCAGCGGATTTCTCCTTTTCAGCCTGTGCCTTGAGTTCAGCCTTGCGCTTGTTCGACATATCGTTGCGGATCTGCGCATGGCTCAGCAGGGCGAAGATAAAGGTACCGCCGCAGATATTGCCGGCCAGCGTGGGCAGGGCAAAGGGCCAGAAAAAGTCGCTCCAGTGCAGCGTGCCGTTAAAGACCAGGTAGAGTATTTCAACGGTGCCGACCACAATGTGCGTGGTATCCGCCAGGGCGATGAGCCAGGTCATCAAAATAATCACCACGATCTTTGCGCTACCGGCTGACGGAAACATCCAGACCATGGTGGCGATGATCCAGCCGGAGATGATGGCGTTGGAAAACATCTCTAATGGCGTATTTTTCATGACGTCCATGCCGATTTTCACAAACGCATCCCGGGTGGGCTCGTCAAAGATCGGCATATACTCAAACGCCCACGCGGCTATCCCCGTGCCGATAAGGTTCCCCAGCAATACCACGCTCCACAGGCGCATCAGTAAACCGAAATTCACGAGCGTCGGGTTTTGCATCACGGGCAGTACCGCGGTGACCGTGTTTTCGGTAAAGAGCTGCTGGCGCGCCATAATTACAATAATAAAGCCGAAGGTATAGCCGAGATTTTCAATAAGAAATCCGCCGGGTATGCCCTCAAGCTGCACGTGAAATATCCCTTTTGCCAGCAGCGATGCCCCCATGGATAGCCCGGCTGCAATGGCTGACCACAGCAGGGCCATTGCGTCGCGCTCCATCTCTTTCTCGCCATCCTGACGGATATGCTCATGAATCGCCATCGCGCGGGAGGGGAGTCGGTCCTCATCAATCTCTATTTCTTCCCCGCGGCTTTTCTCCTCGCTTTCAACTTCCACCTCATCATCCTGCCCGCCAATGTTTTCTTCTTTTATTTCCTTCATAACCACTCCAAACTAATGGGACCCTCATCTAAGCGTAGCGGCTTTCAGCGAAATTCCCGTGGGGTTGCTCTTAAATTGGCGGCAATGACAATAAAGGTGACACATCATGCGGTGAGCCATTGTAAAATTCGGGACGAAACGAATTTTAAAAGACAGGCTATGCTGAGATTAGGTGACGTTAATTGCTGAGCGTCACCGTGCTCATAGACATCCTGAAGCGTGCTGTTACAATCACTTGCATATTTCAGACGGGGTGGCAAACGCTCCGTTACGGATGGCAATCAACGATGGCCATACTCAACAGGGAGATTTTTATGAAATTTCGGCTGTCGGCGCTTGCGCTTGGCACAACGATGCTTGTGGGCTGTGCAAGCTCTGGTGAGCAAACCGGACGTTCCGATCCTCTGGAAGGGTTCAACCGCTCGATGTACAACTTCAACTACAACGTGCTGGATCCCTACGTGGTTCGCCCGGTTGCGGTTGCATGGCGTGATTACGTTCCGCAGCCCGCGCGCAACGGCTTAAGCAATTTCACCAGTAACCTGGAAGAGCCTGCGGTGATGGTGAACTATTTCCTTCAGGGGGATCCGTATCAGGGTATGGTGCATTTCACCCGCTTCTTCCTGAACTCCCTGCTGGGGATGGGCGGCTTTATTGACGTTGCCGGCATGGCGAACCCGAAACTGCAGCGCGAGCAGCCGCACCGCTTCGGCAGCACGCTCGGCCATTACGGCGTAGGCTACGGCCCATACGTTCAGCTTCCGTTCTACGGCAGCTTCACGGTGCGTGAAGACGGCGGTGATATGGTAGATACGCTCTATCCGGTGCTGTCCTGGCTGACCTGGCCGCTGTCGATTGGTAAATGGACCGTCGAAGGGATCGAAACCCGCGCGCAGCTGCTTGATTCTGACGGCCTGCTGCGTCAGTCGTCTGACCCGTATATCCTCGTGCGTGAAGCCTACTTCCAGAACCATGACTTCATTGCCAACGGCGGCAAGCTGAAGCCGGAAGAGAACCCGAACGCTAAAGCTATCGAGAACGAATTAAAAGATATCGACTCGGAATAAATGAAAAAGGTGAGCAATGCTCACCTTTTTTGATCCCGCCGCGATTAGAACGCGTAGTTGAAGTTGGTGCCGAACAGCCAGGCTTTCCCTTCAGAGGAGAACTCGTACGGACCTTCCTGGAAGTTAACCTTCTGGCCGTGCATGTAAGACACGCCTACGTCAACGGACGCGTCGTCATTAAAGGCGTAGGTCGTGCCCGCACTGATCCAGAAGCGATCCTGGTCAGGAATAGATATGGAGCGTTTGTCAGCCGGAACCGGGCTATCGTCAAACGCGATACCGGTACGGAACGTCCAGTTTTTATCCATATAGTAAGTGGTGCCCAGCGCGATGCGGTACGCATCGTGGAAGCTTTCGTCTTTATAGAACAGCGTCTGGCCGTTGCTGCCGGTGGCTTTCAGCTCCTGGAACTGGCTCCAGCTGGTGTACGCCAGGCTGTAGTGGATCGCCCACTGTGGCGCAACGCGGTTATAACCGGAGATTTCCCACATTTCTGGCAGATGCAGAGACAGGGAGCCAGGAACGGTTTGGTTAGACGTGCCCCAAGGAATAGTGGTGCCTGCGCCCGGAACCAGGCCGTTAACCGGGCTCAGGATGCCGCTTTTGTAATCGCCGTCGAAGTCGATTTTAACTTCTGAACGATAGGTCAGACCCCAGCGGTTATTTTTATCCAGCTCGTAAAGGATGCCGGCGTTCCAGCCGTAGCCCCACTCATCGCCCTTCAGGCTGGCTATCTTGTTACTGTTTTTCGGCAGGGCCGCAGTTTGCTCGCCGGAATAACGCTCGATTTTCGCATCGGCATAAACCGCATCGAAGCCCAGACCAAAGCTCCAGCTGTCGTTCAGACGGTAGGCGCCGCTCAGGTTCAGGTTCAGCGTGGTCAGGTCGGTTTTACCGCCGTATTCGCCAGCCGGGTAGCTGTCCGAGAACTCGGTTGCCAGACCATAGTTAGAGGTCACGGAGGCCCCCCAACCAAACTGTTCATTAATAGGCGCAACGAAGTGCAGGTTTGGCACCCACGCCGTTGGCGCAATGTTGTCTGCCTTCAGGCTCGCGCCCGTGAACGGCGATTTGCCTGAAATGTTGACATCAGGATCGATATAAACGGCACCCGCGGAGAAGGTTGGGCGATCGAACATCATGATCAGCGCAGGGTTACGACTGGCGTTACCTGCGTCATCAGCGATAGCCCCTTCCCCGGAATACGCGCGGCCAAGGCCAGAGGAAGAAAATTCGTTTAACTGGAAGCCCGCAGACCAGGCGGACGTTGAGACGATTGCCACTGCGACTGCCAGCGCAGTCTTTTTGAACAGGGTTTTCTGGCTCATGACCATAACCTCATTGAGTTATTTTTATTCAATAATTGTTACATACCGTAACAGGAGCGCGAAGTGTAGGGTCTGCGGTATTACATACAAATCAGACCAGTGGCGTGAGTATAGGTCCGACCAGCCGGAATGTTGCAAGTATGTTTATTAATATTTTCAAACATGTTTCTTGAAACGAGATCTGGCTGGCAAAATTGTGACCAGGCCACTTCACTCAAAAGGGTGAATTTTGTTTTAGATCATTTTTTAGTGTGATATTGGTCACTTATCCGATTTTGCGCCATTAACGGCTGGAGAGAGCATTCGCTGGGGCGTAAAATATCAGCATCGTGTTTATCTCGCGCAGGGCGCGAATACAGAGGAAATTGAGCTATGAGTAAATGCAGTGCTGATGAAACCCCGGTTTGCTGCTGTATGGATGTTGGTACCATCATGGACAACACCGATTGCACCGCGTCTTACAGCCGTGTATTCACCAATCGCGCAGAAGCAGACGAAACGCTGGCGGCGCTGACCCAGCGCGCGCGCGATGTTGAATCCGACCCGTGCGAAATCAAGTCCACCTTCACGGAAGTGGAAGGCGGCGTGAAGCTGGATATCGACTTCGTGTTTGCCTGCGAAGCCGAAACGCTGATTTTCCAGCTGGGCCTGCGTTAATTCCTGCGGGCTGGTGCCCTCACCCCAAGCCTCTCCCGTGGGAGAGGGCGCAAACACACCGCATCAATGCCTCTGCTCTGCAGGGGCATTTTCTTTTTCTTCTCTGTGTCTTAGCTCCCACTTTTTCGTCTCACCGATTGGCTCAATGTAAAAAAATGGTTAAGACTACTTATCAGGTCAGACCACTTTGGCGCTAGCGCAAAAATTTTTACAGGGGAGTGTTATGAGTCAGGCATTACCGCTTACCACCCGACAGGGTGACCGCATTGCCATTGTCAGCGGATTGCGCACGCCGTTCGCGCGTCAGGCGACGGCCTACCACGGCATACCTGCCGTCGATCTGGGCAAAATGGTCGTGGGGGAGATGCTGGCTCGCAGCGAAATACCGCCGGAGGTAATTGAACAGCTGGTTTTCGGCCAGGTGGTTCAGATGCCCGAAGCGCCAAACATCGCGCGTGAAATCGTGCTGGGCACCGGAATGAACGTTCACACCGACGCCTACAGCGTCAGCCGCGCCTGCGCGACCAGCTTTCAGGCGGTGGCCAACGTGGCGGAAAGCCTGATGGCGGGCACGATTCGCGCCGGGATCGCGGGCGGGGCGGACTCCTCTTCGGTACTGCCGATTGGCGTTAGCAAAAAGCTGGCGCGGATTCTGGTGGACGCCAACAAAGCGCGCACCGCCGGACAAAAGCTAAAGCTCTTCTCCCGTTTGCGCCTGCGCGACCTGATGCCCGTTCCGCCCGCCGTGGCCGAGTATTCGACCGGCCTGCGCATGGGTGACACCGCCGAGCAGATGGCAAAAACCTACGGCATCACCCGCGAGCAGCAGGACGCGCTGGCGCACCGCTCGCACCAGCTTGCCGCGAAGGCCTGGTCGGAAGGCCGGCTCGCCGACGAGGTGATGACCGCCTATATCCCTCCCTATCGCGAGCCGCTTGTTGAAGACAACAATATTCGCGGCGCGTCGACGCTGGCGGATTACGCAAAGCTGCGCCCGGCATTTGACCGCAGGCACGGCACGGTCACGGCGGCCAACAGCACGCCGCTGACGGACGGCGCGGCGGCGGTCATTCTGATGACGGAATCGCGCGCAAAAGAGCTGGGCATTACGCCGCTGGGCTATCTGCGCAGCTATGCCTTTACGGCGATCGACGTCTGGCAGGACATGCTGCTCGGTCCCGCCTGGTCCACGCCGCTGGCGCTGGAGCGCGCGGGGCTAACGCTCGCCGATCTGACCCTGATCGATATGCACGAAGCGTTCGCCGCGCAAACGCTGGCAAACATTCAGCTGCTGGCGAGCGAGCGTTTTGCCAGGGACGTGCTGGGGCGCGCCCATGCCACGGGCGAAGTCGATCAGAGCAAATTCAACGTGCTGGGCGGCTCTATTGCCTACGGCCACCCGTTTGCCGCGACGGGCGCGCGGATGATTACGCAAACGCTACATGAATTACGCCGCCGCGGCGGAGGCTTTGGACTCGTCACTGCCTGTGCGGCGGGCGGGCTTGGCGCAGCAATGGTTCTGGAGGCTGAATAATGGATCTGCAATCCGCATTTAATTTGACGGTACGCCTCGATAACGTGGCCGTGATTACCATTGATGTTCCTGATGAAAAAATGAATACCCTGAAGGCCGAATTTGGCGTTCAGGTTCGCGCGATGCTAAAGCAGATTCGCGAAAATAAAGCGATTCGCGGGCTGGTGTTTATCTCGGCCAAGCCGGATAACTTTATTGCCGGGGCGGATATCAACATGATCGCCCGAGCGCAAAGCGCTCAGGAAGCCGAAGGTCTCGCCCGTCAGGGTCAGCAGGTGATGGCTGAAATCCACGCCCTGTCGGTTCCGGTTGTAGCGGCGATCCACGGCGCGTGCCTGGGCGGCGGGCTTGAGCTGGCGCTGGCGTGCCACAGCCGAATCTGTACGGACGATGCAAAAACGGTGCTGGGCCTGCCGGAAGTGCAGCTGGGCCTGCTGCCGGGCTCCGGCGGGACGCAGCGCCTGCCGCGCCTGGTGGGCGTGAGCACGGCGCTGGAGATGATGTTAACCGGCAAGCAGCTTCGCGCCCGCCAGGCGCTGAAGGTCGGGCTGGTCGACGAGGTCGTGCCGCATTCCATTCTGCTTGATGCGGCAGTCGAACGGGCGCTGCAGGGGCGTCAGGCAAGGCGTCACCTGCCGGTGCGGGAACGCATTCTTGCCGGGCCGCTTGGCCGCGCGCTGCTTTTCAGCACGGTGAGCAAAAAAACCGAACAAAAAACCAAAGGCAACTATCCCGCGGCGAAGCGGATTTTAAACGTGATTGAAACCGGCCTGGCGCAGGGGAGCAGCAGCGGCTATGCGGCGGAAGCAAAAGCCTTTGGCGAACTGGCGATGAGCCCCGAGTCGCGGGCGCTACGCAATATTTTCTTTGCCAGCACGGACGTGAAAAAAGATCCGGGCAGCGACGCCGAGCCTGCGCCGCTGCGCTCGGTCGGCGTGCTGGGCGGGGGGCTAATGGGCGGCGGGATCGCCTTTGTCACCGCCAGCAAAGGCAAATTGCCCGTGCGTATCAAAGACATCAACCCGAAAGGGATTAACCACGCGCTGCAGTACAGCTGGCAGAACCTTGATCAAAAGGTCAAACGCCGCCATATCAAGGCCAGCGAGCGTGATAAAACGCTGGCGACGATCACCGGCACGACGGACTACAGCGGCTTTGCGCATCGCGACCTGGTGATTGAGGCGGTCTTTGAAGATCTGGCGCTCAAGCAGCAGATGGTGGCGGACGTCGAGCAGCGCTGCGCGCCGCATACGATTTTTGCCTCTAACACCTCGTCGTTGCCGATTGGCGATATCGCCGCCAACGCCGCGCGTCCGCAGAATGTCATTGGGCTGCATTTCTTCAGTCCGGTCGAAAAAATGCCGCTGGTGGAGGTCATTCCGCACGCCGCAACCAGTCCGCAAACCGTCGCAACCGTCGTGAAGCTCGCCAAAAAGCAGGGAAAAACGCCGATTGTCGTCGCCGATAAGGCGGGTTTTTACGTCAACCGTATTCTCGCGCCGTATATCAATGAAGCGATGCGCCTGCTGACGGAGGGGGAAAAGATCGAGCACGTTGATGAAGCGCTGGTGAAGTTTGGTTTCCCGGTGGGGCCAATCCAACTTTTGGATGAGGTGGGAATTGACACCGGGACTAAAATTATACCCGTGCTGGAAGCGGCCTATGGCGATCGTTTTAGCCCGCCTGCAAACATTGTTTCTGCAATCTTGAAGGACGATCGCAAAGGCAGAAAAAATGGCCGCGGTTTCTATCTTTACGAGGCAAAAGGGCGTAAAAGCAAGAAACAGGTCGACCCTTCGGTTTATGGGCTTATTTCGGTTACCGGCCAGGGAAAACTTTCCGCGGTTCAGTGCGCCGAGCGCTGCGTGATGATGATGCTGAATGAAGCGGCGCGCTGCTTTGACGAGCAGGTAGTCAAAAGCGCGCGCGATGGCGATATCGGGGCCGTGTTTGGTATTGGCTTCCCGCCGTTTCTTGGCGGCCCGTTCCGGTACATGGATACGCTTGGGGCGAGTGAAGTGGTTGCTATTCTGCAACGCCTTGCCGCGCAGTACGGTCCGCGATTTACACCGTGTGACGAATTATTGCAGCGGGCGGAGCGGGGCCAGACATTTTGGCCCACAAAGGAAACTGACTTCGTAAACTGAAGTCAAAGAAGGGTAAATCCTCGGTGAATGAACCTGTTCTGGCGATTTTGTAAACAGAGATTGACTATACTTACGCCATTGAGGTAAAAAACAGCGTTTCATTCACCGAATGGATCAGGCACAATGCCCGGCCATCGGGTTTTCTACCTCTTTGCAGTTATCGCGGGTAGTCAACGCCGGTGATTCTGGTTAACAAAAGCGGTGCAATATGCAAGTTTTTATCATGCGTCACGGCGACGCGGCACTCGATGCCGCCAGTGACTCAGTACGTCCTTTGACAGTCTGTGGCTGCGACGAATCCCGTCTGATGGCGACCTGGCTCAAAGGCCAAAAAGTGGATATCGAACGCGTTCTGGTGAGTCCGTTCCTGCGTGCGGAACAGACGCTGGGCGTGGTGGGGGAGTGTATGACCCTGCCCGGCAGCGTGGACGTGCTTCCTGAACTGACGCCATGCGGCGATGTCGGCCTTGTCAGCGCCTATCTTCAGGCGCTGTGCAATGAAGGTGTCGCCTCCGCACTGGTGATCTCCCACCTGCCGCTGGTTGGCTACCTGGTCTCCGAGCTGTGCCCGGGTGAAACGCCGCCGATGTTCACGACGTCTGCCATTGCCAACGTCACGCTCGACGAATCCGGCAAAGGGGTCTTCAACTGGCAGATGAGCCCGTGCAATCTGAAGATGGCGAAGGCTATCTGATGTGACGCGTGACAGGGCGGGGTGCAAAGCTGCTTCCCGCCATTCTGTCAGGGCAGCTCCGGCGGCTGCCACTCCTCAACCTCAATCAACACCAGCAATGCGGCATCTCCGCCGTACTCTTTCGGTGCCTGATGGAAAGCCATCACGTGCGGATGCTGGGCCAGCCACAGCGGCGTCTGCTGCTTAAGAATATGTTTTCCGTGCCCGTGCATGACGCACGCGCAGAAGACGTGTTCGCGACGGCAGGCGGCAATGAGCGCCCCCAGCTCCTGCTTCGCCTGCATCTGCGTTAACCCGTGCAGGTCGAGAAACAGCTCCGGCGAGTAATCACCACGACGTAACTTCTTCAGCTCAAAGTGGCTAACGTCTTCGCGCACGTACTTCACGGCGCCCTGGGTATTAAGCAGCGGCTGAAATTCGTCTGAAAAATAGTGGCTGTTATCAGCCTGTTCCTGAAGCAGGCGTTTGACCGGCACTTCGCTGATTTTTTTACGCTGAGGACGGTGGACGATGGTGTCCTGCTTAATTTGGCGCGTCCCCGTCATGAGCTGTCGGAAGAGAGCCTGATCCTCCTCGTTAAGCGACGTTTTCTTTTTCATTGGCCTGTCTCATCTCTTATTTCCGATAGTGTACCTGACTAAATGCATTTTTTAACCTCAAGCGGGATGCGTCATTGCTGATTTATCGCCGTCTTCATGGCAAACTAGCCGCCGAAAATTATGCGAGCATGCCCTGGAGGGAAAAGTGGATAAAATATTTGTCGATGAAGCAGTAAACGAGCTGCATACCATACAGGACATGTTGCGCTGGTCGGTTAGCCGCTTCAGCGCCGCTAATATCTGGTACGGTCACGGTACCGATAACCCGTGGGACGAGGCCGTTCAGCTGGTGCTGCCGTCTCTTTACCTGCCGCTGGATATTCCGGAAGACATGCGCACCGCGCGCCTGACCTCCAGCGAAAAGCACCGCATCGTTGAGCGCGTGATCCGCCGCGTGAACGAGCGTATCCCGGTCGCCTATCTGACCAACAAAGCCTGGTTCTGCGGCCACGAATTCTACGTTGATGAGCGCGTGCTGGTCCCGCGTTCACCGATTGGCGAGCTGATTAACAATCACTTTGACGGCCTGATTAACCATCAGCCGCAGCACATCCTGGATATGTGCACCGGCAGCGGCTGCATCGCGATCGCCTGCGCTTACGCCTTCCCGGACGCGGAAGTTGACGCTGTCGATATCTCCAACGACGCGCTGGCCGTCACCGAGCACAACATTGAAGAGCACGGCCTGATCCATCACGTCACGCCGATTCGTTCCGATCTGTTCCGCGACCTGCCGACGCTGCAGTACGATCTGATCGTCACCAACCCGCCGTACGTCGATGCGGAAGACATGTCAGATCTGCCGAATGAGTATCGCCATGAACCGGAGCTGGGCCTGGCGTCAGGATCTGACGGCCTGAAGCTGACCCGCCGCATTCTGGCCTGCGCGCCGGATTATCTCACCGACGACGGCGTTCTGATTTGTGAAGTAGGTAACAGCATGGTACATCTGATAGAGCAGTACCCGGACGTGCCGTTCACCTGGCTTGAGTTTGACAACGGCGGTGACGGCGTCTTTATGCTGACCAAAGCACAGCTGCTCGACGCGCGCGAGCACTTCAGCATTTATAAAGATTAATCCAGCGGGCTTCGGCCCGTTTCACAACGCTCACACACAAATAACGACATCGGAGCCGTGATGGCAGGAAACAGTATTGGACAACTCTTCCGCGTGACCACCTTTGGTGAGTCGCACGGTCTGGCACTGGGTTGCATCGTGGACGGCGTACCGCCGGGCATCGAGCTGACCGAAGCCGATTTACAGCACGACCTTGACCGTCGTCGCCCTGGCACCTCTCGCTACACCACGCAGCGTCGCGAGCCGGACCAGGTGAAAATTCTCTCCGGCGTGTTCGAAGGCCGCACCACCGGCACCAGCATCGGCCTGCTGATCGAAAACACCGACCAGCGCTCCCAGGATTACGGCGCCATCAAGGATGTCTTCCGTCCGGGGCACGCCGACTACACCTACGAGCAAAAGTACGGCTTTCGCGACTATCGCGGCGGCGGACGCTCTTCCGCGCGTGAAACCGCGATGCGCGTGGCGGCCGGAGCCATTGCCAAAAAATATCTGCAGCAAAAGTTCGGCATCGTCATCCGCGGCTGTCTGACCCAGATGGGCGACATACCGCTGGCGATCAAGGACTGGGATCTGGTCGAGCAAAACCCGTTCTTCTGCGCGGATGCCGACAAAATTGACGCGCTGGACGAGCTGATGCGCGGCCTGAAAAAAGAGGGCGACTCCATCGGCGCGAAAGTAACCGTGGTCGCTGACGGCGTACCTGCGGGCTGGGGCGAGCCGGTGTTTGACCGCCTCGATGCGGACATCGCCCACGCGCTAATGAGCATCAACGCGGTGAAGGGCGTGGAAATCGGCGACGGTTTTGACGTGGTTCAGCTTCGCGGCAGCCAGAACCGTGACGAAATCACAAAGGCGGGCTTTCAGAGCAACCACGCGGGCGGCATTCTGGGCGGTATCAGCAGCGGGCAGCAGATTATGGCGAACATCGCGCTGAAGCCAACCTCCAGCATTACCGTGCCGGGCCACACCATTAACCGCGATGGCGAAGAGGTTGAGATGATCACCAAAGGACGTCACGATCCGTGCGTGGGGATCCGCGCGGTGCCGATCGCCGAGGCGATGCTGGCGATCGTGCTGATGGATCACTTCCTGCGCCAGCGCGCGCAGAATGCGGACGTGACGACCACCATTCCACGCTGGTAAACATGAAAAAAACCGCAATTGCCCTGCTGGCGCTGCTCGCCAGTGGAGCCAGCCTGGCCGCCACGCCGTGGCAGAAAATCACCCATCCGGTGGCGGGCAGCGCGCAGTCAATTGGCGCATTTTCCAACGGCTGTATCGTAGGGGCGCAGGAGCTTCCGCTGCAGTCCGATACCTATCAGGTGATGCGCACCGATCAGCGCCGCTATTTCGGCCACCCCGATCTGGTGCTGTTTATCCAGCGCCTGGGGAATCAGGTGCATAACCTGGGGCTAGGCACGATGCTGATTGGCGATATGGGCATGCCCGCCGGGGGCCGCTTCAACGGCGGCCACGCCAGCCACCAGACCGGTCTGGACGTGGATATCTTCCTGCAGCTGCCGAAAGCGCGCTGGAGTTCGGCGCAGCTGCTGAAACCGCAGGCGCTGGACCTGGTCGCGCGCGATGGCAAAAGCGTCGTGCCTTCGCTCTGGTCACAGGATGTGTCGGCGATGATCAAGCTGGCGGCTAAAGACAACGACGTGACGCGGATTTTCGTCAACCCGGCCATCAAGCAGCAGCTTTGCATGGATGCGGGAACCGACCGCGACTGGCTGCGCAAGGTGCGTCCGTGGTTCCAGCATCGCGCGCACATGCACGTGCGCCTGCGCTGCCCGGCGAACAGCCTCGAATGTGAAGATCAGCCGCTTCCGCCGCCTGGCGATGGCTGCGGTTATGAACTGCAAAGCTGGTTTGAGCCAGCCAAGCCTGGGACCACTAAGCCTGAGAAGAAGACACCGCCTCCGCTGCCGCCTTCCTGCCAGGCGCTACTGGATGAGCACGTACTGTAATGGATAATTTCGTCGATCTGTTTATGGTGTCACCGCTGCTGCTGGCGGTGCTTTTTTTTGTTGCGATGCTGGCCGGATTTATCGACGCGCTGGCGGGTGGCGGTGGCCTGCTGACCGTTCCGGCGCTGCTGGCGGTTGGCATGAACCCGGCTCAGGCGCTGGCGACCAATAAGCTGCAGGCCTGCGGCGGTTCGCTCTCGGCGTCGCTCTACTTTATCCGCCGCAAGGTGGTTAACCTCGCCGACCAAAAGCTCAATATTCTGATGACCTTTATCGGCTCCACCTCCGGTGCGCTGCTGGTTCAGCACGTTCAGTCAGACATTCTGCGCCAGATCCTGCCGATTCTGGTGATCTGCATTGGCCTGTACTTCCTGCTGATGCCGAAGCTTGGCGAAGAGGACCGGCAGCGCCGTCTGTACGGCCTGCCGTTTGCGCTGATTGCCGGAGGCTGCGTCGGCTTTTACGATGGCTTTTTCGGGCCGGGGGCAGGCTCGTTTTACGCGCTGGCCTTCGTCACGCTCGCCGGTTTTAACCTCGCGAAATCCACGGCGCACGCGAAGGTATTAAACGCCACCTCTAACGTTGGCGGCCTGCTGCTGTTTATCATCGGCGGCAAGGTTATCTGGGCAACCGGATTCGTGATGATGGCAGGACAATTTTTAGGCGCGCGCGCGGGCTCGCGTCTGGTCTTAAGCAAGGGACAGAAGCTGATCCGCCCGATGATCGTCGTGGTCTCGGCGGTGATGAGCGCCAAGCTTCTTTATGACAGCCACGGACAGGAGATCCTCCACTGGATGGGGATGAACTAATGAACACTACGCATAACTACGAACAGCTCATTGAGATTTTTAACGGCTGCTTTGCCGACGATTTTAATACCCGTCTGATTAAAGGCGACGACGAACCGATCTATCTTCCTGCAGATGCAGAGGTTCCTTATAACCGCATCGTGTTCGCGCACGGCTTTTACGCCAGCGGGCTGCATGAGATTTCCCACTGGTGCATCGCGGGCAAAGCGCGCCGCGAGCTGGTGGACTTCGGCTACTGGTACTGCCCGGACGGTCGCGATGCGGCTACGCAAGGCCAGTTCGAAGATGTGGAAGTAAAGCCCCAGGCGTTCGACTGGCTTTTCTGCGTGGCGGCGGGTTACCCGTTCAACGTCAGCTGCGATAACCTCGAAGGCGACTTTGAGCCAGACCGTATTGTCTTCCAGCGCCGCGTCCACGCGCAGGTGATGGAATATCTTGAGAAAGGCATCCCGGAACGTCCGGCGCGCTTTATCAAGGCGTTACAAGATTATTACCACACGCCGGAGATCACGGCGGAATGCTTCCCCTGGCCGGAAGATATTTAACTGAGGAAAGAAGATGATCGCAGAATTTGAATCACGCATTCTGGCACTAATTGATGACATGGTGGAACACGCCAGCGATGACGAGCTTTTCGCCAGCGGCTATCTGCGCGGTCACCTGACGCTGGCCGTCGCCGAGCTGGAAGCGGGGGACGATCACTCTGCCGAAGCGGTGCATGATGAAGTGACCCGTAGCCTGGAGAAAGCCATTCTGGCCGGGGAACTCTCTCCGCGCGACCAGTCTCTGGTGCTGGGCATGTGGGACAACCTGTTCCAGCAGGCTAAACGCTAAGTAAGTGCGTCATCGCCCTCTCCAAGTGGGAGAGGGCCGGGGTGAGGGCACCAGACCGCACCCTACTTAACCATTTTCCCCTTCAGCAATTTCCGCACCCACAAGCGATTCGGATTCAGCCCCGCAAGCGTCGTTCTGTCCAGCGGTATCGGCTCGTCGCTCATCTGCGAGGCTAACGCTTCCGCCAGCAGCGGTGCGGAGCACAGCCCGCGCGATCCCAGCCCGCCCAGCATAAACAGTTCCGGATAAACCGGGGCATTTACCGCGCTATCCCTGGTTTCTGCGAGGTTCTGATAGACCTCAAGCGTAGCTTCATAGTCCGGCACGTTGCCCGCCATTGGCAAATGGTCCCGCGTGGCGCAGCGTACCCCACAGCGCGCTTCTCCCTCACTCACGTCAACCTCTTTCGCCCACGCCGCGTCCGGGAAGCAGTCGATCAGGCGCTGGCGGTTTTGCTGCTGATCGTCCTCGCTGTAGGCCACGTCAGCCTGGCCGCGACGATAGCTGGCGCCGATGCAGTGATGGCCGTTAGCCGGGTTTTGCGGCGTCAGGTAGCCGTCGTAGCACAGCACCTGGCGCAGGTTTCCCAGCACCGGCGCGGTCGGAACATGGCTGACCTGGCCGCCGACTGGATAAACCGGCAGCGCTTCCGTCTGCGTGAACCGGCTGATGTGATGGCCGTTCGCCAGTACCACCGCGGCGTGCTGCGCCCGTTTGCCATTGGCAAAATCGAGGTTCCAGCGCTCCGAGTGGTTAAGCGCGTCGACCCTGTGGGAATAGTGCACCGTCAGCCCGCGGGACTGCGCGAGGGTAATCGCCGCGGCGGTCAGTTCGGCCGGGCACAGCCAGCCGCCGAGCGGGTACTGAATACCGCCGCAGCCGGTCGCAACCCCGACGGTTTCAGCGGCCTGCCCGGCGCTCACCGCGTGGGCGATAGCCTCTGGCAGCCCCAGGGACAGCATTTGGTTTATTTTCTGCTGGCTCTTCTCATCCCAGCCGAGCTGCGTGACGCCGCACCAGTCGTGGGCAAACGCGACCGGCAGGGCGTCATACGCGCGGCGGGCAAAGGTAAATGCCGCCGGGAAGAACTGAAACAGCGCGGGATCGTGCGCGCTCAGGAGCGGGTAAAGCGCGCCCTGGCGGTTGCCCGATGCGCCCTTGGCCGGAGCCTCGTCCTCGCAGTACAGCGTAACCTGCCAGCCGCGGTGCAGAAGGGCGAGCGAGAGCAGGGCGCTGGCAATCCCGCCGCCAACGATCGCCACCTCGCGGGACGCGCTGGCGCGACGGGCAAACCACGGAGCCTGCGCGGGGATCGCCAGGGTTTGCTCCATAACGCCGACCAGCATGTCGCGCTTGCGGCCAAAGCCCTTGGTCTTTTTCATCGTGAATCCCGCCGCCTGCAGCCCGCGCCGCACGAATCCGGCGGAGGTAAAGGTGGCGAGCGTGGCACCGGGACGCGCCAGCCTTGCCATGGCGGCAAAAAGATGGTCGCTCCACATGTCCGGGTTTTTGGCGGGGGCAAAGCCGTCCAGGAACCAAGCGTCCACCTTTTGATTCATCGAATCGTCAAGCGCGTCCGTGAGCACGTTAATGTCGCCGAGCCACAGATCGAGCGTGACGCGCCCGCCGTCCAAAATAAGGCGATGGCAGCCGCCGATGGCCTGCGGCCACTGGGCCTGCAGCTGCTCCGCCCACTGCGAGAGCTCGGGCCAGCGCTGATGCGCAAGCCGCAGATCGTGCGCGGTGAGCGGAAATTTTTCGAAACTGACGAAATGTAATCTTTGCAGCGTAGCCTTTGGGTGTTGGGCTCGAAACTGGTCAAACGCCTGCCAGAGGGTCAGGAAGTTGAGGCCGGTACCAAAGCCGCTTTCCGCCACCACAAACAGGCTGCGGGGATGTTCAGGAAACCGGGCGCTGAGATGATTTCCGTCGAGGAAAACATAGCGGGTTTCCTCCAGTCCGTTATCATTAGAAAAATAGACGTCATCAAAATCTCGGGAAACAGGTGTACCCTCAGCGTTAAATTCGAGGTTGGCGGGTTGTATAGCGTTTTGTTTCACGTAAGTTACTCGTCCGACAGGCAGTGGCACGATCTTAACGATGTGGGTCCATTGGTGCAAATTTCCGCAGAAAATGGCTGATCGGACTTGTTCGGCGTACAAGTGTACGCTATTGTGCGACTCGAAACTTACTATAGTGCGACTGACAGAGGTATTGAATGAAACGTGCAGTGATTACTGGCCTGGGCATCGTTTCCAGCATCGGTAATAACCAGCAGGAAGTCCTGGCATCTCTGCGTGAAGGACGCTCCGGGATCACTTTCTCTGAAGAGTTTAAAGATTCTGGAATGCGTAGCCACGTATGGGGTAACGTCAAACTGGACACCACCGGTTTGATTGACCGTAAAGTGGTTCGTTTCATGAACGATGCCTCTATCTACGCCTATCTTTCAATGCAGGAAGCGATCAAAGATTCCGGCCTGAGCGAAGAGACGTATCAGAACAACCCGCGCGTTGGCCTGATTGCCGGTTCCGGCGGTTCGTCTAAAGCACAGGTATTCGGTGCTGACGCGATGCGCAGCCCGCGCGGCCTGAAAGCCGTGGGCCCTTACGTTGTGACCAAAGCGATGGGCTCAGCGGTATCTGCCTGCCTGGCAACCCCGTTCAAAATCCACGGCGTGAACTACTCCATCAGTTCTGCCTGCGCGACCTCCGCACACTGCATCGGTAACGCGGTAGAGCAGATCCAGCTGGGCAAACAGGACATCGTGTTTGCTGGCGGCGGCGAAGAGCTGGGCTGGGAAATGGCCTGCGAATTCGACGCGATGGGCGCTCTGTCCACCAAGTACAACGAAACGCCTGAAAAAGCCTCCCGTACCTATGACGCGCACCGTGATGGTTTCATCATCGCTGGCGGCGGCGGTATGGTTGTGGTTGAAGAGCTGGAGCACGCTCTGGCGCGCGGTGCGCACATCTACGCAGAAATCGTTGGCTACGGCGCAACGTCCGACGGCGCAGACATGGTTGCACCATCCGGCGAAGGCGCGGTGCGCTGCATGAAGATGGCGATGCACGGCGTTGACACCCCAATCGACTACCTGAACTCCCACGGTACTTCTACGCCGGTAGGCGACGTGAAGGAACTGGGCGCGATCCGCGAAGTCTTCGGCGACAACAGCCCGGCTATCTCCGCGACCAAAGCGATGACCGGCCACTCCCTGGGCGCTGCGGGCGTGCAGGAAGCGATCTACTCGCTGCTGATGCTGGAAAACGGCTTTATCGCCCCAAGCATCAACATTGACGAGATGGACGAGCAGGCGGCTGGCCTGAACATCGTGACCAAACCAACGGAAGCGACGCTGACCACCGTGATGTCCAACAGCTTCGGCTTCGGCGGCACCAACGCCACGCTGGTGATGCGCAAGCTGAAAGCATAAGTTTTTGAATGTATAGTAGAAGGGAGCCTTAGGGCTCCCTTTTTTGTGCTTATTCGGAGCTACGCATGACGGTTGTTACCCCTGCAGAGAAGCCCTCCTCTGCGAATGTTTCGCTGTTTCGCATCGCTTTCGCGGTGTTCCTGACCTACATGACCGTGGGCCTGCCGCTGCCGGTCATTCCGCTTTTCGTTCACCAGGAGCTGGGCTACGGCAACACGATGGTCGGCATCGCCGTGGGCATTCAGTTTTTAGCCACCGTCTTGACCCGCGGCTACGCCGGACGCCTGGCGGATCAGCACGGCGCGAAGCGCTCGGCCCTGCAGGGCATGTTTGCCTGCGGGCTGGCGGGCGGCGCGTGGCTGCTGGCGGCGCTGCTTCCCGTAGAGCCGATGGTGAAATTTGCGCTGCTGGTGGTCGGACGCCTGATCCTCGGCTTTGGCGAAAGCCAACTGCTGACCGGTACGCTGACGTGGGGCATGGGGCTGGTGGGCCCGGCCCGCTCGGGCAAGGTGATGTCCTGGAACGGGATGGCGATTTACGGCGCGCTGGCGGCCGGTGCGCCGCTCGGGCTGCTGATCCACAGCCAGTTTGGCTTCGCCGCGCTGGCGGGGACGACCATGGTGCTGCCGCTGGTGGCGTGGGCGTTTAACGGCACGGTGCGTAAAGTGCCTGCACACAAGGGGGAACGACCTTCCCTCTGGAGCGTCGTTGGGCAAATCTGGCAGCCGGGGCTCGGCCTGGCGCTGCAGGGCGTCGGGTTTGCGGTCATCGGCACCTTCGTCTCGCTGTACTTTATGAGCCGCGGCTGGGCCATGGCCGGCTTTACGCTCACCGCGTTTGGCGGCGCGTTTGTGCTGATGCGCGTGCTGTTCGGCTGGATGCCGGATCGTTTTGGCGGCGTAAAGGTCGCCGTGGCGTCGCTGGTGATTGAAACCGTTGGCCTGCTGCTGCTGTGGTACGCGCCAACAGCCTCCGTTGCGCTGCTGGGCGCGGCGCTCACCGGCTGCGGCTGTTCCCTGATCTTCCCGGCGCTGGGCGTTGAGGTTGTGAAGCGCGTAGCCCCGCAGGTGCGCGGCACGGCGCTCGGCGGCTACGCGGCGTTTCAGGATATCTCATACGGCGTGACCGGGCCGCTGGCGGGACTGCTTGCCACGTCGTTTGGCTATCCGTCGGTATTCCTGGCGGGGGCGGTTTCAGCGGTGGTCGGGATCGTGGTGACGCTGGTGGCGTTTCGCCGGGCCTGAGTTGCTGTTGCCGGGGGCGGCTGCGCCTTGCCCGGCCTACGGTTCGAGCCGTTGTAGGCCCGGTAAGCGTAGCGCCACCGGGCACAATCTTATGCAACCAGCCAGAAAATCGCGAGCGCAATCATCAGCGCAATAAACATCAGCCCCGGGCGGGCCGACAGGCTTTTGAACGTTTCCACGACCGGTGCAAACAGCGGGCTGTATATCGGCTGAACGTTGCGCGCCTCCGGCACGCCCGCGTCGCGCTCGGCGCGGCGGATAAATATCTGATTGAGCAGATCCTGCACCTGCGCGGTGGTCAGCACCGACTGCGGCGTAGCCTGCCATGTCTGCTGGGCGTAATCGCGGATCGCGTCGAATTCGCGCGGCTCCAGCGGCTGCTTGAGCGCGGCCTGGAGCGTATTGAGCGTTGGGGCGCTCTGCGCGCTAAGCGTCTGGCGTGCCTGTAGCCAGGTGACCAGATGGGTAAACTGTTTTGCCGGAATTAACTCTCCCGCCTTCACGCCGGACAGCTCCAGCATGGACTGCCAGATAAGCTTTGTTGACTCGCCGGTGGCGGCGGCAAGCTTGCTCACCATCTGGTTGAGCGTGTTATGTTCCGCTGGCTGCAGCGGGCGCTCCGTGGCCGGGCGCTGCTGCGGCTGAGGAATCGACAGCTGGTTGCTTTGCAGCAGGGTCAGTACGGTTTTCAGCTGTTCCGGAGTCAGCTGGCTCAGGGCGGTTTGGCCAAACTGCTGGCGAATAAAATCGCTCACGGCCTGGCGGTTATTCCCCTGGCCCAGCAGTTCGGTCAGTTGGGACATAATCTGGCGCGTGTTGTGATTAAGCTGCGCCGCGTTCAGGCGCTGATTCAGATTTTGCTCGGCTGCAGGGAAGTGGCGCGACTGCAGGGGCGCGTCGTTCCGTAGCCCCAGGTCATGCTTCATTCCGGCCCACACTTCCGCATTTTGCTGGGAAGTGAGTGCGATCAGGCGGGTGATCAGTCGCTCGAGCACGGTGCGCTGCTGCGTGGAGAGCGGTTGTTCACCTGCGACGTTGGGCGTTACGGGGCCTTCACCCGGAGGGCGAGGCGGCGTACCTGAAATGGGCTGCATCGTCAAAAATCCTTAAAGTCATACTCGGCGTAAACCCGGCATAGTGATATGCCTGGCTGCGAGATTATGGCACACTTGGCAGGTTTACTTCCTCTCAAACAGGTACTCAGACGTGAAAATCCTCGTTGATGAAAATATGCCTTACGCCCGCGAGCTGTTTAGCCGCCTGGGTGAGGTGAAGGCTGTCCCCGGTCGCCCGATCCCGGTCGATGAACTGGACGATGCAGACGCGCTGATGGTGCGCTCGGTGACCAGGGTAAATGAGGCGCTGCTCGCCGGTAAAGCGATCAAATTTGTCGGCACCGCCACGGCCGGGACCGATCATGTGGATGACAAATGGCTCGAGCAGACGGGCATCGGCTTCTCGGCCGCGCCGGGCTGTAACGCCATTGCCGTCGTGGAATACGTCTTTTCCTCTCTGCTGATGCTGGCCGAGCGCGACGGGTTTGCGCTGAAAGACCGCACGGTCGGTATTGTCGGCGTCGGCAACGTGGGCGGGCGTCTGCAAAAACGTCTTGAAGCCCTGGGGATCCGCACGCTGCTGTGCGATCCGCCGCGCAAGGATAACGGCGACGCGGGTGATTTCCGCCCCCTGGACGAGCTGGTCGCGCAGTGCGATGTCCTGACGTTCCACACGCCGCTGTTTAAGGATGGTCCCTACAGGTCACTTCATCTTGCCGATGAGGCGCTGATCCGTCGGCTGAAGCCCGGCACGATTTTAATCAACGCCTGCCGCGGCCCGGTGGTGGATAACGCCGCGCTGCTAAAATGTCTGGAAGCAGGGCAAGATCTGAGCGTGGTGCTGGACGTCTGGGAGCCGGAGCCGGATCTCAACGTCGCGCTGCTGAATAAGGTGGATGTGGGTACCGCGCATATCGCCGGTTACACCCTCGAAGGCAAAGCGCGCGGCACGACCCAGGTCTTTGAAGCCTATAGCGCTTTTATCGGCCACCCGCAGCAGGTCGCGCTCGACACCCTGCTACCGGCCCCCGAGTTTGGCCGCATTACCCTGCACGGGCCGCTCGATCAGGCAACGCTGAAACGGCTGGTGCATTTAGTGTATGATGTGCGCCGCGATGACGCGCTGCTGCATAAAGCGGCGGGTATTCCGGGTGAGTTTGATAAGCTGCGTAAGCACTATCTTGAACGCCGCGAATGGTCTTCCCTGTATGTGATGTGCAACGACGCAAACGCTGCGGCGCTGCTGCACAAGCTGGGGTTTAACGCCGTTCATCATCCGGCACGTTAATGTCTTCTTAATGCTCCCTGTTGGATACTCCGACAGGGACGCTTTTTTATTTCTGGAGTAAACCACCATGTCTGAAGGCTGGAACATTGCCATTTTAGGTGCCACGGGCGCCGTGGGCGAAGCCCTGCTCGAAACCCTTGCCGAGCGTCAGTTCCCGGTGGGCGAGATTTACGCGCTGGCGCGCACCGACAGCGCGGGTGAACACCTGCGCTTTGCGGGCAAATCCGTCATGGTTCAGGATGCGGCCGAGTTCGACTGGACGCAGGCGCAGCTGGCCTTTTTTGCCGCGGGTGCGGAAGCGACGGCATCTTACGTTGAAGACGCCACCAACGCGGGCTGTCTGGTTATCGATCTGAGCGGCCTGTTCGCCCTGGAGCCGGACGTGCCGCTGGTGGTGCCGGACGTGAACCCGTTCGTGCTGGCCGACTACCGCAACCGCAATATCATTGCCGTACCGAACAGCCTGACCAGCCAGCTGCTGACCGCGCTGAAGCCGCTGATCGACGACGGTGGCCTGTCGCGCATCACCGTGACCAGCCTGCTGTCCGCCTCCGCCCATGGCAAGAAGGCGGTTGACGCGCTGGCGGGCCAGAGCGCGAAGCTGCTCAACGGCATTCCGATTGATGAAGACGATTTCTTTGGCCGCCAGCTGGCGTTCAACATCCTGCCGCTGCTGCCCGATCGCGAAGGCTCCGTGCGTGAAGAGCGCCGGATTGTCGATGAAGCTCGCAAGATCATGCAGGATGACGGCCTGATGATTTCCGCCAGCTGCGTGCAGTCTCCGGTATTTTATGGCCACGCGCAGATGGTGGGCTTTGAGGCGCTGCGACCGCTGGCCGCAGAAGAGGCGCGCGATGCGTTTGGCCGCGGCGAGGATATCGTGCTTTCTGAAGAGAGCGAGTTCCCGACGCAGGTGGGCGATGCCAGCGGCAGCGCGCATCTCTCCGTGGGCTGCGTGCGCAACGACTACGGCATGCCGGAGCAGGTTCAGTTCTGGTCGGTTGCCGACAACGTTCGCTTTGGCGGCGCGCTGATGGCGGTCAAAATCGCCGAGAAGCTGGTGCAGGAGTATCTGTACTGATGTCCGAAGTGGAATTAAAGCCGGTCCATAAAATTGCCCTCGGCATTGAGTATGATGGCAGTAAGTATTATGGCTGGCAGCGTCAGAACGAGGTGCGCAGCGTCCAGGAAAAGCTGGAAAAAGCGCTCACTCAGGTGGCGAACGAACCGATAAGCGTGTTCTGCGCCGGGCGCACGGACGCTGGCGTTCACGGGACGGGGCAGGTGGTGCATTTTGAAACCACCGCCGTTCGCAAGGACGCCGCGTGGACGCTGGGCGTAAATGCGAATTTGCCTGGTGACATCGCGGTGCGTTGGGTAAAAGATGTGCCCGATGATTTTCACGCGCGCTTCAGCGCCACCGCGCGTCGCTACCGCTATATCATCTACAACCAGCGCCTTCGCCCGGCAATCCTCGGCCAGGGCGTGACGCACTACTACGAGCCGCTGGATGCAGCACGCATGCAGCGCGCGGCGCAGTGCCTGATTGGAGAGAATGACTTTACGTCGTTTCGTGCGGTGCAGTGCCAGTCCCGCACGCCGTGGCGTAACGTCATGCACATAAACGTCAGCCGTTTTGGCGCGTATGTGGTGGTGGATATCAAAGCCAATGCCTTTGTACATCATATGGTGCGGAATATTGTAGGCAGCCTGATGGAAGTAGGCGCCGGACACCAGCCGGAGAGCTGGATTGCAGAACTGCTGGCGGCGAAGGACAGAACGCTTGCAGCAGCCACGGCGAAAGCGGAAGGACTGTACCTGGTTTCGGTAGATTACCCGGAACGGTTCGACCTGCCAAAACCGCCTATGGGTCCGCTCTTTTTGCTGGACTAACCTTCGGTGCAATTAAGGCTTAGATAATATGGACTTAGTACGATTTCTGATTGATTTCATCCTGCATATTGATGTTCACCTGGCAGAGCTGGTCGCGCAGTATGGCGTCTGGGTGTATGCCATTTTGTTCCTCATTCTGTTCTGCGAAACCGGGCTGGTGGTCACGCCGTTCCTGCCGGGCGATTCTCTGCTGTTCGTCGCGGGAGCGCTGGCGTCTCTGGAGACCAACGATCTCAACGTGCACCTGATGGTGGTGCTGATGTTAATTGCCGCTATCGTGGGTGATGCGGTGAACTACACTATAGGGCGGCTGTTCGGCGAGCGATTGTTCAGCAACCCGAACTCGAAGATTTTCCGACGCAGCTATCTCGATAAAACGCACGCGTTTTACGAAAAACACGGCGGCAAGACCATTATCCTGGCGCGCTTTGTCCCCATTGTCAGAACGTTTGCACCGTTTGTGGCGGGGATGGGGCATATGTCTTATCGTCACTTCGCGGCCTATAACGTCATTGGCGCATTATTGTGGGTGCTGCTGTTTACCTACGCCGGTTACTTCTTCGGAACCATTCCGTTGATTCAGGAGAATCTTAAGTTACTGATCGTAGGGATAATTGTGGTTTCCATATTGCCCGGCGTGATTGAGATCGTTCGCCACAGGCGTGCGGCAGCGAAACAAGCGAAGTAAATGCACGCTGGCGGTTCGACCACTTTTTTATCCAAAGTTTCGGGCTGTTATGTTTTAATGTGCAACATTCATGGTCTGTTGGAGGCAAAAATGGCATTATTCGCCTCTTACAGCAAAACTGGCATCCGACCAGGTTCAGGCAGAAAGGTTATCAATGAGCTGGATTGAACGAATTAAAAGCAACATTACCCCGACGCGCAAAGCGAGCATTCCTGAAGGGGTATGGACGAAGTGTGATAGCTGCGGCCAGGTTCTGTATCGCGCAGAGCTGGAGCGCAATCTTGAGGTGTGTCCGAAGTGTGACCACCACATGCGTATGTCGGCGCGCAACCGCCTGCATAGCCTGCTGGACGAAGGTTCTCTGGTAGAACTGGGCAGCGAGCTTGAGCCAAAAGACGTGCTGAAGTTCCGCGACTCCAAAAAATACAAAGATCGTCTGGCCTCTGCGCAGAAAGAGACCGGCGAGAAAGACGCGCTGGTCGTCATGAAAGGCACCCTGCACGAGATGCCGGTTGTTGCCGCTGCGTTTGAGTTCTCCTTTATGGGCGGCTCGATGGGCTCCGTGGTCGGTGCGCGTTTCGTGCGTGCCGTTGAGCAGGCGCTGGAAGACAACTGCCCGCTGATCTGCTTCTCCGCCTCTGGTGGCGCGCGTATGCAGGAAGCGCTGATGTCCCTGATGCAGATGGCGAAAACCTCTGCTGCGCTGGCAAAAATGCAGGAGCGCGGTCTGCCGTACATCTCCGTGCTGACCGACCCAACCATGGGCGGCGTCTCTGCAAGCTTCGCGATGCTGGGCGACCTGAACGTCGCTGAGCCGAAAGCGCTGATCGGCTTTGCCGGTCCTCGCGTTATCGAACAGACCGTGCGTGAAAAGCTGCCGCCGGGCTTCCAGCGCAGCGAGTTCCTCATCGAGAAAGGCGCTATCGACATGATCGTTCGCCGCCCGGAGATGCGCCTGAAGCTGGCAAGCATCCTGGCGAAGCTGATGAATCTGCCGTCGCCACAGCCTGATGAGCCGCGTGAAGGCGTGGTCGTACCGCATCAGGAACCCGAGGCCTGATAACTGAAAAGGGCAGGGCCGGTTGGCGCTGCCCTTTTGCTTTCTCACCGTTAATGACAGCCGGGCATTATGGAAAATAAACGCATTCCACAAGCCACGTCGCCCCTGGCCGCGTGGCTTTCTTATCTGGAAAACCTGCACAGTAAAACCATCGATATGGGGCTTGAGCGCGTCAGCGAGGTCGCCGCGCGTCTGGACGTGCTCAAGCCTGCGCCTTTCGTCTTCACCGTCGCGGGCACTAACGGTAAAGGCACCACCTGCCGCACGCTAGAATCCATGCTCATGGCGGCGGGCTACAGGGTGGGCGTTTACAGCTCTCCGCATCTGGTGCGCTATACCGAGCGCGTGCGCGTGCAGAACGCCGAGCTGGCGGAGTCGGCCCATACGGCGTCGTTTGCGGAAATCGAAGCCGCGCGCGGTGACATCTCGTTAACCTACTTTGAGTACGGCACCCTTTCCGCGCTGTGGCTGTTTAAGCAGGCGCAGCTGGACGTAGTGATTCTGGAAGTAGGGCTGGGCGGGCGTCTGGACGCCACCAACATGGTGGACGCGGACGTCGCTGTGGTGACCAGCATCGCGCTTGACCACACCGACTGGCTGGGGCCGGATCGCGAAAGCATTGGCCGCGAGAAGGCGGGGATCTTCCGCGCTGGTAAGCCTGCCGTGGTCGGCGAGCCGGATATGCCGCATACCATTGCCGACGTGGCGCACGAAAAGGGCGCACGGCTGCTGCGTCGCGGCGTTGACTGGCAGTTTGAGGTTCAGGACGGCGGGTGGCGGTTCAGCGATGCGCAGGGCGCGCTGGAAAACCTGCCGCTGCCGCAGGTTCCTCAGCCTAACGCAGCCACCGCGCTGGCGGCGCTGCGCGCGAGCGGATTACAGGTCAGCGAGCAGGCCGTTCGTGAAGGCATTCAAAACGCGCTCCTTCCGGGCCGCTTCCAGACGGTGGGCGAATCACCGCGGCTCATTCTCGACGTCGCGCACAATCCGCATGCGGCGGCCTATCTCGCGGGACGTCTCAAATCCCTGCCAAAAACCGGGCGCGTGCTGGCGGTTATAGGTATGCTTCATGATAAAGACATTGCCGGCACGCTGGCCTGCATGGAGAGTGTGGTCGATAGCTGGTATTGTGCTCCTCTTGAGGGGCCGCGCGGCGCAACGGCCGAACAGCTGATGGAACATCTCGGCAAAGGCGCTATCTTTGAGAGCGTGGCCCAGGCGTGGCGTGCCGCGATGGCGGATGCGAAACCAGAAGATACCGTGCTGGTGTGTGGGTCGTTCCACACCGTGGCACATGTCATGGAAGTGATGGAGGCGGGGAGAACCGGTGGCAAGTAAGTTTCAGAACCGTTTAACAGGCACGATTGTCCTGGTGGCGCTGGGGGTGATTATCCTCCCAGGGCTGCTCGACGGGCAGAAAAAACATTATCAGGACGAGTTTGCGGCCATTCCGCTGGTGCCAAAGCCGGGGGATCGCGACGAGCCCGATATGCTTCCGGCCGCGACGCAGGCGCTTCCTGCACAGCCGCCGGAAGGGGCTGCGGAAGAGGTACGCGCTGGCGATGCGGCCGCGCCGTCGCTCGATCCGTCGCGCCTGGCGGCGAGCAGCAGTAACGATATCGATCCGGTTCCGGTTGAGCAGTACAAGCCGGTAGAAAAACCGAAGCCGGTTGAGAAGCCTCAGCCGAAGCCGCAGCGGGATAACACGGCCGAGCGGCTTGCTGCGGCGTCCGAAACGCCGCCAGCGAAACCGACTCAGCAGGACGCCGCGCCGACGGGCAAAGCCTACGTCGTGCAGCTTGGCGCGCTGAAGAACGCCGACAAGGTCAACGAGCTGGTCGGCAAGCTTCGCGGCGCGGGATACCGCGTTTACACTTCACCTTCGACGCCGGTGCAGGGTAAAATCACCCGCATTCTGGTGGGGCCTGAGGCATCGAAAGATAAGCTGAAAGGCTCGTTGGGCGAGCTGAAGCAGATCTCCGGCCTGAGCGGCGTGGTGATGAACTACAGCGCGAACTAGTAAGATCTCACCCCCCTCACCCCGGCCCTCTCCCCAAAGGGGAGAGGGTGAAAATCGCACCGAGCGCGTGTGTAACATACTGCATCGTACAGTTCCCTCTCCCCTCTGGGGAGAGGGTTAGGGTGAGGGGCGTTGAGCATTTTTTCAGCGCCTTTTTTATTTACGCGTGGGAAGGAAATCCCTACGCAAACGTTTTCTTTTTCTGTTAGAATGCGCCCCGAACTGGATGACAGGGCGTAAAATCGTGGGACATTTATGGTCTGGATTGATTACGCCATCATTGCGGTGATTGGTTTTTCCTGTCTGGTAAGCCTGATCCGTGGCTTTGTACGTGAAGCGTTATCGCTGGTGACATGGGGTTGTGCTTTCTTTGTTGCCAGTCACTACTACACTTACCTGTCTGTCTGGTTCACGGGCTTTGAAGATGAACTGGTCCGAAATGGAATTGCTATCGCTGTGCTGTTTATCGCAACGCTGATAGTCGGCGCTATCGTGAACTTTGTGATAGGTCAGCTGGTCGAGAAAACCGGTCTGTCGGGAACGGACAGGGTGCTCGGGATCTGTTTTGG
Organism: Enterobacter sp. KBR-315C3_2022; assembly: GCF_041399425.1. Taxonomy (NCBI): domain Bacteria; kingdom Pseudomonadati; phylum Pseudomonadota; class Gammaproteobacteria; order Enterobacterales; family Enterobacteriaceae; genus Enterobacter; species Enterobacter sp. KBR-315C3_2022. The sequence goes on from NZ_JBGKEB010000002.1 coordinate 205,784, forward strand.
GGCGCTGCGAGGCGTGCTGATTGTAGCCGCGATACTGTTCTTCCTTGATACCTTTACCGGTTTCTCAAAAAGTGAAGACTGGCAAAAATCGCAGCTCATTCCAGAGTTCAGCTTCATCATCAGGTGGTTCTTTGACTATCTGCAAAGCTCGTCGAGTTTCTTGCCCAGAGCGTAATGCGCTCTGAGATGTGGCTTAACGAGGAAAAGACGAATGTGCGGTATTGTCGGTATCGCCGGTTTCATGCCGGTTAACCAGTCGATTTATGACGCGTTATCGGTGCTTCAGCACCGAGGGCAGGATGCTGCGGGTATCATCACCATTGATGCAAACAACTGCTTCCGTTTACGCAAGGCGAACGGCCTGGTAAACGATGTGTTTGAAGCCCGCCATATGCAGCGTCTGCAAGGTAATATGGGGATTGGTCACGTTCGTTATCCTACTGCTGGCAGCTCCAGCGCCTCCGAGGCTCAGCCTTTCTACGTCAACTCACCGTACGGCATCACGCTTGCCCACAACGGCAACCTGACCAATGCGCACGAGCTGCGCAGAAAGCTGTTCGAAGAGAAACGTCGCCACATTAACACCACCTCTGATTCTGAAATCCTGCTCAATATCTTCGCCAGCGAGCTGGATAACTTCCGCCACTATCCGCTGGAAGCCGACAACATTTTTGCTGCGGTTGCCGCAACCAATCGTCAAATCCGCGGCGCGTACGCCTGCGTGGCGATGATTATCGGCCACGGCATGGTCGCCTTCCGCGATCCGAACGGTATTCGTCCGCTGGTGCTCGGCAAGCGCGATCTCGGCGACGGGCGCACGGAGTACATGGTTGCCTCTGAAAGCGTGGCGCTGGACACCCTCGGCTTTGAATTTTTGCGCGACGTCGCGCCGGGCGAAGCGGTCTACATTACTGAAAAGGGCCAGCTGTTCACCCGCCAGTGTGCCGACAACCCGGTCAGCAACCCATGCCTGTTCGAATACGTCTACTTTGCGCGTCCTGACTCGTTTATCGACAAAATCTCCGTCTACAGCGCCCGCGTGAACATGGGCACGAAGCTCGGCGAGAAGATTGCCCGCGAGTGGGACGACCTGGATATCGACGTCGTCATTCCTATCCCGGAAACCTCCTGCGACATCGCGCTGGAGATTGCCCGCATTCTGGATAAACCGTACCGCCAGGGCTTCGTGAAAAACCGCTACGTTGGCCGCACCTTCATCATGCCGGGCCAGCAGCTGCGCCGTAAGTCCGTGCGCCGCAAGCTGAACGCCAACCGCGCCGAGTTCCGCGATAAAAACGTCCTGCTGGTGGATGACTCCATCGTGCGCGGCACCACCTCCGAGCAGATTATCGAGATGGCGCGCGAAGCCGGGGCGAAGAAAGTGTACCTCGCGTCTGCGGCACCGGAAATTCGCTTCCCGAACGTCTACGGCATCGATATGCCGACCGCGAACGAGCTGATTGCGCACGGCCGCGAAGTGGACGAAATCCGTCAGATCATCGGCGCCGACGGCCTGATTTTCCAGGATCTGAACGACCTGATCGACGCGGTGCGCGCCGAGAACCCGGACATTCAGCAGTTCGAATGCTCGGTGTTCAACGGCGTCTACGTGACCAAAGACGTGGATCAGCAGTATCTCGACTATCTGGATTCGCTGCGCAACGACGACGCTAAGGCCGTCCAGCTGCAGAACGATTTGGAAAGCTTAGAGATGCACAACGAAGGCTAAGGCCTGAGCAGGTGAGGGCGGCCGCCCTCACTTGCAACTCCGCACAAAATCCTGCACAGTCAGCCCTGTAATCAGCAAGGGCGAAATCATGAAAAGACTTATTGTAGGGATCAGCGGTGCCAGCGGCGCGATTTACGGCGTCCGGCTGCTCCAGGTGCTGCGTGACGTTAAAGACGTAGAAACCCATTTGGTGATGAGCCAGGCGGCGCGCCAAACCCTCTCCCTTGAAACCGACTTCTCCCTGCGCGACGTTCAGGCGCTGGCCGACGTGGTGCACGATGCCCGCGATATCGCCGCCAGCATCTCCTCGGGCTCGTTTAAAACGGCCGGGATGGTGATCCTGCCCTGTTCAGTCAAAACGCTTTCCGGCATCGTAAACAGCTATACCGACTCGCTGGTGACGCGCGCCGCGGACGTGGTGCTGAAAGAGCGTCGTCCGCTCGTGCTGTGCGTGCGCGAGACGCCGCTGCACCTTGGCCACCTGCGCCTGATGACCCAGGCCGCCGAGCTTGGCGCGGTGATTATGCCGCCGGTACCGGCGTTCTACCATCGCCCTCAGACGCTGGATGACGTGATAAACCAGACCGTTAACCGCGTGCTCGATCAGTTTGATATTGACCTGCCTGAAGATCTCTTTACGCGCTGGCAGGGGGCATAGGGCAGTGCACAGTCTGAGTGCATGAAAAGACAACCTGCCCTGTCATGGGGCAAAACTGCAACCGCGATCATATCCTCGACATTTAATTCGTTTTTTCCCTTTATCCCTCTCCGGTTCGTTCGGCAGACCTGCTATCTTTCACCATTAAGGCAATATCGCAACGTTTTATTAACATATTTAACGTCGATTTTTTCATCAGACGAAGATGTGGCATAAGACCTGCAAGACAGCCCTGCAACACAACACACAACGCAAACCATAATAAAATCACGGTTCTTGAGGGTAAATGTATGAAGAAGACGGTTCTGGCTCTGTCTTTGCTCGTGGGGTTAAGCGCGGCGGCAGGCAGCTACGCGGCGCTTCCACAGACGGTACGCATCGGTACGGACGCAACCTACGCGCCTTTCTCATCAAAAGATGCGAAGGGGGAGTTCGTTGGGTTTGATATCGATCTGGGCAATGAGATGTGCAAACGTATGCAGGTAAAATGCACGTGGGTGGGCAGCGACTTTGACGCGTTAATCCCGTCGCTGAAGGCCAAGAAGATTGACGCCATCATCTCCTCTCTCTCCATCACCGAAAAGCGTCAGCAGGAGATCGCCTTCTCTGACAAGCTGTACGCGGCGGACTCGCGCCTGATTGCGGCAAAAGGTTCTCCGATTAAGCCCACCATCGATTCGCTGAAGGGCAAGCACGTGGGCGTGCTTCAGGGCTCGACGCAGGAAGGCTATGCCAACGCAAACTGGCGCGAGAAGGGCGTAGACGTTGTGCCTTATCAGAACCAGGATCTGATTTACTCTGACCTCACTGCCGGACGCCTCGACGCGGCGTTCCAGGATGAAGTAGCCGCAAGCGAAGGCTTCCTGAAGCAGCCTGCGGGCAAAGAGTACGCCTTTGCGGGGCCGTCGGTTAAGGATAAGAAATACTTTGGCGACGGCACCGGTATTGGCCTGCGTAAAGACGATGCCGAGCTGAAAGCGGCCTTCGACAAAGCCTTTACCGAGCTGCGCAAAGACGGAACGTACGACAAACTGGCGAAAAAATATTTCGACTTCAACGTCTACGGCGACTAACGTTCGACGCAACGCCCCGTTATGGTGCGTTGAGGGGCTAAACGATCCAATATGGTGCATGCCCTGCACCGTATTGGAACGCAGCGTGCATAGTTAAGCACTAAAAATGCAAAAAATTCCGCATGAAAGGCATTATTCTTTGCCTGACGCAGGGAATTAATGGCACATTAACAGCACCCCGTCGTCGTAAAAATCCGTATGAAGACAGTTTGTTGAGGATAGATATGAAAAAACTGGTGTTGTCTCTTTCTCTGGTTCTGGCCTTTTCCAGCGCCACCGCGGCGTTCGCAGCAATTCCGCAAAAAATTCGTATTGGTACCGATCCAACTTATGCGCCGTTCGAATCAAAGAATGCGAAAGGCGAGCTGGTCGGTTTTGATATCGATCTGGCAAACGAGCTATGCAAACGCATCAAAGCGCAATGTACCTACGTTGAGAACCCGCTGGACGCGCTGATCCCGTCCCTGAAAGCGAAAAAAATCGACGTCATCATGTCCTCGCTTTCCATCACCGAAAAACGCCAGCAGGAGATTGCCTTTACCGACAAACTCTATGCGGCAGATTCACGCCTGGTGGTGGCGAAATCCTCTGATATCCAGCCACGGCTCGAGTCGCTCAAAGGCAAGCGCGTGGGCGTGCTGCAGGGTACCACGCAGGAAACCTACGGCAACGAGCACTGGGCGCCGAAAGGGATTGAAATCGTCTCCTATCAGGGACAGGAAAATATCTACGCAGACCTGACCGCGGGCCGCATTGATGCCGCGTTCCAGGACGAAGTCGCCGCGAGCGAAGGCTTCCTGAAGCAGCCGGTTGGTAAAGACTATAAGTTTGGCGGTCCGTCCATTAAGGACGAGAAGCTCTTCGGCGTCGGCACCGGCATGGGCCTGCGTAAAGAGGATAACGAGCTGCGCGAAGCGCTGAACAAGGCGTTTGCCGAGATGCGCGCGGACGGCACGTACGACAAACTGGCGAAAAAATACTTTGATTTCAACGTTTACGGCGGCTAACCGCCCCGTCAAATAACGTGCGGCCCCTCCCGTAAGGGAGGGGAAAAGACACGGGTTACCACTCACGACACGACAGGGCAGGCGGTATGCTGTACGGATTTTCGGGCGTTATTCTACAGGGCGCGCTTGTCACCCTTGAGCTGGCTATCAGCTCCGTGGTACTGGCGGTGCTGATAGGGCTGGCAGGCGCGGGGGCGAAGCTATCGGCTAACAAACCGTTGGCGCTGATTTTTGAAGGCTACACCACGCTGATCCGCGGCGTTCCCGACCTGGTGCTGATGCTGCTGATTTTTTACGGTCTGCAGATTGCCTTAAACAGCGTCACGGATGCGGTTGGCATGGACCAGATTGATATCGACCCGATGGTGGCCGGTATTATCACCCTCGGCTTCATCTACGGCGCATACTTCACCGAAACCTTCCGCGGCGCCTATATGGCGGTGCCGAAGGGCCATATCGAAGCGGCGACCGCCTTCGGCTTTACCTCCTCGCAGACGTTTCGCCGGATTATGTTCCCGGCCATGATGCGCTACGCGCTGCCGGGCATCGGCAACAACTGGCAGGTGATCCTCAAGGCGACGGCGCTGGTCTCGCTGCTCGGCCTGGAAGACGTGGTGAAAGCCACCCAGCTCGCCGGGAAGAGCACCTGGGAACCCTTCTATTTTGCCGTCGTCTGCGGCGTGATTTATCTGGTCTTTACGACCGTCTCCAATGGTGTGCTGCTTCTGCTCGAACGTCGCTACTCCGTGGGTGTGAAGAGGGCTGACCTGTGATTGAGATACTTCAGGAATACTGGAAATCGCTGCTGTGGACCGATGGCTACCGCTTTACGGGCGTGGCGATCACCCTCTGGCTGCTGATCTCCTCGGTGGTGATGGGTGGCATTCTGGCGGTGTTTTTGGCCATCGGGCGCGTGTCGAACAATAAATTTATCCAGTTCCCCATCTGGCTGTTTACCTACGTGTTTCGCGGCACGCCGCTGTACGTGCAGCTGCTGGTGTTCTATTCGGGCATGTACACGCTGGAGATCGTGAAAGGCACGGAAATGCTCAACGCCTTCTTCCGCAGCGGCCTGAACTGCACGGTGCTGGCGCTCACGCTCAACACCTGCGCCTATACCACCGAGATTTTCGCCGGGGCCATTCGCTCCGTGCCGTACGGCGAGATCGAAGCGGCGCGCGCGTACGGCTTCTCGTCGGTAAAGCTGTATCGCTGCATCATTCTGCCGTCGGCGCTGCGCATCGCGCTGCCCGCCTACAGCAATGAAGTGATTTTAATGCTTCACTCTACCGCGCTGGCCTTTACCGCGACGGTGCCTGACCTGCTTAAGATTGCCCGCGACATCAACTCCGCGACCTATCAGCCGTTTACCGCCTTCGGCATTGCGGCGGTGCTTTATCTGATCATTTCTTACGTCCTGATCAGCCTGTTCCGCAAGGCGGAAAAACGCTGGTTGCAGCACATAAAACCTTCTTCGACGCACTGAGAACTATGATGGCTGAGAACAAATTAAACGTTATTGATTTGCACAAACGCTACGGCGAACACGAAGTGCTGAAAGGGGTCTCGCTGCAGGCGAACGCGGGGGACGTGATCAGCATTATCGGTTCGTCCGGTTCAGGTAAAAGTACCTTCCTTCGCTGCATCAACTTCCTCGAAAAGCCGAGCGAAGGGACGATTGTGGTGAGCGGGCAGAATATTAACCTGGTGCGGGATAAGGACGGGCAGCTGAAGGTGGCGGACAAAAACCAGCTGCGCCTGCTGCGCACCCGCCTGACGATGGTCTTCCAGCACTTTAACCTCTGGAGCCACATGACGGTGCTGGAAAACGTGATGGAAGCGCCGATTCAGGTGCTGGGCTTAAGCAAGCAGGAAGCCCGCGAGCGCGCGGTGAAATACCTGGCGAAAGTCGGTATTGACGAGCGCCAGCAGATCAAATACCCGGTGCATCTCTCCGGCGGTCAGCAGCAGCGCGTCTCAATTGCTCGCGCGCTGGCGATGGAGCCGGAAGTGCTGCTGTTCGACGAACCGACCTCGGCGCTGGACCCGGAACTCGTCGGCGAAGTGCTGCGCATCATGCAGAAGCTGGCCGAAGAGGGCAAAACCATGGTGGTCGTCACGCACGAGATGGGCTTCGCCCGCAACGTCTCTAACCACGTCATTTTCCTGCATCAGGGGAAAATCGAGGAGCAGGGGCACCCGGACGAGGTGTTAGCGAATCCGCAGAGCCCGCGCTTGCAGCAGTTCCTGAAAGGATCGCTGAAGTAACTTTCTTGCCCGGTGGCGCTGCGCTTACCGGGCCTACTGGATGGGTGTTCTCTCTCTCCCCGTGGGAGAGGGCTGGGGTGAGGGCATCAGACCGCACCACGCTCAAGCCGATACGCCCAGTCGTCATACCGCACGCCGTCGATCTCGTAGGCTTTTTCCAGCACCTGCGTGCGGACAAAACCCGCTTTCTCCAGTACCCGCACCGATCCGCCGTTATCCGCCAGCACGTAAGCGTTGATCGCCTTCACGCCCGCCTGGCTAAATGCGTAGTCGCATACCGCGCGCAGCGCCTCGCTGGCAATCCCTTTTCCCTGCGCGGCGGGCACAACCGTATAGCCGATATCCGCTTCCTCGCGGTTTTCCGCGCTGATTTGCAGCCCGATATCACCGAGCGGCGTGGCGTCGTCGCGCAGGCGAATCACAAAGACGTGCTCCGCCATCAGGCGCGCGGCAAACACGCGTCGAGTCTCTTTTTCCGGCGCAATGGCGGCCATATAGCGCATGATACGGCGGTCTTCGCGCAGCGTGCGGAAGAACGCCCAGTCAGAGGGTTCGAAAGGAGCGAGATAAAGCCGAGGGGTAGTGATGGTTGCCATTGTTACGCCATTTCATCTGAACATGGCGTATCACTGTAACATATTCACCGCACCACATCCCCCAGCGCCTCTTCTAAGTCATACCAGCGAAACGCAAACCCCGCGGCCTCCAGCCGTTTCGGCAGCGCGCGCTGTCCACCCAGCACCAGCACCGACGATTCGCCCATCAGCAGGCGGATCGCCGTGGCGGGCACGCGCAAAATCGCCGGGCGATGCAGGGCGTGGCCGAGCGCGTGGGCAAACTGTTCGTTGCGCACCGGGTAGGGGGAAACCATATTGAACGGCCCGCGAAGGTCGTTATCCAGCAGCCAGATGATGCCGTTTACCATATCGTCGATATGTATCCAGGCAAGATACTGGCGTCCGTTGCCGATGGGCCCGCCAAGCCCCATCTTAAAGGCGGGAAGCATTTTGCTCAGGATGCCGCCCTTGGGGGCGAGGACGACGCCGGTGCGCAGCAGGCAGACGCGCGTGTTGTCGCTCTGCGCGGCGCTGGCGATTTGCTCCCAGCGGGCGCAGAGCTTGTGGGTAAATTCGTTGTGCGGCGGCTCTTCTTCGGTCACCACCACTTCGCCGAGATCGCCGTAATAGCCCGCCGCCGAGCCGGAAATGAGCACCGACGGCGGCGCGTCGCTGTTGCGGATAAGCTCAACCAGCTTCTCGGTGATGTTCCACCGGCTGTGGCACAGGCGCTGCTTTTGCTCCTCGGTCCAGCGCTTGTCGGCAATCGGCTCGCCCGCAAGGTTGATGACGGCATCGAAGCCGTTAAGATTCTGCTGCTCGGCCAGCCCTTTCCAGATGTCGATACCCGCTCCCAGCGCCTGACGCGCTTTTTCCGGGCTGCGCGTCACCACGGTGATATCGTGGTGCAGCGCCTGCAGGCGAGGAACAAGGTGGCGTCCAATCAGGCCCGTGCCACCGGTCAGCAAAATCTTCATACGACCTCCGGTTTACGCCTCGCGCCGCCAGCTTAACGTCATCGAGACGGAGTCGGCGTAGCGCAGGGCGTGCAGTTTATCGATCTCAACTTCAGCATAAGTGACCCAGTGATGTTCACGTGCGATGTCGAGCACATCCTGAGTTAATTTTTCCAGCAGGTAGAAACGGTTGTTCTCAACGTACCGGATGATGCTTTTGGTTATGGTGCGGTAGTTCAGCGCGTCGTTGATGTCTTCGCTGGCGCGCGCCTTGTCCGCCGGGTAGCGGATCGCCACGTTAATCACAATGTCCTGACGGTTGGCGATCTCTTCGTCTTTAATGCCAATAAAGGTCCGTAAGCGTAAGTTTTTAATGCGAATAATTGCATCAGGCTGCGACATTGCAGGTCTTCTCCATGTCATTATTTCCTCCATGATACATGAGGAAATAATCCTCGCCCATCACGCTAATCCTGCTGAATTTTCTGCATCGCCCGCCCGGTGGCCGGGCGCGTGCGGATGCGCTCGAACCAGTTATTGACCGCAGGATAGGACGCCAGGTCGATGCGGTGGCGCTCGTGCGCAGCGATCCACGGCCAGCAGGCGATATCGGCGATGCTGTAGTGGTCGCCGCCCAGCCACGGCGTTTTCTCCAGCTGGCGGTTTATCACGCCGTACAGCCGCTGGGTTTCGACCTGAAAGCGTTCAATGGCGTAGGGGATAGGCTGCGGCGCGTGGGCGGTGAAGTGGAGGTTTTGCCCCAGCATTGGCCCCAGCCCGCTCGACTGCCAGAAAAGCCATTGCAGGGTGTGGTGGCGCTCGCGCAGCTCCCCGCTCAGCAGCTTGCCCGTTTTCTCGGCGAGATAGAGCAGGATTTCACCGGATTCAAACAGGCTCAGCGGCCTGCCGCCGTCGGCCGGAAGATGATCGACGATGGCGGGAATTTTATTGTTTGGGGAGATCGCCAAAAACGGGGGCCTGAACTGGTCGCCTTTGCTGATATCGACGCGGATGATGCGGTAATCCAGCTCGGCTTCCTCCAGGAAAAGGGTGATTTTATGGCCGTTAGGGGTAGGGGCATAATAGAGGTCTATCATTCTCAACTCCTGTCAGTGCAAAAAGTGATGCCATAAAACGAGTATAGGTGCTTGTCGCAGGTCGTGAGTTTTCATCAGGTGACAGCGGAGCGAAGAGATTATATGTTGAGTAAAAACCGATCAGCCGATGAGGATGTTATGAACCAGCCTGCCATTACCCTGTGGTCCGATGCCAACTTCTTTTCACCTTATGTTTTGAGCGCGTACGTGGCGCTGGCCGAGAAGGGGCTGTCGTTTACCCTGAAGAGCGTCGATCTGGACCGCGGTGAGCATCTGCAGCCGCAGTGGCGGGGCTATGCCCTGACCCGACGCGTACCGATGCTGGATATTGAAGGCTTTGAGTTGAGTGAATCCTCGGCGATCGATGAGTATCTGGAAGATCGCTTTGCGCCGCCGGAGTGGGAGCGAATCTATCCCCACGATCTGCAAAAGCGCGCCCGCGCGCGACAGATCCAGGCGTGGCTGCGCAGCGATCTGGTGCCGCTCCGCGTGGAGCGCTCTACCGACGTGGTGTTTGCTGGCGTCAAGAAACCGGCGTTAAGCGCGGAGGGGCTGGCGAGCGCGCAAAAGCTGATGGACACCGCCACCTCGCTGCTGGAGCACGGGAAGCCTAATCTCTTTGGCGAATGGTGCATTGCGGACACCGACCTGGCGCTGATGCTCAACCGGCTGATCCTCAACGGCGACGCCGTGCCGCAGCTGCTGGTGGACTACGCCGCATTCCAGTGGCAGCGCGCATCGGTGCAGCGTTTTGTCGCACTCTCGGCGAAGCGCGCGGGCTGATCCATCCGGGCGCTTACGGTATAATAAGGGCAGTCTGTTTTCTCAAGGAGTGACTGATGAAACTGATGTTTGCATCGGATATCCACGGATCGCTGCCCGCGACCGAACGCGTCCTCTCGCTGTTTGACCAAAGCGACGCCCGGTGGCTGGTGATACTCGGCGACGTATTAAACCACGGCCCGCGCAACGCGCTGCCGGAGGGCTACGATCCCGCGCAGGTGGCGGAAAAGCTTAACCCGTACGCGTCCCGCATTATTGCCGTACGCGGCAACTGCGACAGCGAAGTCGACCAGATGCTGCTGCAATTCCCCATTACCGCACCGTGGCAGCAGGCGCTGCTGGAAACGTGCCGCCTCTTTTTGACTCACGGTCACCTTTTTGGCCCCGACAACCTGCCGCCTCTCGCGGCTGGCGATGTCCTGGTTTACGGTCATACTCATATTCCGGTGGCGGAAAAACGCGGTGAGATTTATCACTTTAACCCCGGCTCGGTCAGCATTCCAAAAGGGGGCTATCCCGCAAGTTATGGCATGCTCGTTGATAATTCATTACGCGTTATCGCACTTAATGATCAGCAAGTTATTGCGCAGGTAGCGATTAATCCGTAAGTTACACCTCAACTGCAAACGCGCCAAAAGAGCGCTTAGAAAGAGAAGGTTTCCCGATGGTGGAGCAGAGTCATTTGGCGAGTACAGAGTGGGTTGACATTGTCAGCGAAGAAAATGAAGTGATCGCGCAGGCCAGCCGCGAGCAGATGCGCGCAGAGCGCCTGCGCCATCGCGCGACCTACATTGTGGTGCATGACGGCATGGGCAAGATCCTGGTTCAGCGCCGCACGGACACCAAAGATTTTCTTCCCGGCATGCTGGACGCCACCGCGGGCGGCGTGGTGCAGGCGGATGAAGTGCTGCTGGACTCCGCGCGCCGTGAAGCCGAAGAAGAGTTAGGCATTGCCGGCGTGCCGTTCGCCGAGCACGGGCAGTTCTATTTTGAAGATGAACACTGCCGCGTCTGGGGCGGGCTGTTTAGCTGCGTCTCCCACGGGCCTTTCGCGCTGCAGGAAGAAGAGGTCAGCGAAGTGAGCTGGATGACGCCGGAAGAGATCACCGCGCGCTGCGATGAGTTCACCCCGGATTCCTTAAAAGCGCTGGCGCTGTGGATGACGCGTAACGCGAAAAACGAATCGACGAAGCCTGAGAAAGAGGAAGAGGCCGAGTAGGTCTGAACGCTGGCTGGAAATAAAAAAGGCGACCCGTTAAGTGGTCGCCTTTTTTGTGCCGGATTCGGCCTGCAAAACCGTAGGCCCGGTAAGCGCGAGCGCCACCGGGCTTTTTAGCTTACTGCTGCTGTGAAGACTGAATCGCGGTCAGTGCAATGGTATAAACGATATCGTCTACCAGCGCACCGCGGGACAGGTCGTTCACCGGCTTGCGCATACCCTGCAGCATTGGCCCGATGGAGATCAGGTCTGCAGAACGCTGTACCGCTTTGTAGGTGGTGTTACCGGTGTTCAGATCCGGGAAGATGAACACGGTCGCGCGACCTGCAACAGGCGAGTTCGGCGCTTTAGATTTCGCAACGTCAGCCATGACGGCGGCATCGTACTGCAGCGGGCCGTCGATCATCAGGTCAGGACGTTTTTCCTGCGCCAGACGGGTTGCTTCACGCACTTTCTCTACGTCGCTGCCCGCGCCGGAGGTGCCGGTGGAGTAGGAGAGCATCGCTACGCGCGGTTCGATACCGAAGGCAATCGCGGAGTCTGCGGACTGGATAGCAATTTCAGCCAGCTGTTCTGCGGTTGGATCCGGGTTGATCGCGCAGTCGCCGTACACGTAAACCTGTTCAGGCAGCAGCATGAAGAACACGGATGAAACCAGAGAGCTGCCCGGTGCGGTTTTGATCAGCTGCAGCGGTGGACGGATGGTGTTCGCGGTGGTGTGAACCGCACCGGAAACCAGGCCGTCAACTTCGTCCTGCTCAAGCATCAGCGTGCCCAGAACAACGTTGTCTTCCAGCTGCTCGCGCGCAACGGCTTCGGTCATGCCCTTGCTCTTACGCAGCTCAACCAGACGCGCAACGTAGCTTTCGCGAACCACTTCAGGGTCAACGATTTCGATGCCAGCGCCCAGCTCAACGCCCTGAGAGGCCGCCACGCGGTTGATCTCGTCCGGGTTGCCCAGCAGCACGCAGGTCGCGATGCCGCGCTCTGCGCAGATAGCCGCTGCTTTAACGGTACGCGGTTCGTCGCCTTCTGGCAGAACAACGCGTTTGCCCGCTTTGCGCGCCAGCTCGGTCAGCTGGTAACGGAAGGCTGGCGGAGACAGACGACGGCTACGCTCGGAGGTCGCGGTCAGGGATTCGATCCAGTCTGCGTTGATGTAGCCCGCAACGTATTCCTGAACTTTTTCGATACGCTCGTGGTCGTCAACCGGCACTTCCAGGTTGAAGCTCTGCAGGCTCAGGGAGGTCTGCCAGGTGTTGGTGTTCACCATGAAGACCGGCAGGCCGGTCGCAAACGCGCGTTCGCACAGCTTGCTCACGCGCGGATCCATCTCGTACGCGCCGGTCAGCAGGATGGCGCCGATTTCAACGCCGTTCATCGCGGCCAGGCACGCTGCAACCAGCACGTCAGGACGGTCAGCGGAGGTCACCAGCAGAGAGCCTGCGCGGAAGTGTTCCAGCATGTGCGGGATGCTGCGCGCGCAGAAGGTCACGGACTTCACGCGGCGGGTGTTGATGTCGCCTTCGTTCACTACGGTAGCGTTCAGGTGGCGCGCCATATCGATTGCACGGGTCGCAATCAGATCGAAGCTCCACGGCACCGCGCCCAGCACAGGCAGCGGGCTGGCATCCTGCAGTTTAGCCGGATCCACTTTAACCACTTTCGCTTTAGACGAGTCGTCGAAGATCTCGGACAGGTCAGGGCGAGTACGGCCTTGCTCATCAACAGGCGCGTTCAGCTTGTTGACGATAACGCCGGTGATGTTGGTGTTTTTCGCGCCGCCGAAGCTGCTGCGGGTCAGCTCGATACGCTCTTTCAGCTGTTCCTGGGTATCAGTACCCTGGGACATCACGAAGACGATTTCTGCGTTCAGCGTTTTCGCGATTTCAAAGTTCAGAGACTGGGCAAACTGGTGTTTGCGGGTCGGCACGAGGCCTTCAACCAGCACCACTTCTGCATCTTGTGCATTCGCGTGGTAGTTGGCGATGATCTCTTCCATCAGCACGTCTTTCTGGTTGCTGGACAGCAGAGATTCAACGTGGCTCATCTTCAGCGGTTCAGCCGCTGGCAGACTGGAGTTCTTGCGAACGATGGAAGTGGTCTGGTCTGGCGCATCGCCACCGGCACGAGGCTGGGCGATAGGCTTAAAGACGCTCAGACGAACGCCTTTGCGTTCCATAGCACGGATCACGCCAAGGCTGACGCTGGTCAGGCCGACGCTGGTTCCGGTAGGGATCAGCATAATTGTACGGGACACGGTTTATCCTCTTTCGTTACCGCCAAACGGGGCGGGCTACAAAACAGCACCGCCAGCATTGCTGGCGGTGTGGAATCAGGCAGTCAGGCGATTCGCGTCTTGCGCGATGACCAGCTCTTCGTTGGTTGGGATAACCAGCGCAGGACGGGTGCCTTCTTTGTTGATGAAGCCAGACTTGCCGAAGCGGGCAGCCAGGTTACGCTCGTGATCAACTTCAAAGCCCAGCACGCCCAGTTTGCCCAGGGACAGTTCACGAACCATCGCCGCGTTTTCACCGATACCGCCGGTGAAGACAACCGCATCCAGACGACCGTCCATCAGCGCGGTGTAGGAGCCGATGTATTTCGCCAGACGGTGGCAGTAAACGTCCATTGCACGCTTAGCGTCAGCTTTGCTGTCGTAGTTGTCTTCAACGTAACGGCAGTCGCTGGTGACTTCGGTCAGACCCAGTAGGCCAGACTCTTTGGTCAGCATTTTGTTGATGTCGTCAACGCTCATGCCCAGGTTGTCGTGCAGGAAGAAGATGATTGCCGGATCGATGTCGCCGGTACGAGTACCCATCACCAGGCCTTCCAGCGGGGTCAGACCCATTGACGTGTCAACGCATTCGCCGTTGCGGATAGCAGAAACAGAACCACCGTTGCCCAGGTGGCAGGTGATGATGTTCAGCTCTTCAACCGGTTTGTTCAGGACTTTAGCGGCTTCCTGCGTCACGTAGTAGTGGCTGGTACCGTGGAAGCCGTAGCGACGAACGCCGTGCTCTTTATACAGGTTGTACGGCAGGGCGTAGAGGTAAGACTCTTCCGGCATGGTCTGATGGAACGCGGTGTCGAACACGGCAACGTTCTTGTCTTTCAGATTCGGGAAGGATTTCAGCGCTTCAGTGATACCGATCAGGTGAGCAGGGTTGTGCAGTGGCGCAAATGGCGCAGCATCTTTGATACCCTGGATCACGGTTTCGTCAATGATAACGGATTTGGTGTATTTCTCGCCGCCGTGGACGATACGGTGACCAATCGACGTCAGCTGAGCAGACAGTTCTGGTTTTTGTGCCAGAATAGTGTTAACGATAAAGTTCAGCGCTTCACTGTGAGCGGCGCCTGCACCTAAAGCCGCTTCTTGTTTGCTGCCGTCCATCTTCCACTTGATACGTGCTTCAGGCAGATGGAAACATTCGGCCAAACCAGAGAGGTACTCTTCGCCGTTCAGCGCATCGATGATGGCAAATTTGAGGGAAGAACTACCGCAGTTCAGAACCAGTACTAACTTACTCGACATGGAAGTACCTATTATTGATACGTGGCTAAAAAAACGTCAGTGAGTCTAAAAGCGTAACGCATGATGACCCAGACATTTATGATTAACATCATGCCAGGCAAACTTTCTGGCACGATGGAAGAAATACATATGATTTTATGCCATTTTGAACATTTTTCAGGCAATGGCATAATATGCGATAATTTGACGAGTTAAGGATCTTCGTCTAAAGGCCGCATCGGCTGGCACAGGATACCCGATACGTGGTATCGATGACAAAATATTTTGAACGTTGTCATAGCCCGTTGCGGTTTTGCAGAAAAATTTTAATTTTTATACGTGAAGTTGAGGTACAGCCATGTCGACACCCGAAATCCCGCCCGTGAATTTCTTTAGCCTGTTTCGCCGGGGGCAGCATTATTCAAAGACGTGGCCGATGGAAAAGCGCCTCGCGCCGATGTTCATTGATAACCGCGTTATTCGCGCCACGCGCTATGCGATCCGCTTTATGCCCCCCGTGGCGATCTTTACCCTGTGCTGGCAAATCGCGCTGGGCGGTCAGCTCGGCCCCGCCGTGGCTACCGCGCTGTTTGCGCTCAGCCTGCCGATGCAGGGGCTCTGGTGGTTAGGCAAGCGTTCAGTTACGCCACTCCCGCCTTCTATTTTACACTGGTTTTACGAAGTGCGCGGTAAACTTGAGGAAGCCGGGCAGGCGCTGGCACCCGTTGAGGGCAAGCCGGATTATCAGGCGCTGGCCGATACGCTCAAGCGGGCTTTTAAGCAGCTTGATAAAACATTCCTCGATGATTTGTGATTGATCATCGAAACGATGAATAAAAGAAGGCACAGTAACCCCCTGTTACCGTGTCTTTTTTTTCAAGTGCAATGCGCTACAGGAGTCGAAAGATGGAAATGACCCATGCTCAACGTCTGATTTTGTCCAATCAGTACAAAATGATGACTATGCTTGATCCCGACAACGCTGAGCGCTACAGCCGCTTGCAGACCATCGTCGAACGCGGGTTTGGCCTGCAGATGCGCGAGCTGGATCGCGAGTTCGGCGAGCTAAAAGAAGAAACCTGCCGCATCGTTATCGACATCATGGAGATGTACCACGCGCTGCACGTGTCCTGGACCAATCTGAAGGACGCGCAGTCCATCGACGAGCGTCGCGTGACCTTCCTGGGCTTTGATGCCGCAACGGAAGCGCGCTACCTGAGCTATGTGCGCTTTATGGTGAACACCGAAGGGCGCTATACCCACTTCGATGCGGGCACGCACGGTTTCAACGCCCAGACGCCGATGTGGGATAAATACCAGCGCATGCTGAGCGTGTGGCACTCCTGCCCGCGTCAGTACCATCTCAGCAGCAACGAAATTCAACAAATCATTAATGCCTGACGGAGGTGCGTGTGCAGTGTAAAGGTTTTCTGTTTGATCTGGACGGTACGCTGGTGGACTCGCTGCCGGTAGTGGAGCGCTCATGGTGCCATTGGGCCGACAGGCACGGCATCGACCATCAGGAGGTACTGGATTTTATCCATGGCAAACAGGCCATTACCTCACTGAGACACTTTCTGGCCGGGCGCTCTGAGGAAGAGATCCAGTCAGAGTTTTCGTATCTTGAGCAGATTGAGGCTACGGATACGAACGGCATCACCGCGCTGCCGGGGGCACGCGAGCTGCTGGAGCATCTGAACGAAGCGCAGATCCCATGGGCCATCGTCACCTCCGGCTCAATTCCGGTTGCCCACGCGCGCCACCGGGCGGCAGGCTTACCGACGCCGGAGGTGTTCATCACCGCCGAGCGCGTGAAGCGCGGCAAACCGGAGCCGGATGCGTTTTTACTCGGCGCTGAAGAGCTGGGCCTGGCGCCGCAGGCGTGCGTGGTGGTGGAAGACGCTGCCGCGGGCGTGCTGGCCGGGCTAAACGCCGGAAGCCACGTTATTGCAGTCAACGTTCCGCCAGACGCGCCTCGCCTCAATGAAGCTGATCTGGTGATTAGCTCGCTGGCGGCGATTGCGGTCACGAAGGCGTCCGACGGAACGGTAACCGTCTCGCTAAAAGCCTGATCCCATGATTTAGCCCCACGCTGCTGGGGCTTTTTTATGGCAACATTTTATCTCTTCTCCCTGACAAGGATACGTTGTGAACGGTGAACTGATTTGGGTCCTCTGCCTGCTTTTTATCGCAATCATTCTTTTTGCCACGGGCAAGGTGCGCATGGATGCCGTCGCCCTGTTCGTGATCGTCGCGTTTGTGCTGAGCGGCACGCTCACGCTTTCAGAAGCCTTTTCCGGCTTTAGCGATCCCAACGTCATTCTGATTGCCGCCCTGTTTATTATCGGCGACGGCCTGGTCCGTACCGGCGTTGCGACCGTGATGGGCACCTGGCTGGTGAAGGTGGCGGGCAGCAGCGAAACCAAAATGCTGGTCTACCTGATGCTGACGGTGGCAGGGCTGGGCGCGTTTATGAGCTCGACCGGCGTCGTCGCCATCTTCATACCGGTGGTGCTCAGCGTCTCCATGCGCATGCAAACCTCGCCGTCGCGCCTGATGATGCCGCTGAGCTTCGCGGGGCTTATCAGCGGCATGATGACTCTGGTCGCCACGCCGCCGAACCTCGTCGTCAACAGCGAGCTGATCCGCGAAGGCCTGGAGGGCTTCAGCTTTTTCAGCGTCACGCCGCTCGGGCTGGTGATCCTGGTGTTGGGCATTTTCTACATGCTGCTGACCCGCTTTGCCCTGAAGGGGGAAAAGCAGGATAAAAACAAGGACGGCTGGAAGCGGCGCACGTTTCGCGATCTGATTAAAGAGTATCGCCTCACGGGCCGCGCGCGCCGGCTGGCGATTCGCCCGGGTTCGCCGCTGATAGGCCAGCGGCTGGACGATCTCAGGCTGCGCGAGCGCTACGGGGCGAACGTCATCGGCGTGGAGCGCTGGCGGCGCTTTCGTCGGGTCATCGTCAACGTTAACGGGGTATCGGAATTTCGCGCGCGTGACGTTCTGCTGATCGACATGTCCACGGCGGACGTGGACCTGCGCGAGTTTTGCAGCGAACAGCTGCTGGATCCAATGGTGCTGCGCGGCGAGTATTTTTCAGACCAGGCGCTGGACGTGGGCATGGCAGAAGTGTCGCTGATCCCGGAGTCGGAGCTGCTGGGCAAAACGGTGCGCGAAATCGGTTTTCGTACCCGCTACGGCCTGAACGTGGTCGGCCTGAAGCGCGATGGCGCTGCAGAAAACGGGCGGCGTCGATTTGGTCGTGAAGGGGCTGATGGATATCGGCGGGGGCTACGGCCCCTATATGATGCTGATTTGCCTGTTCGTGATGTGCGCATCTATCGGGCTGTTTATCTCCAATACGGCGACGGCGGTGCTGATGGCGCCTATCGCGCTGGCGATGGCTAAATCGATGGGCGTTTCACCCTATCCGTTCGCGATGATGGTAGCGATGGCCGCCTCTGCGGCGTTCATGACGCCGGTCTCTTCACCGGTGAATACGCTGGTGCTGGGGCCGGGAAACTACAGGTTTAGCGATTTTGTAAAGATTGGCGTACCCTTCACCGTGCTGGTAATGGTGGTGTGCGTGGTGTTGATTCCGGTCCTGTTCCCGTTTTAAACGTGAGGGTAGAAACGTAGGCCGGGTAAGGCGAAGCCGCCACCCGGCAAAAATTACAGCGGCGAATCCTGACTGATCTCATCCAGAGACAAATGGAAGCTCGGCACAAACACCTGCATAAAGTAATCCATCTCTTCGCTGCGGCGGGACTCAAGCGTTTTCTCCAGGCGCGTTTTGGCCAGCAAAAACTCGTTGTTCCCGGCAGACAATTCTTCAAGACACTTCAGATAAGCGCACAGCGCGTCCGCCTGCTTCACCAGCGACGTCTCATCCTCGGTGTACTGATGCTCGTCAATGAGCGGCTCAAAAATATCGCGGAGTTCGTCAGGCACCATATCGATCAGCTTCTGCTGGGCGATTTTCTCAATCGCCTTATATTCCTGGGCAATCTGCGAGTTGAAGTATTTAACCGGCGTGGGTAAGTCACCGGTCAGCACTTCTGACGCATCGTGATACATCGCCAGCAGCGCGATACGCTCGGCGTTGACCTGGCCGTTAAATTTGCGGTTTTTAATCGCCGCCAGCGCGTGGGCGACCATGGCCACCTGAAGGCTGTGCTCCGACACGTTCTCCGTGCGCACGTTGCGCATCAGCGGCCAGCGGTTGATAAGCTTAAGGCGGGAGAGGTGGGCAAAGAAATGACTCTGACTCATAGGTTACCTTTTGTCTTCACTGCGACAGACTTCATTGTGCGGGGAGGGGCGGGAAGATGCAAATCTGCGGATTTTGCAGGCCGGGAAGGCGCAGCGCCGCCCGGCAGAAAGGCAATGCTAATTATTGGTGATACCCGGAGAGGAAACGACCGAAGCGAGTAATCGCCATTTCAAGGTCGTCCTCGCGCGGCAGGGTCACGATACGGACATGATCCGGCCACGGCCAGTTAAACGCGGTGCCCTGAACCAGCAGCACTTTTTCCTGCAGCAGGAAGTCCAGCACCATTTTCTGGTCGTCGTGAATATTGAAGCGCTTGGCGTCAATTTTCGGGAACATATACAGCGCGCCGTTCGGCTTAACGCAGGAGACGCCCGGAATGTCGTTGATCAGCTCCCACGCGCGGTTGCGCTGTTCGTACAGGCGACCGCCCGGCACGATAAACTCGCTGATGCTCTGGTAGCCACCGAGCGCGGTCTGGATCGCATGCTGCGCCGGAACGTTGGCGCACAGGCGCATTGAGGCCAGCATTTCAAGCCCCTCAATATAGCCTTTAGCGTGCTTTTTCGGTCCGTTCAGCACCATCCAGCCCTGGCGGAAACCGGCTACGCGATAGGTTTTAGACAGGCCGTTGAAGGTCACCGTCAGCAGGTCCGGCGCGAGGGCGGCGATCGAGTGGTGCTGCGCCGCGTCGTACAGGATCTTGTCGTAAATCTCATCGGCAAAGATGATCAGGTTGTGCTGGCGGGCGAGCTCAACGATCTCCAGCAGCAGCTCTTTGGAGTAAACCGCACCGGTTGGGTTGTTCGGGTTGATGATCACGATGCCGCGGGTGCGCGGGGTGATTTTAGCGCGAATGTCGTCGAGATCGGGGAACCAGTCGGACGATTCATCGCACAGATAGTGGACCGCTTTTCCGCTTGAAAGCGAAACGGCCGCCGTCCAGAGCGGATAGTCCGGCGCCGGGACCAGCATCTCGTCACCGCTGTTCAGCAGCGCCTGCATAGCCTGCACGATAAGCTCAGAAACGCCGTTACCAATGTAGATATCCTCAACGGTAACGTCGCGCATGCCGCGCGCCTGATAGTGCTGCATGATGGCTTTACGCGCGGAGTAAAGTCCTTTGGAGTCGCAATAGCCTTGAGCGGTGGGCAGGTTACGGATCACGTCAACCAGAATCTCATCCGGCGCTTCAAAACCAAATGGCGCTGGGTTACCAATGTTGAGTTTCAGAACCTTATTGCCTTCTTCTTCAAGGCGTTTCGCCTCTTTAAGAACCGGGCCGCGGATGTCATAACAGACGTTATCAAGCTTGCTGGATTTTTCGATAGGGGACATGAACTTTTAACCTTTTCGCTATTATTGCCACTCCCTGCCGTGGAAGCTAGCATGGAACAATGTACTCCCACACCGCTGCGTTTTGAAGGGTTGGCAGTGGAAGATTTTGCGTAATGCGCGAAAGGTTATGCAATCTATTCAGCTGGATGAGCTCGCTTTTTGTTTCTTAAAGTTGCATGTTCAACGTCATTTTTGGTTTTTTATGTTTTAAAATTTATTTTTTATTGGATATTATGCTGAAATAAATAAAATGCTAATGCTGCGAGCACTGTTGTCACGTGAGGTAATGATTCGTAAAACATGAATGTTCAGGCATCTGATACCTTAATTGGGGTCTCAGGAATAAGCGTTACTCATGTGAAATTAATGTTAAGTGTTATTAATGAATAGTCCTAATCTAAATTAAGTTTATTTATTATTAACGACGAATATGCAACTTTCGTTAATTTTAATAAAATGAATTTAGCCGTGGCTAACCCTCGTTAAATCCTGATAATGCATTAAGACTTATAAATAAAGTGGATTTGGGTTAAGATGACCTAAGGCAAAGTCTGGATAAGAAGGGGATAGTTTCATTTTCTTACCCACTTTTCTTATCTAACTGATTGTTATTGTTAATATTGTATATGGCTGGGCTGTGCTGGCCACATCCTGCTACGTTGACAGCGCTGCGCTAAAGATGGCAGAAAACAGGTTCTACCTTTAATGGGATTTACTTAAACCTGTACACATCTAATAATTCTTATCGTTTAAAAGAATAAAAATGACCTCATGAAACGTGCTTTCTGACGGTTGAAATAATGCAGCACAATAACTATCTGTCAGGCAGTCTGCCGGGCCGGGATGCGAAAAATCTTCAGAAGGAATTGTTTACCTGTTACACACAGCTTCAACCCGGGCAGCTCCATACGAGCAACCTGAAAGTGAAAAAATATGATAAATGCAAATCGTCCGATAATGAATCTCGACCTCGATCTGCTGAGAACGTTTGTTGCGGTCGCCGATCTCAATACTTTTGCAGCAGCAGCTGCTGCCGTTTGCCGTACCCAGTCTGCCGTCAGCCAACAGATGCAGCGGCTGGAGCAGCTGGTCGGGAAAGAGCTGTTTGCGCGCCATGGCCGCAACAAGCTTTTGACCGAGCACGGTATTCAGCTTCTGGGGTATGCCAGAAAGATACTGCGTTTTAATGATGAAGCATGTATGTCACTAATGTTTAGCAACCTTCAGGGGGTGCTAACGTTAGGGGCATCTGACGAGTCAGCAGACACCATATTGCCCTTTCTCCTCAACCGCGTGAGTTCGGTTTATCCGAAGCTTGCGCTGGACGTTAGCGTTAAGCGAAACGCCTTTATGATTGAGATGCTGAAAGAGAATGAAGTGGATCTGGTCGTGACCACGCACCGGCCGGGCCAGTTCGACTGCCTGACGCTGCGCACATCGCCCACGCACTGGTATTGCGCCGCAGAGTATGTGCTGCAAAAAGGCGAGCCGATCCCGCTGGTGCTGCTGGACGATCCGAGTCCGTTCCGCGACATGGTGCTAACGGTGCTCAATAAGGCCAATATTCCGTGGCGTCTCGCCTATGTGGCGTCGACCCTGCCCGCCGTGCGTGCGGCCGTGAAGGCGGGGCTGGGCGTGACGGCGCGTCCGGTCGAAATGATGAGCCCGGACCTTCGCGTGCTGGGTAAAAGCGATGGACTTCCCGCGCTGCCGGAGACGGAATATCTGCTTTGCCACAACGCCGCCAGCAATAACGAGCTGGCCAAAGTGGTGTTCGAAGCCATGGAAAACTACCATAATCCCTGGCAGTACGAGCAGGTTACCTCCGAAGGGGGGGATGATTCCCTGATCGTTGAAGGGGATTTTGAGTGACCGAAAGCTCAAAATTCTCGTAACAAAATGTAAGTGCAAAAAAGAGCCACTCGCGTGAACTTTTCGTGAAGTGGTTTTTTTTTGTCAAAAATAACCCTTGGGGCCAAAAGGGATTATAAAATAACCTCGTATTATCAATGTGGTAAATGATTTCGTTTATTTATTATACGCATTTGGTTCTAAGTTCCTTCATATCCCCCTTATGTTAAAAAAGCGGGATATATGTTGCCGTTTTTTTGAGTGAATTAACAAAAGCGTGTCTCAGATCAAGAAAATACTCCTATTTAGGGGGAGGAATCGTTGGCAAATCCTGTCAAAATAGGAGGGTTATTTTTTTTACTTCCAAAACGGACACGATTCAACAGCATGCATTTGACGTAAAGTCAGGTAACCACCAGGGTTAAAGGGCATGAATTGTTAATGAGAATCGAACGATGTAATTTAATGTGAAGAAACCTTTGTTAAAGTTGACAAAAGGTTATAGAAAGGAGTAAAAAACCCCATCATTTTGCTGTCTATGTCTCATTTCCGACAGTTAGTGTAAGGTTTTTTTGTTCCTCCCCATGAATCGATGTGATGCCTATCTGCCAGCAAGAGCAGTGTCGTCGGTATCACTTTTGATGAGTAAGCAATGAGTATGTCAACATCCACAGAAGTCATCGCTCATCACTGGGCATTCGCAATCTTTCTTATTGTAGCCATTGGCCTGTGCTGCCTGATGTTAGTCGGCGGCTGGTTCCTGGGCGGTCGCGCCCGCGCAAGGCACAAAAACACACCTTTCGAATCAGGTATTGATTCCGTAGGTACCGCTCGCTTACGCCTGTCTGCCAAGTTCTACCTGGTAGCCATGTTCTTCGTCATCTTCGACGTGGAAGCGCTTTACCTTTTCGCATGGTCTACGTCCATCCGCGAAAGTGGTTGGGTGGGCTTTGTCGAGGCCGCAATTTTCATTTTAGTGCTACTGGCCGGTCTGGTTTATCTGGTGCGTATTGGCGCACTTGACTGGACGCCTGCGCGTTCACGTCGTGAACTCGTCAACCCGGAAAACAGTAACTCTAATCGTCAGCAGTAACAGCGAGGCAATAAGATGGATTATACGCTCACCCGCATAGATCCTAACGGTGAGAATGACCGTTACCCCCTGCAAAAACAGGAGATCGTAACCGACCCCCTGGAGCAAGAAGTCAACAAAAGCGTGTACATGGGCAAGCTCGAACATGCCATGCACGATATGGTCAACTGGGGTCGTAAGAACTCCATCTGGCCTTACAACTTTGGCCTTTCTTGCTGCTACGTTGAAATGGTGACGTCATTCACTGCGGTGCATGACGTTGCGCGTTTTGGGGCAGAGGTACTGCGTGCGTCTCCGCGTCAGGCTGACCTGATGGTGGTGGCCGGTACGTGCTTTACCAAAATGGCGCCCGTTATTCAGCGTCTCTATGACCAGATGCTTGAGCCGAAATGGGTGATTTCCATGGGCGCGTGTGCAAACTCTGGCGGTATGTACGACATTTACTCTGTCGTTCAGGGCGTTGATAAGTTCATCCCGGTGGATGTTTACATTCCTGGCTGCCCGCCGCGTCCTGAAGCGTACATGCAGGCCCTGATGCTGCTGCAAGAGTCTATTGGCAAAGAACGTCGTCCGCTCTCCTGGGTGGTAGGCGATCAGGGTGTATACCGCGCCAATATGCCGTCTGAGCGCGAGCGTAAACGCGGAGAACGTATTGCAGTCACCAACCTGCGTACGCCTGACGAAATTTAATTTGCGCCTGTGGGCCTGGAGAATACCTTCGCATATCACTACTCAAATAGCGCGAAGCCAGGCTTAACAGTCACCACGGACCATTTGCAATGGTGAACAATATGACCGACTTAACCGCGCAAGAAGCCGCCTGGCAAACACGGGATCATCTCGATGACCCAGTTATTGGCGAACTGCGCAACCGTTTTGGGCCGGATGCCTTTACTGTTCAGGCTACCCGCACCGGGGTACCCGTTGTTTGGGTCAAGCGTGAACAATTACTGGAAGTGGTCGATTTCCTCAAGAAATTGCCAAAACCGTACGTCATGCTGTTTGACTTACACGGCATGGATGAACGTCTTCGCACGCACCGCCAGGGTCTCCCTGCTGCGGATTTTTCCGTTTTCTACCACCTGATCTCAATAGACCGCAACACGGATATTATGCTCAAGGTGGCGTTGTCTGAAAACGACATGCACCTGCCGACGATCACTAAACTTTTCCCGAACGCCAACTGGTATGAGCGTGAAACCTGGGAAATGTTCGGTATGACCTTCGACGGCCACCCGCACCTGACGCGCATTATGATGCCGCAGACCTGGACCGGTCACCCGCTGCGTAAAGACTACCCGGCACGCGCCACCGAATTCGATCCGTTTGAGCTGACCAAAGCCAAGCAGGATCTGGAGATGGAAGCGCTGACCTTCAAACCGGAAGACTGGGGCATGAAGCGCGGCACCGAAAACGAGGACTTCATGTTCCTCAACCTCGGTCCAAACCACCCGTCTGCGCACGGTGCGTTCCGTATTATTCTCCAGCTTGATGGCGAAGAGATTGTCGACTGCGTGCCTGATATCGGCTACCACCACCGTGGCGCCGAGAAGATGGGCGAGCGTCAGTCCTGGCACAGCTACATTCCGTATACCGACCGTATCGAGTACCTCGGCGGCTGCGTTAACGAGATGCCATACGTGCTGGCCGTTGAAAAGCTGGCGGGTATCGTGACTCCGGATCGCGTTAACGTAATCCGCGTCATGCTGTCCGAACTGTTCCGTATCAACAGCCACCTGCTGTACATCTCCACGTTTATTCAGGACGTTGGCGCGATGACGCCGGTCTTCTTTGCCTTTACGGATCGTCAGAAAATCTACGATCTGGTCGAAGCGATCACCGGTTTCCGTATGCACCCGGCCTGGTTCCGCATCGGCGGCGTGGCGCACGATCTGCCGCGCGGCTGGGACCGCCTGCTGCGCGAGTTCCTGGAGTGGATGCCGAAGCGTCTGGATTCTTACGAGAAAGCCGCGCTGCGTAACACCATCCTCAAAGGCCGTTCTCAGGGCGTCGCCGCGTACAACGCAAAAGAAGCGCTGGAGTGGGGCACTACGGGGGCGGGCCTGCGCGCCGCGGGTATTGATTTCGACGTGCGTAAAGCCCGTCCTTACTCTGGCTATGAGAACTTCGACTTTGAGGTCCCGGTTGGCGGCGGCGTTTCTGACTGCTACACCCGCGTGATGCTGAAGGTGGAAGAGCTGCGCCAGAGCCTGCGCATTCTCCAGCAGTGCCTCGACAACATGCCGGAAGGCCCGTTCAAGGCGGATCATCCGCTGACGACGCCGCCGCCGAAAGAGCGCACGCTGCAACATATCGAAACCCTGATCACCCACTTCCTGCAGGTTTCCTGGGGTCCGGTCATGCCGGCGCAAGAATCCTTCCAGATGGTTGAAGCGACCAAGGGTATTAACAGTTACTACCTGACCAGTGACGGCAGTACCATGAGCTATCGTACGCGCATTCGTACGCCGAGCTATGCGCACCTGCAGCAGATCCCGGCGGCCATTCGCGGCAGCCTGGTCTCTGACCTGATTGTGTATCTGGGTAGTATCGATTTTGTTATGTCAGACGTGGACCGCTAATTATGCACGAGAATCAACAACAACAAACCGAGGCTTTTGAGCTGAGTGAAGCAGAGCGTGCCGCCATTGAGCACGAGATGCACCACTACGAAGACCCGCGTGCGGCGTCCATTGAAGCGCTGAAAATCGTACAGAAACAGCGTGGCTGGGTGCCCGATGGCGCGATCTACGAGATCGCAAAGGTGCTGGGCATTCCGGCAAGCGACGTGGAAGGCGTGGCAACGTTCTACAGCCAGATCTTCCGCCAGCCGGTCGGCCGCCACGTGATCCGCTACTGCGACAGCGTGGTCTGCCACATCACCGGCTACCAGGGCATTCAGGCCGCCATTGAGAAGAAGCTCAATATCAAGCCGGGCCAGACGACGTTCGACGGGCGCTTTACCCTGCTGCCAACCTGCTGCCTGGGTAACTGCGACAAGGGGCCGACCATGATGATTGATGAGGACACTCACAGCCATCTGACGCCGGAAGCGATTCCTGACCTGTTGGAGCAGTATAAATAATGAAAAATATTATTCTGACTCCTGAAACCCATCCGCTGACCTGGCGTCTTCGCGACGACAAGCAGCCGGTGTGGCTGGAAGAGTATCAGGCGAAAAATGGCTATGCCGGCGCGCGTAAAGCGCTGGGCGGCATGGCACCGGATGAGATCGTTAACGCGGTTAAAGACGCTGGCCTGAAAGGGCGCGGCGGCGCGGGCTTCTCCACCGGCCTGAAGTGGAGCCTGATGCCAAAAGACGAATCCATGAACATCCGTTACCTGCTGTGTAACGCCGATGAAATGGAGCCGGGCACCTATAAAGACCGCCTGCTGATGGAACAGCTGCCGCACCTGCTGGTAGAAGGCATGCTGATCTCCGCGTTCGCGCTGAAAGCCTACCGTGGCTACATCTTCCTGCGCGGCGAATACATCGAAGCGGCGGAAAACCTGCGTCGCGCGATTGCGGAAGCTACCGAAGCGGGCCTGCTGGGCAAAAACATTCTGGGCACCGGTTTTGATTTCGAACTGTTCGTGCACACCGGGGCAGGGCGTTACATCTGCGGTGAAGAAACCGCGCTGATTAACTCCCTCGAAGGCCGCCGCGCGAACCCGCGTTCTAAGCCACCGTTCCCGGCAAGCTCCGGCGTATGGGGTAAACCGACCTGTGTAAACAACGTCGAAACCCTGTGTAACGTTCCGGCGATCCTCGCTAACGGCGTGGAGTGGTATCAGGGCATCTCCTCAAGCAAAGATGCCGGTACCAAGCTGATGGGCTTCTCCGGTCGCGTAAAAAATCCTGGCGTCTGGGAACTGCCGTTCGGTACCACCGCGCGCGAAATTCTTGAAGACTACGCGGGCGGCATGCGCGATGGCCTGAAGTTCAAAGCCTGGCAGCCGGGCGGGGCAGGGACAGACTTCCTGACCGAATCCCACCTTGACCTGCCGATGGAATTTGAAAGCATCGGCAAAGCGGGCAGCCGTCTGGGTACCGCGCTGGCGATGGCCGTCGACCACGAGATCGGCATGGTCCCGCTGGTGCGTAACCTGGAAGAGTTCTTTGCCCGCGAGTCCTGCGGCTGGTGCACGCCGTGCCGCGACGGTCTGCCGTGGAGCGTGAAGATCCTGCGCGCGCTTGAACGTGGCGAAGGCCAGCCTGGGGATATCGAAACACTTGAGCAACTGTGTCGATTCTTAGGGCCGGGCAAAACCTTCTGTGCCCACGCACCGGGCGCCGTTGAGCCGCTGCAGAGCGCGATTAAATATTTCCGCGAAGAATTTGAAGCAGGCATCAAGCAGCCGTTCAGCAATACCCATGCCATCAATGGGATTCAGCCGAACCTGCTGAAAGCGCGCTGGTAAAACAGAATTTTGATTAACGCTCGGAGCAATTCGAGCCAACTGGAAGCATGCTAATGGCTACGATTCATGTAGACGGCAAAGAATACGAGGTCAACGGGGCGGACAACCTGCTAGAAGCTTGTCTGTCGCTCGGCCTTGATATTCCGTATTTTTGCTGGCATCCGGCGCTGGGCAGCGTCGGTGCTTGCCGCCAGTGTGCGGTGAAGCAATATCAAAACGCGGAAGACACGCGTGGTCGCCTGGTGATGTCCTGTATGACGCCAGCCACCGAAGGCACCTTTATTTCGATTGATGACGAAGAAGCCAAACAGTTCCGCGAAAGCGTGGTCGAGTGGTTGATGACTAACCACCCGCACGACTGTCCGGTTTGTGAAGAAGGCGGCAACTGCCACCTTCAGGATATGACCGTGATGACCGGCCACAGCTTCCGTCGCTATCGCTTTACCAAGCGTACCCACCGTAACCAGGACCTGGGGCCGTTCATCTCTCACGAAATGAACCGCTGCATCGCCTGCTACCGCTGCGTGCGTTACTACAAAGACTACGCGGACGGTCAGGATCTGGGCGTGTATGGCGCGCATGACAACGTCTACTTCGGACGTCCTGAAGACGGCGTGCTGGAAAGCGAATTCTCCGGTAACCTGGTAGAAATCTGCCCGACCGGCGTCTTCACGGATAAAACTCACTCCGAGCGCTACAACCGTAAGTGGGACATGCAGTTTGCGCCAAGCATCTGCCAGCAGTGTTCCCTCGGCTGTAACACCAGCCCGGGCGAGCGTTACGGCGAACTGCGCCGTATCGAAAACCGCTACAACGGTACCGTTAACCACTACTTCCTCTGCGACCGCGGTCGTTTCGGCTATGGCTATGTGAACCTGAAAGACCGTCCGCGTCAGCCGGTTCAGCGCCGTGGCGATGACGTGATCACCCTGAACGCCGAGCAGGCGATGCAGGGCGCGGCGGATATTCTGCGCCAGTCGAAGAAAGTCATCGGCATCGGCTCTCCGCGCGCCAGCATCGAAAGCAACTTCGCGCTGCGCGAGCTGGTTGGGGCGGAAAACTTCTACACCGGTATCGCCCAGGGCGAGCAGGAACGTCTGCAGCTGGTGCTGAAAGTGCTGCGTGAAGGCGGTATTCATACCCCTGCGCTGCGCGAAATCGAATCTTATGATGCGGTCCTGGTGCTGGGTGAAGACCTGA
Organism: Enterobacter sp. KBR-315C3_2022; assembly: GCF_041399425.1. NCBI lineage: Bacteria > Pseudomonadati > Pseudomonadota > Gammaproteobacteria > Enterobacterales > Enterobacteriaceae > Enterobacter > Enterobacter sp. KBR-315C3_2022. The sequence continues at coordinate 234,825 of NZ_JBGKEB010000002.1, forward strand.
CGCAGACCGGCGCTCGCGCGGCTCTGGCGGTTCGCCAGGCGGTGAAAGGCAAAGCGCGTGAAATGGCAGCGGCGCAGAAAGTGGCTGACTGGCAGATTGCGGCAATCCTCAACATCGGCCAGCGCGCGAAGCATCCTCTGTTTGTGACCAACGTCGACAACACCCGTCTGGACGACATCGCCGCGTGGACCTACTGCGCGCCGGTTGAAGATCAGGCGCGTCTCGGCTTTGCGATTGCCCACGCCCTGGACAACAGCGCGCCGGCCGTTGAGCTGGATCGCGACCTGCAAAGCAAGGTCGACGTGATCGTTCAGGCGCTTGCGGGCGCGAAGAAACCGCTGATTATTTCCGGTACCAACGCCGGCAGCGCGGAGATCGTTCAGGCCGCAGCAAACGTTGCTAAAGCCCTGAAGGGCCGCGGCGCGGACGTGGGGATCACCATGATCGCCCGCGCGGTAAACAGCATCGGTCTGGGCATGATTGGCGGCGGTTCGCTGGAAGACGCGTTAAGCGAGCTGGAGTCCGGTTCTGCTGACGCCGTCGTAGTGCTGGAAAACGACCTGCATCGCCACGCCTCTGCCGCGCGCGTTGACGCCGCGCTCTCAAGGGCGCCGCTGGTGATGGTTATCGACCATCAGCGCACCGCGATTATGGACAAAGCGCACCTGGTGCTCTCTGCGGCAAGCTTCGCCGAAAGCGACGGAACGGTTATCAACAACGAAGGCCGCGCGCAGCGCTTCTTCCAGGTGTATGACCCGGCCTACTACGACAGCAACACCGTGATGCTGGAAAGCTGGCGCTGGCTGCACTCCCTGCACAGCACCGTGCAGAGCCGCGAGGTGGACTGGACGCAGCTCGATCACGTTATCGACGCGGTAGTCGAAAAACTGCCTCAGCTGGCGGGTATCAAAGACGCCGCGCCTGACGCAAGCTTCCGCATTCGCGGTCAGAAACTGGCGCGTGAGCCGCACCGCTACAGCGGTCGTACCGCGATGCGCGCCAACATCAGCGTGCATGAGCCTCGTCAGCCGCAGGACAAAGACACCATGTTTGCCTTCTCAATGGAAGGGAACAACCAGCCGTCTGCGCCGCGCTCACAGGTTCCATTCGCATGGGCTCCGGGCTGGAACTCCCCGCAGGCATGGAACAAATTCCAGGCCGAAGTGGGCGGTTCTCTGCGCCACGGCGATCCGGGCGTGCGCCTGATTGAAGCGACCGAAACCGGCCTGGACTTCTTCACCAGCGTACCGGCGAGCTTTGAGGCTCAGGAAGGAAGCTGGCGCATTGCGCCTTACTACCATCTGTTCGGTAGCGACGAGCTGTCCCAGCGTTCTCCGGTCTTCCAGACCCGTATGCCGCAGCCGTACATCAAGCTTAACCCGGCGGACGCCGCGAAGCTTGGCGTCAACGCGGGCGCGAACGTGGCCTTTAGCTACGACGGCCAGACGATCAGCCTGCCGCTGATCGTCTCTGAAAGCCTGACGGCAGGGCAGGTGGGTCTGCCGATGGGTATGCCTGGCATCGCGCCGGTACTGGCGGGTGCGCGTCTTGATAACCTGCAGGAGGCAAAAGCATGAGTTGGTTAACGCCGGATCTTATCGACATCCTGCTGAGCATTCTGAAAGCAGTCGTTATCCTGCTGGTGGTGGTCACCTGCGGCGCGTTCATGAGCTTTGGTGAACGTCGTCTGCTCGGCCTGTTCCAGAACCGTTACGGGCCGAACCGCGTGGGCTGGGGTGGTTCACTCCAGCTGGTGGCGGACATGATCAAGATGTTCTTTAAAGAGGACTGGATCCCGCGCTTCTCGGACCGCGTGATCTTTACTCTGGCCCCGATGATCGCCTTCACCTCGCTGCTGCTGGCGTTTGCGATCGTTCCCGTCAGCCCGACCTGGGTTGTGGCTGACCTGAACATCGGCATTCTGTTCTTCCTGATGATGGCAGGCCTCGCGGTTTACGCGGTGCTGTTCGCAGGCTGGTCCAGTAACAACAAATACTCGCTGCTGGGTGCGATGCGTGCTTCCGCGCAGACGCTGAGCTACGAAGTGTTCCTGGGGCTCTCCCTGATGGGCGTGGTGGCTCAGGCCGGTTCATTCAACATGACCGACATCGTCAACAACCAGGCCGACATCTGGAACGTGATTCCACAGTTCTTTGGTTTTATTACCTTTGCTATCGCGGGCGTGGCGGTGTGTCACCGCCATCCGTTTGACCAGCCAGAAGCCGAGCAGGAACTGGCCGACGGTTACCACATTGAATATTCCGGCATGAAGTTCGGCCTGTTCTTCGTGGGCGAATACATCGGTATCGTCACCATTTCCGCGTTGATGGTAACGCTGTTCTTTGGTGGCTGGCATGGCCCGTTCTTACCGCCGTTCATCTGGTTCGCGCTGAAAACCGCGTTCTTCATGATGATGTTCATTTTGATTCGTGCGTCGTTACCGCGTCCTCGTTATGACCAGGTAATGTCCTTCGGCTGGAAAATTTGCCTGCCGCTGACGCTCGTCAACTTGCTGGTAACGGCGGCTGTCATTCTCTGGCAGCAGCCATAAGGGGCTATAGACCATGACCTTAAAAGAATTATTGGTAGGCTTCGGCACCCAGGTACGCAGTATCTGGATGATCGGCCTGCACGCGTTTGCCAAACGCGAAACCCAGATGTATCCGGAAGAGCCGGTATATCTGCCGCCGCGCTACCGTGGCCGCATCGTGCTGACGCGCGATCCGGACGGTTCGGAGCGCTGCGTTGCCTGTAACCTGTGTGCGGTAGCGTGCCCGGTTGGCTGTATCTCCCTGCAGAAAGCAGAGACGGTAGACGGCCGCTGGTACCCTGAGTTCTTCCGCATCAACTTCTCACGCTGCATCTTCTGCGGCCTGTGCGAAGAAGCGTGCCCAACCACGGCGATTCAGCTGACTCCAGACTTCGAACTGGGTGAGTACAAGCGTCAGGACCTGGTGTACGAGAAAGAGGATCTGCTGATTTCCGGTCCGGGCAAATACCCGGAATATAACTTCTACCGGATGGCGGGTATGGCAATCGACGGCAAAGATAAGGGCGAAGCAGAGAACGAAGCTAAGCCTATCGACGTCAAGAGCCTGTTACCGTAAGGAGAGGGCAATGGAATTCGCTTTTTATATCTGTGGCCTTATCGCCATCCTGGCTACGCTGCGAGTGATTACGCACACCAACCCGGTGCATGCGCTGCTCTATTTAATCATTTCGCTGCTGGCCATTTCGGGCGTGTTCTTCGCGCTCGGCGCGCACTTCGCCGGTGCGCTGGAAATCATCGTTTACGCCGGGGCCATCATGGTGCTGTTCGTCTTCGTGGTGATGATGCTGAACCTCGGCGGCTCTGAAATTGAGCAGGAACGCCAGTGGTTGAAACCGCAGGTGTGGATTGGCCCGGCGATTCTGTCGGCCATCATGCTGGTGGTGATTGTGTACGCCATTTTGGGCGTAAACGATCAGGGCATCGACGGCACGCCGATCAGCGCCAAAACGGTAGGTATTGCCCTGTTCGGCCCGTACGTTCTGGCGGTTGAACTGGCGTCAATGCTGCTGCTGGCGGGCCTGGTTGTTGCCTTCCACGTTGGCCGCGAAGAGCGTGTCGGCGAGGTGCTGAGCAACCGCACTGACGACCGCGCGAAAAGAAAAACGGAGGAGCGCGCATGATCCCCTTAACACATGGACTGATCCTCGCTGCGATTTTGTTCGTCCTGGGCTTAACCGGTCTGGTTATCCGCCGCAATCTGCTGTTTATGCTGATCGGTCTGGAAATCATGATTAACGCCTCCGCGCTGGCCTTCGTGGTCGCCGGGAGCTACTGGGGCCAGGCCGACGGTCAGGTGATGTACATTCTCGCCATCAGCCTCGCGGCTGCCGAAGCGAGTATTGGCCTGGCGCTGTTGCTGCAGCTCCATCGTCGCCGCCAGAACCTGAACATCGATTCAGTAAGTGAGTTGCGTGGATGAACATGCTTGCCTTAACCATTATTTTTCCGCTGATTGGCTTCGTGCTGCTGGCGTTTTCTCGCGGCCGCTGGTCCGAGAATCTGTCTGCAACCGTCGGCATCGGCTCAATCGGCCTGTCTGCGCTGGTCACGGCGTATGCGGGTATCGACTTCTTTAACAATGGACGTCAGGCCTTCAGCGTGCCGCTGTGGACCTGGATGTCAGTCGGTGATTTCAACATCGGTTTTAACCTGGTGCTGGATGGTCTTTCCCTGACCATGCTCTCCGTGGTGACCGGCGTCGGCTTCCTGATCCACATGTTCGCCTCCTGGTATATGCGCGGTGAAGAGGGTTACTCCCGCTTCTTCGCCTACACCAACCTGTTTATCGCCAGCATGGTGGTTCTGGTGCTGGCCGATAACCTGCTGCTGATGTATCTCGGCTGGGAAGGCGTGGGTCTGTGTTCTTACCTGCTGATCGGCTTCTACTATACCGATCCGAAGAATGGCGCAGCGGCCATGAAAGCGTTCGTCGTGACCCGCGTGGGTGACGTCTTCCTCGCCTTCGCGCTGTTCATTCTCTACAACGAACTGGGCACGCTGAACTTCCGCGAAATGGTGGAGCTGGCGCCAGCACACTTCGCTGCAGGCAACGACATGCTGTGGTGGGCAACGCTGATGCTGCTGGGCGGCGCCGTGGGTAAATCCGCGCAGCTGCCTCTGCAAACGTGGCTGGCCGACGCGATGGCGGGTCCAACCCCTGTCTCCGCGCTGATCCACGCCGCGACCATGGTGACCGCGGGCGTTTACCTGGTTGCGCGTACCCACGGCCTGTTCCTGATGACCCCGGAAATTCTGCATCTGGTGGGTATCGTCGGTGCGGTGACGCTGGTGCTGGCAGGCTTTGCCGCGCTGGTTCAGACCGACATCAAGCGCGTTCTCGCGTACTCCACCATGAGCCAGATTGGCTACATGTTCCTGGCGCTGGGCGTTCAGGCGTGGGATGCGGCCATTTTCCACCTGATGACGCACGCGTTCTTTAAAGCGCTGCTGTTCCTCTCATCCGGTTCGGTAATTCTGGCCTGCCACCACGAGCAGAACATCTTCAAGATGGGCGGACTGCGTAAGTCCATCCCACTGGTGTATGCCTGCTTCCTGGTAGGCGGCGCGGCGCTGGCGGCGCTGCCGCTCATTACCGCGGGCTTCTTCAGTAAGGACGAAATCCTTGCGGGCGCCATGGCGAATGGTCATATCAATCTGATGGTTGCGGGTCTGGTCGGTGCGTTCATGACCTCTCTTTATACCTTCCGTATGATTTTCATCGTCTTCCACGGTAAAGAACAAATTCACGCTCACGCAGGGAAGGGGATTACTCACCACCTGCCGCTGATTGTGCTGCTGGTACTGTCCACCTTCGTTGGCGCGATGATTGTGCCACCGCTGCAGGGCGTACTGCCGGCCACCACCGAGCTTGAGCACGGTCGCGTTCTGACGCTTGAAATCACCTCCGGCGTTGTCGCTATCGCGGGCATCCTGATCGCAGCATGGCTGTGGCTGGGCAAACGCACGCTGGTGACCGCCGTTGCCAACAGCGCGCCGGGCCGCCTGCTGGGCACCTGGTGGTACAACGCGTGGGGCTTCGACTGGCTGTACGACATGATCTTCGTTAAGCCGTTCCTGGGCATCGCGTGGCTGCTGAAGCGCGATCCGCTGAACAGCCTGATGAACATCCCGGCGATCCTTTCCCGCTTTGCAGGTAAAGGCCTGCTGTACAGCGAGAACGGCTACCTGCGCTGGTATGTGGCGTCCATGAGCATCGGCGCGGTTGTCGTGCTGGCGCTGCTGATGGTATTGCGATAGTGGTTTTGCCCGGTGGCGCTGCGCTTACCGGGCCTACGAGACCGTAGGTCGGGTACGCGTGAGCGCCACCCGACACCACATACCGCACTAATGCGTGAATTTGTTGAAAATCGGTCCCTAAAGGACTTTAACAAGGAATAAAAATCGCCATGTTACTACCCTGGCTAATATTAATTCCCTTCATCGGCGGCTTCCTGTGCTGGCAGACTGAACGCTTTGGCGTGAAGATGCCGCGCTGGATCGCGCTGATCACCATGGGATTGACGCTCGCGCTTGGCCTGCAACTGTGGTTGCAGGGTGGCTATTCTCTGACCCAGTCTGCGGGCATTCCGCAGTGGCAGTCAGAGTTCATCCTGCCGTGGATCCCGCGCTTCGGCATTACGATCCACCTGGCTATCGACGGTCTGTCGCTGCTGATGGTGGTGCTGACCGGCCTGCTCGGCGTTCTGGCGGTGCTTTGCTCCTGGCGAGAAATCGAAAAATACCAGGGCTTCTTCCACCTGAACCTGATGTGGATCCTGGGCGGCGTGATCGGCGTGTTCCTTGCCATCGACATGTTCCTGTTCTTCTTCTTCTGGGAGATGATGCTGGTGCCGATGTACTTCCTGATCGCGCTGTGGGGCCATAAGGCGTCCGACGGTAAAACGCGCATCACGGCGGCAACCAAGTTCTTCATCTACACCCAGGCGAGCGGTCTGGTGATGCTGATTGCGATTCTGGCGCTGGTGTTCGTACACCACAACGCCACGGGCGTCTGGACCTTCAACTACGAAGACCTGCTGAACACCCCGATGTCGCACGGCGTTGAATACCTGCTGATGCTCGGCTTCTTCATCGCCTTTGCGGTGAAAATGCCGGTGGTTCCGCTGCACGGCTGGCTGCCGGACGCGCACTCTCAGGCGCCAACGGCGGGTTCCGTTGACCTGGCGGGCATCCTGCTGAAAACCGCGGCCTACGGCCTGCTGCGCTTCGCGCTGCCGCTGTTCCCGAACGCGTCCGCAGAGTTTGCGCCGATTGCCATGTGGCTGGGCGTGATCGGTATCTTCTACGGCGCGTGGATGGCCTTCACGCAGTACGACATCAAGCGTCTGATTGCCTACACCTCCGTTTCCCACATGGGCTTCGTGCTGATTGCTATCTACACCGGCAGCCAGCTGGCGTACCAGGGCGCGGTGATCCAGATGATTGCACACGGCCTGTCCGCTGCCGGTCTCTTCATCCTGTGCGGCCAGCTGTACGAGCGTCTGCACACCCGCGACATGCGCATGATGGGCGGCCTGTGGGGCAAGATGAAATGGCTGCCAGCGCTCTCCATGTTCTTCGCAGTGGCGACGCTGGGTATGCCGGGTACCGGTAACTTCGTCGGCGAATTTATGATTCTGTTCGGCAGCTTCAAAGTGGTTCCGATGATTACCGTCATCTCCACCTTTGGCCTGGTGTTCGCCTCCGTCTACTCGCTGGCGATGCTGCATCGCGCCTACTTCGGTAAAGCGAAGAGCGAAATTGCTGCACAAGAACTGCCGGGGATGTCGCTGCGCGAGCTGTTCATCATCCTGCTGCTGGTCGTACTGCTGGTGCTGCTGGGCTTCTATCCGCAGCCGATTCTGGATACCTCGCATTCCGCGATGGGTAACATCCAGCAGTGGTTTGTTAATTCTGCTTCTACTACAAGGCCGTAATTCGCCATGACAATAACTCCACAACAACTGATCGCGCTGCTACCGCTGCTGATCGTCGGATTGACGGTGGTGGTTGTGATGCTCTCCATTGCGTGGCGACGCAATCACTTCCTGAATGCGACCCTGTCCGTTTTGGGTCTGAACGCTGCGCTGGTGTCCCTCTGGTTTGTTGGCCAGGCGGGCGCGATGGACGTCACCCCGCTGATGCGCGTTGACGGCTATGCCATGCTGTATACCGGTCTGGTTCTGCTGGCGAGCCTGGCAACCTGCACCTTTGCGTACCCGTGGCTTGAAGGCTACAACGACAACAAAGAAGAGTTTTACCTGCTGGTACTGATTGCCGCGCTGGGCGGCATTCTGCTGGCGAATGCGAACCATCTGGCCGCGCTGTTCCTCGGCATTGAGCTTATCTCTCTGCCGCTGTTCGGCCTGATTGGCTACGCCTTCCGTCAGAAGCGCTCTCTGGAAGCGGCCATCAAGTACACCATTCTGTCCGCCGCCGCGTCGTCGTTCCTGCTGTTCGGTATCGCGCTGCTGTACGCGCAGACGGGTAACCTGTCGTTCCTGGCCATTGGCAAGAGCCTCGGCGATGGCATGCTGCACGAGCCGCTGCTGCTGGCGGGTCTGGGCATGATGATTGTGGGCCTCGGCTTCAAGCTCTCTCTGGTGCCGTTCCACCTGTGGACGCCAGACGTATACCAGGGCGCGCCTGCGCCGGTCTCTACCTTCCTGGCGACGGCGAGTAAAATCGCCATCTTCGGCGTGGTGATGCGTCTGTTCCTGTACGCGCCGGTGGGCGATAGCGAAGCGGTTCGCGTGGTGCTGGGCATCATCGCGTTCGTCTCCATCATCTTCGGTAACCTGATGGCGCTGAGCCAGACCAACATCAAGCGTCTGCTGGGCTACTCGTCCGTTTCCCATCTGGGCTACCTGCTGGTGGCGCTGATTGCGCTGCAGAGCGGTGAAATGTCGATGGAAGCCGTAGGCGTCTATCTGGCCGGTTACCTGTTCAGCAGCCTCGGCGCGTTCGGCGTGGTGAGCCTGATGTCCAGCCCGTACCGTGGCCCGGACGCAGACTCGCTGTTCTCCTACCGCGGCCTGTTCTGGCACCGTCCGATTCTGTCTGCGGTGATGACCGTGATGATGCTCTCTCTGGCGGGTATCCCGATGACGCTGGGCTTTATCGGTAAGTTCTACGTGCTGGCCGTCGGTGTGCACGCGGGCCTGTGGTGGCTGACCGCCGGTGTGGTGATCGGCTCCGCGATTGGTCTGTACTACTACCTGCGCGTTGCCGTGAGCCTGTACCTGAGCGCGCCTCAGCAGCTCAACCGCGATGCGCCGTCCAACTGGCAGTACAGCGCGGGCGGTATCGTGGTGCTGATCTCCGCGCTGCTGGTGCTGATCTTCGGTATCTATCCGCAGCCGCTGATTGATATCGTGCAGCGAGCGATGCCGCTGATGTAAAAATAAAAAACCCGCCTCGGCGGGTTTTTTTTGTTTTCTCCCTCTCCCCGTGGGAGAGGGCCGGGGTGAGGGCACCAGCCCGCACAAACCTAGGCCAGCTGCTTCCTGCTAATTAACGGCCCGTCAATCCTCTTCATCGAACGGTCCAGCACCTCTCCAATCACCGACGACAGCTCGTTCAGCTCAAACTTCGCCACGTAGCCGTCGGCCTTCACCTTGCGAATATGGTCTTCGTTGGCGTTGCCGGAAAGGGAAGAGTGGATCACCACCGGAATATCCTTCAGCACCGGGTCAGACTTAATCTTGCGCGTCAGCGTAAAACCGTCCATCTCCGGCATTTCGAGGTCGGTCAGCACCAGCGCGATTTTATCGGTAATCGGCACCCCTTCCGCCTGCGCCTGCGCGGCCAGCACGCCAATTTTTTCCCACGCGTCTTTGCCGGTGATGTGCAGCTGCGCCGGAATAGACATCGCTTCCAGGCCTTTCTCCAGCATCGAGCGCGCGACTTTAGAATCTTCCGCCACGATGGCGACCGCGCCCGGCTTGATGTTGAACTGGGTGGTTTGCAGATTCGTGGCGTGCAGATCGTGGTTCGCCGGGGTGATGTCATACAGGATCTGCTCGACGTCCAGCACCATCGCCAGATCGTTGGTATCGGTCTTTTCGTCCAGACAGGCGATGCTGGTGATGTAGCGCCCGCTGACCGCCGTCTCCGCCGCGTGAACCTGCTTCCAGTCCAGACGCATGATGTTCTCAACGGATTCCACGGCGAACGCCTGTACGCTGCGCGCGTATTCGGTGATCAGCAGAATGTTCAGCCCGGTCGTCGGTTTGCATCCGGCGACGGCGGCGAGGTCAATCACCGGGATCACCTGGTCGCGAATGTTCACCATGCCCATCAGCGGAGACTTCATGCCCGCAGGCTTCGTGAACTCCGGCATCGGTACGATCTCGCGCAGCTTAAACACGTTAATGCCAAACAGCTCGGATTTGTTTTCGTTCAACGAGGTGCCGAGACGGAACAGCAACAGCTCAAAACGGTTCGACAGGGTCAGATTCGCCCTGTCATCAATATCTTTCTGGAAATTATCCATTCTACCCTCAAGTGAAATGCTGCCCTTTTAATCGTTATCGGCATTCCGGGGGAAAAATGAAGGGCTAAACGCTGACCTGGGTAAAATCTTCAGCCAGCATGCAGTTGTCGAACACCGCCCGGCACTCCGCCAGCAGGCTTTCGCCGCCCCGCGCGTCGTAGCGCGAGCTCACGTGAGTCACGATCAATTTCCCCACGCCCGCGTCGCGCGCCAGCTGCGCGGCCTGATGGGTTGAGCTGTGCCCGCGGCCGTTGGCCTTCTCCTCCATTGCTGCTTCGAGCGTGGCTTCATGCACCGCCACGTCCACGCCCTGCGCGAGCAGCAGGGCCGACGGGCAGGGGGCGGTATCGCCAAAAATAGCCAGCTTTTTGCCCGCCTGCGGTGGGGAAAGATAGTCTCGCCCGTTGACGACGCGCCCGTCCTCCAGCGTCACGGTCTCGCCCTGCTTGAGGCGCTGGAACAGCGGCCCCGGCCTGACGCCGTCGGCGATAAGCGCAGCGGCGTCGAGCGCGCCGGGTCGGTCATGCTCTTCGATACGGTAGCCGTAGCACTCAACGAGATGATTGAGCTGCCGGGCGGTCACCCTGTAGCACTCGTCCTCAAAGACCAGGCCTTCGCCAATCTCCACCACCTCGAGCGGGTAATCGGTCCACGAGCCGCTGAGGCGCAGCGTGGTTTCAACAAATTCCGCGATGCCCTGCGGACCGTAGATCGTCAGCGGATGCGCAATCCCTGCCATCGAGCGGCTGCACAGCAGGCCCGGCAGGCCGAACAGGTGATCGCCGTGCAGATGGGTAATAAATATTTTATCCAGCTTGCCGGGATGCCAGGCGGTGCGCAGCAGCTGGTGCTGCGTGCCCTCGCCGCAGTCGAACAGCCACAGGCCTGCCCGCGTCGGATGCTGTAAATCCAGCAGCATGGCGGTCACGTTGCGCGAGCGGGTTGGCACGCCGGCGGACGTCCCCAGAAAAATCAGTTCCATAATGCAATCAGCCCTTTGCCGAACAGGAAGGTGTTTAGTATAACGTGGTGAACCCCAGGAAGGAGACCGACATGATCGAGTGGCAAAATTTACACCATAGCGAGCTGACCGTACCGTCCCTTTACGCGCTCCTCAGGCTGCGCTGCGAGGTGTTTGTCGTTGAGCAAACCTGCCCGTATCAGGACATCGACGGCGACGATCTGGTCGGTGATAACCGCCATATCCTCGGCTGGAAAGATGGCGAGCTGGTGGCGTATGCGAGGATTCTGAAAAGCGACAGCGACGTCGAGCCCGTGGTCATTGGCCGCGTAATTATCAGCGGCAGGGCGCGCGGCGAAAAGCTGGGCTATCAGCTGATGGAGAAAACGCTGGAAGCCTGCGAAAAACAGTGGCCGGACAAGGCGTTATACCTCGGCGCGCAGGCGCATCTGCAGGGTTTTTACGCCCACTTTGGCTTTAGCCCGGTAACGGACGTTTACGACGAAGACGGCATTCCGCACGTGGGCATGGCGCGGGAAGCGAAGCAGGCGTAAACCGCTGTCGTTGTCTATAGTTAGCGAACTGGTAAACAATCATGGAGAAAAATATGTCATTTCAATCATGGGATACCCGCATCGATGACGACCTGGCGCTGCTGAGCGAAACGCTGGAAGAGGTGCTGCGTTCCTCCGGCGATCCTGCCGACCAAAAATACATTGAGCTGAAAGCGCGCGCAGAAAATGCGCTGCACGAGGTGAAAAACCGCGTCAGCCACGCGTCCGACAACTACTACTATCGCGCCAAAAAAGCAGTGTATCGCGCCGATGACTACGTGCATGAAAAACCGTGGCAGGGCATTGGCGCCGGAGCCGCCGTCGGTCTGGTGTTAGGGTTGCTGCTGGCCCGCCGCTAGGCGATGGCGCAAGGTTAACCACTCCCTATACGTGGGTACTGCTTTTTATGGTCAGTACCCCGTATAATGCGAGGTTTTACAGGGAGAGGTCCGCGTGCTTTCGATGTCCATCGCGCTGGAACGCCTGCGCAGCCAGCTTGCGCAAGCGTTGCCCGCTTTACCCGGTTTGCATCATTTCGATGTCTCTTTCCCGTTAAACGACGCCTTCGACCCGCTGGCCTGGCTCGGCTCACAGGCCTGCTACCCGCAGTTTTACTGGCAGCAGCGCAATGGCGATGAAGAACTTGCCGGGCTCGGTGCCGTCGCGCACTTCGGCTCCCTGGCCGACGCCTCCCGTTTTCTGCACTCCCACGACGCGCCTGACAGCACCCGCATCTGCGGGCTTAACGCGTTTAATCCTGAACAGGGCAATCTTTTCCTGCCGCGCCTGCTGTGGCAGCGCACGGCAGGCGTCGCCACGCTGCGCCTGCAGCTGTGGAGCGACACCTCCCTGCAGGACGACGCGCGCCGCGCGCTGGCATTCCTGGCGCAGCTTCTCGACGCCAGGCCTGTTCCTGCGCTGTCGGTGCAGGTGCAGCGCGAAACGCATCTGCCGCAGCGCCCTGAATGGCTCGACCTGATACGCCGGGCCACGGACGCCATTGCCCAGGGCGATTTTGAAAAGGTCGTGCTGGCCCGCGCCACCGATCTGCACTTCAATCATCCGATAAATGCCGTCTCGCTGATGGCGGCCAGCCGCGCGCTGAACGTTAACTGCTATCATTTCTGCATGGCGTTTGACGCCGGAAACGCGTTTTTAGGCTCCACGCCGGAGCGCCTGTGGCGCAGGCGCGGCACGCTGCTGCGCACTGAAGCGCTGGCGGGCACCGTCGCCAGCCACAGCGACGATAGCCAGGCCCAGCGCCTCGGCGACTGGCTAATGAACGATGATAAAAACCAGCGGGAAAACATGCTGGTGGTAGAGGATATCTGCCAGCGCCTGCAGCAGCATACCCGGACGCTGGAAGTGCTGCCCGCGCAGGTGATGCGCCTGCGCAAGGTGCAGCATTTGCGCCGCTGCATCTGGACCGAGCTCCGGCAGCCCGACGACGAGCTGTGCCTGCACATGCTGCAGCCGACCGCGGCGGTCGCGGGCCTGCCGCGCCAGCCCGCGCGGGAATTTATCCAGCGCCACGAACCGTTCGATCGGGAGTGGTACGCCGGATCGGCCGGGTACCTGTCGCGCCAACAAAGCGAGTTCTGCGTGGCCCTGCGCTCGGCGCGCGTGCGCGACGCGGCGCTGCGCCTGTATGCGGGGGCGGGGATCGTGAGCGGTTCCGACCCCGAACAGGAGTGGCAGGAGATCGAAAATAAAGCCGCGGGCCTGCGTTCATTGCTCCTTAGGGATTAATACTGAATCGCGCATTCCCGATTCATATCAAAATACCCATTTTTTCTATTATTTATACTGTGTCGTATTCTTGATACTGGACAATCTCATGTCAGTAAGTTCGTTTAACCGACGCTGGGCGACGGTGATCCTTGAAGCCCTGACCCGCCATGGCGTCAGGCACGTGTGCATTGCGCCGGGCTCTCGCTCCACGCCACTCACCCTGGCGGCGGCGGAGAACAAGGCATTTATTCACCACACCCATTTTGACGAGCGCGGCCTCGGCCATCTGGCTCTCGGGCTGGCAAAGGTCAGCAGAGCGCCGGTGGCGGTGATTGTCACCTCCGGCACGGCGGTGGCGAACCTGTATCCCGCGATCATCGAAGCCGGATTAACCGGCGAAAAGCTGATCCTGCTCACCGCCGATCGCCCGCCCGAACTGATTGACTGCGGCGCCAACCAGGCGATTCGCCAGCCGGGCATCTTCGCGACGCACCCCTCAGAGACCGTTTCGCTTCCGCGCCCGACGCAGGACATTCCCGCAAGCTGGCTTGTTTCGACGCTCGATCACGCTATGGGATCGCTGCGCAGCGGCGCGCTGCACGTTAACTGCCCGTTTGCCGAGCCGCTGTATGGCGAGATGGACGACACCGGGCTGGCGTGGCAGAACGCCCTCGGCGACTGGTGGCAGAGCGAAAAGCCGTGGCTGCGCGAACACACGCATCTTGAAAGCGCGAAGCAGCGCGACTGGTTCTTCTGGCGTCAAAAGCGCGGCGTGGTGATTGCCGGGCGCATGAGCGCCGCGGAGGGCAGGCTGGCCGCGGAGTGGGCGAAAACGCTGGGCTGGCCGCTGATTGGCGACGTGCTTTCACAGACCGGCCAACCGCTGCCGTGCGCCGACCTCTGGCTGGGGAACGCGAAGGCGGTAACGGAACTCGCGCAGGCGCAGATTGTGGTCCAGCTTGGCTCAAGCCTCACCGGCAAGCGTCTGCTCCAGTGGCAGGCGACCTGCGCGCCGGAGGAGTACTGGCTGGTCGATCCGCTGGAAGGACGGCTCGACCCGGCGCACCATCGCGGCCGCCGCCTGGTCAGCAACATCGAAAGCTGGCTTGAGCTGCATCCGGCTGAAAAACGCAGCCCGTGGGCGGTCGACGTGCCTGAACTTTCTCGCCAGGCGTGGGAGCTGACCAAAGCACACTGCGACGGCTTCGGCGAGGCGGAGCTGGCGCACCGCATTCGTCACTACCTGCCGGAGCAGGGACAGCTGTTCGTCGGCAACAGCCTGGTGGTTCGCCTGATTGACGCCTTCTCGAAGCTGCCTGCCGGCTATCCGGTGTACAGCAACCGCGGCGCGAGCGGCATTGACGGGCTCCTCTCTACCGCGGCGGGCGTTCAGCGCGGCAGCGCGAAATCGACGCTGGCGATCGTGGGCGACCTCTCCGCCCTGTACGACCTCAACGCGCTGGCGCTGCTGCGCCAGGTTTCGGCACCGTTTGTGCTGATCGTGGTGAATAACAATGGCGGGCAGATTTTCTCCCTGCTGCCGACGCCGCAAAGCGAGCGCGAGCGCTTCTACCTGATGCCGCAGAACGTGCAGTTCGAGCACGCGGCGGCGATGTTTAACCTGAAGTATCACCGCCCGGAAAGCTGGGACGACCTGGACGCCGCCATGGCCAGCGCCTGGCGTCAGCCCGGCGCCACGCTGATCGAACTGGTGGTGAACGAGGCCGACGGCGCGCAGACCCTGCAAAACCTGCTGGCGCAGGTGAGCCACCTGTGATCCTCGGGGGCGTGCAGCAGCGCGGAAAGCCGGGCTACCCCTGGCTGGTTTTTCTGCACGGCTTTTCCGGCGACTGCCGCGAATGGCAGACGGTTGGGGCGTCGCTGAGCGATTATCCCCGGCTGTATCTCGACCTGCCGGGGCACGGTGCCTCTGCGGGGATTAGCGCAAGCGGGTTCGATGCGGTGAGCGATCTGCTTGCCAGAACCCTGCTTATTTACAACATACTTAACTATTGGCTGGTGGGGTACTCCCTCGGCGGCCGCATAGCTATGGTTCACGCCTGCCAGCGCCCGATGGGGCTGTGCGGTTGGGTTGTTGAAGGCGGTCATCCCGGCCTGACGGATGAGGCTTCGCGTCAGGCTCGCCTGGCCTCTGACCGCCGCTGGGCAGCGCGCTTTCGCACCGAACCGCTGGCCGACGTTTTCGCCGACTGGTACCAGCAGCCGGTTTTCGCCTCGCTCACCGAGGCCCAGCGCCGGGAGCTGATTGCCCTGCGCAGCCTGAACAGCGGCGCGCATCTGGCCGA
This sequence comes from Enterobacter sp. KBR-315C3_2022, assembly GCF_041399425.1. Classification (NCBI taxonomy): domain Bacteria; kingdom Pseudomonadati; phylum Pseudomonadota; class Gammaproteobacteria; order Enterobacterales; family Enterobacteriaceae; genus Enterobacter; species Enterobacter sp. KBR-315C3_2022. The sequence goes on from NZ_JBGKEB010000002.1 coordinate 250,423, forward strand.
TATGCTGGAAGCGACGTCGCTCGGCGCTCAGCCCGATTTACGCCCCGCGCTGTGGGGGCGGGACTTCGATTATTTGTACGGTGAGCGTGACGAAAAGTTTGCGGCAATCGCCGCGGAGCTGAACGCCACTCGCCATGTTATTCCTCACGCCGGACACAACGCCCATCGGGAAAACCCCGAAGCGGTCGCGTCCTGTCTGGCTCAGATACTGCGTCTTCGAATAAAGGACACTCTATGATCTATCCTGATGAACACATGCTTTACGCCCCGGTTGAATGGCAAGACTGCTCCGAAGGCTACACCGATATTCGCTATCACAAATCTGCCGACGGCATTGCCAAAATCACCATTAACCGTCCGCAGGTGCGCAACGCGTTCCGTCCGCTGACCGTGAAGGAGATGATCCAGGCGCTGGCGGACGCGCGCTACGACGACAATATCGGCGTCATCGTCCTGACCGGCGAAGGCGATAAGGCGTTCTGCTCCGGCGGCGACCAGAAGGTGCGCGGCGACTACGGCGGATACCAGGACGATGCCGGTACGCATCACCTGAACGTGCTCGACTTCCAGCGCCAGATCCGCACCTGTCCAAAACCGGTTGTGGCGATGGTGGCAGGCTACTCCATCGGCGGCGGCCACGTGCTGCACATGATGTGCGACCTGACCATCGCAGCGGAAAACGCCATCTTCGGCCAGACCGGGCCGAAAGTCGGCTCCTTCGACGGCGGCTGGGGTGCGTCCTACATGGCGCGCATCGTCGGGCAGAAAAAAGCCCGCGAAATCTGGTTCCTGTGCCGCCAGTACAACGCTCAGGAAGCGCTGGACATGGGCCTGGTCAACACCGTGGTGCCGATTGCCGATCTTGAAAAAGAGACCGTGCGCTGGTGCCGCGAAATGCTGCAAAACAGCCCAATGGCGCTGCGCTGCCTGAAGGCGGCCCTGAACGCGGACTGCGACGGCCAGGCAGGCCTGCAGGAGCTGGCGGGTAACGCCACCATGCTGTTCTACATGACCGAAGAGGGTCAGGAAGGGCGCAACGCGTTCAACGAAAAGCGCCAGCCGGACTTCAGCAAATACAAGCGTAACCCGTAATGCGTCGCGCGCAGGTTTACCGCTGGCAGATACCGATGGACGCGGGCGTGGTGCTGCGCGATCGGCGGTTAAAAACCCGTGACGGACTCTTTGTCCATCTTCAGGTGGGCGAGCGGGAAGGCTGGGGCGAGGTTTCGCCCCTTCCGGGCTTCAGCCTGGAGTCGCTGGATGACGCTCAGGCGGCGCTGCTCGCCTGGGCGAGCGCGTGGCGAGAGGGTGTTAATCCAGCGCTGCCGGGCCTGCCTTCCACTGCCTTCGGCATCAGCTGCGCGCTGGCGGAGCTGGACGGTACGCTGCCTGATGCGGCGAACTATCGCGCCGCGCCGCTCTGCACGGGCGATCCGGACGAGCTGTTTGCGCTGCTTTCCGCCATGCCCGGCGAGAAGGTGGCGAAAATCAAGGTCGGCCTCTACGAAGCCGTTCGCGACGGCATGGTGGCTAACCTGCTGCTCGAAGCCATTCCGGACCTGCGCCTGCGCCTGGACGCGAACCGCGCCTGGACGCCGCTCAAGGCGCAGCAGTTCGCGAAATACGTCATTCCCGCGTACCGCAGCCGCATCGCGTTTCTCGAAGAGCCGTGCAAAACGCGCGAAGCGTCCCGCGCCTTTGCCCGCGAAACGGGGATTGCGATTGCCTGGGATGAAAGCCTGCGCGAGGCCGACTTTGAGTTTGTCGCCGAGCCGGGCGTGAGCGCGGTGGTCATCAAGCCGACCCTCACCGGCAGCCTTCAGAAGGTGCGCGAGCAGGTTGCCGCTGCGCACGCGCTGGGGATGACGGCGGTGATCAGCTCGTCTATCGAATCCAGCCTCGGGCTCACGCAGCTGGCGCGCGTCGCCGCGTGGCTCACGCCGGATACCGTTCCGGGCCTCGACACGCTGAGCCTGATGCAGGCGCAGCTGGTTCGCCGCTGGCCTGAGAGCGCGCTCCCCTGTCTTAACGCCGAGGCGCTGGAGCCGCTGCTATGAGCTTTACCGACTGGCCCTGGCGGCACTGGCGCGCGCGGCGGGCGGAGAAACCCGCGCTGCGGCTAGGCGATGAAACGCTCACCTGGCAGCAGTTGTGCGAGCGGATTGACGGCCTCGCACGCGGCTTTCACCAGCAGGGCGTGAGGGAGGGCGACGGCGTGATGCTGCTCGCCCACAACCATCCGCGCGCGCTGCTGGCGTGGCTGGCGCTGCTCCAGTGCGGGGCGCGCATTCTTCCGGTAAACCCGCAGCTTCCGCGCCCGCTGCTGGACGTGCTGCTCCCGCAGATGACGCTGCGCTTTGCGCTGGTGCTGGACGGCGCGTTCGACGGGCTTGCGGCGCTGTCGCTGAGCGCGGCCTCCGGCGCGCACGGCGCGGAGTGGAACCCCGATCGCCTCGCCTCCATGACGTTAACCTCCGGCTCCACCGGCCTGCCCAAGGCGGCGGTGCATACCTGTGCCGCTCACCTTGCCAGCGCAGAGGGCGTGCTGGCGCTGATGCCGTACGGTCCCGATGACGACTGGCTGCTGTCGCTGCCGCTGTTTCACGTCTCCGGCCAGGGCATTTTGTGGCGCTGGCTGCGGGCGGGAGCGCGCTTAACCGTGCGCGAGAAGCAGCCGCTGGAGCAGGCATTGCGCGGCTGTACGCACGCGTCGCTGGTGCCGACGCAGCTCTGGCGCCTGCTGAACGCCGACTGCCCGCTTGCGCTCGGCGCGGTGCTGCTTGGCGGAGCGGCGATTCCCGTCGAATTGACCCTTGCGGCGCGGGAGAAGGGCGTTCGCACGTTCTGCGGCTACGGCCTGACCGAGTTTGCCTCGACGGTGTGCGCCAAAGAGGCGGACGGTGAGGCCGACGTCGGCGCGGCGCTGCCGGGCAGGGAGGTGCGGATCGTGGAAGGCGAAATCTGGCTGAAGGCGAAAAGCATGGCCGCGGGCTACTGGCGGGACGGCGCGCTGCTGCCGCTGGTGAACGCCGAAGGCTGGTTTGCCACCCGCGATCGCGGCGAGCTTCACGGCGGCCGCCTGACGGTGCTCGGACGCATGGACAATCTGTTCTTCAGCGGAGGAGAGGGCATTCAGCCCGAAGCGCTGGAGCGCGTGATTGCCGCGCACCCGCAGATTAGCCAGGTCTTTATCGTTCCGCTGGACGACGCCGAATTTGGCCAGCGCCCGGTGGCGGTGGTGGAATGCGAGCCGGGAGCGGACGTTGCGCGGCTGCCGGAGTGGGTCAAGGATAAGCTGGCGCGCTTTCAGCAGCCGGTGCGCTGGCTGGTGCTGCCCCCGGAATTGAAAACCGGCGGGATTAAAATCTCCCGCCAGGCGTTAAGGCAGTGGGTTAATGCGCAGCTGAAAGGCTAGCTAGCCGATGTCGGGCTGCGCCCTACGCTGGCGGCGACGCAGCAGGCGCAGCACCGGCGGCACCACGATCACCATAATCGCCATTCCCAGCAGCACCTTCGTCACGCCGCTCTGCCACAGAATCGACATATTGCCGTTGCTGATCGAGAGCGCGCGGCGCAGGTTCTGCTCCAGCATTTCCCCCAGCACGAATCCTAAAATCAGCGGCGACATCGGGAAGTGCATCTTGCGCAGGATATAGCCCAGCACGCCGAGCAGCACCATCAGCACCAGGTCGAAGGTGGTGCTGTGAACCGCATACACCCCCACCGCCGAGACCGCCGCAATGGCCGGTACAAGGAACCACAGCGGAATGGTCAGCATGCGGGTAAACAGCCCAATCAGCGGGATGTTCATCACCAGCAGCATCACGTTGGCAATCAGCAGCGCGGCGATCAGGCCCCAGACGATATCCGGCTGCTCGGTGAACATCGCCGGGCCCGGCGTGATGTTGTAGAGCGTCAGCGCGCCCATCATCACCGCCGTGGTGCCGGAACCCGGCACGCCCAGCGTCAGCATCGGAATGAACGAGCCGCAGGCCGACGCGTTATTCGCCGCCTCCGGTGCCGCCACGCCGCGGATATCGCCTTTGCCGAAGCTGTCGCTGTTGCCGCTCAGCTTTTTCTCGGTCATGTAGGTGATGGCGCTGGCGATGGTCGCCCCCGCGCCGGGCAGCACGCCGACGAAGAAGCCAATCACCGACGAGCGCAGGGTCGCGCCCACGCACTGCGCCCCCTCCTTAACGTTAAAGAGCATTCGGCCGGTCTTACGCACCAGCGTCTGCCCGCTGCTGGTATGTTCCAGCATCAGTAGTATTTCTGAGACGGAGAACAGCCCAATCACCACGACGATAAACTGCACGCCGTCGGACAGGTGAACGCTGTCAAAGGTAAAGCGATAAACCCCGGTGTTAGCATCCACGCCGACGGTGGCTAACCCTAAGCCAATCAGCGCGGACAAGAACGACTTCAGCGGGTTTTGCGCCATCATGCTGCCGAGGCAGGCAATGGCGAAAACCATCAGTGCAAAATATTCCGCCGGACCAAACGCCAGCGACCACTCGGCCAGCGCGGGGGCAAACAGGATGATGCCGCCGATCGCGATTAGCGAGCCGAAAAACGAGCTGACGGCAGAAATGGAAAGCGCCACGCCGCCGCGCCCCTGCTGCGCCATCGGGTAGCCGTCCAGCGCGGTCATGATCGCCGCCGCGTCGCCGGGCACGTTGAGCAGGATCGACGAGATGCGCCCGCCGTACTCGCAGCCGATATAGACCGTTGCCAGCAGGATCAGCGCGGACTCCGCGGGCAGGTGCAGGGCGAACGCCAGCGGGAGCAGAATCGCCACGCCGTTGATGGGCCCGAGGCCGGGCAGCAGGCCGACGATCGTGCCGACGAAGCAGCCGATCAGCGCGATGACCAGGTTTTCCGGGGTCATCGCCACGGCGAACCCCTGAGAGAGGTAGATCCAGGTATCCATAGCGAACTCCGTTAGTTAAGCCATGCGCCGAGAGGCAGCGTTACGTCCAGCAGGCGATCGAAGGCGTACCACAGCAAAAGCCCCAGCACCGCGCCCGAGATCCCCGCCGCGGGCAGGGTCGCGTTAAACAGCATGCCGATGACCACGGTCAGAACGGCGGTCGCCACCGGAAAGCCGAGCCACTCGAAGCCCCACGCGTACATCAGGAGAATGATGACCATCACCAGCAGGCGCTGAAGGATGCGCTTCGGCGGCCACTCAACGGTGTCGGGATGGCGCAGCAGCAGGGCGACAGCGCAGAGCAGCATCAGGCCAACAATGCCCATCGGAAAGGGGCGAGGCCCCACGGGTTCGTAGCTGTATTCGCTGTGGATTTGCCAGGCGATGAACAGCCCGCCAATGCACAGCAAAAGCCAGATCCCGGCAAAAATACGATCGCTCATCGTGCCTCCGCTTATTTCGCCAGACCAAAGGCTTTTGCCTGCTCACGGTAATCGCTCACCTGTTTTTTGACGTACTCATCAAGCGGCTTGCCGTTGAGGTTAAATTCAAACAGGCCGCGCAGCTCGCGCTGCTTTTTGAAGTTGTCGGTCTGCTGAAGCTTGGTGAATTCGTCCACCCACCACTGGTATTCCGCGTCGGTCACCTTTGGCCCGACGAAGAAGCCGCGAATAATCGGCCAGACCAGGTTGTAGCCCTGCTCTTTGGCGGTAGGGACGTTCGCCAGCGCGCCCGGCAGGCGTTCATCCGCGAAGACCGCCAGCACGCGAATTTTATCGCCGCTCAGGTACGGCACCATTTCGCTGAGGTCGCCGGAGACCGCCTGAACGTGGTTGCCCATCAGCGCCGTCACCGGCTCGCCGCCGCCCTCAAACGCCACGTAGCGCATCTTGTGCGGATCGACCTTCGCCTGCTGCGCCAGCAGCGCCGCCTTCATCCAGTCCTGGCTGCCGATGGAGGCGCCCGCGCCAATCACCACGCTGTTTGGATCTTTTTCCATCGCGGTCAGCAGGTCCTTCAGGGATTTCCAGGGCGAGTCGGCGCGCACGGCGATCATGCCGTAGTCGGTGCCGACGGTGGCCAGCCAGCGCACGTCGTCCACGCCGTAGCGGCCAAATTTGCCCTGCGAGAGGTTCAGCAGCGAGCCGCCGGAAAAGGCGACCACCGTGCCCGCTTCCGCAGGGCGCTGCGCCACGATGGCGTTATAGGCCACCGCCCCCACGCCGCCGGGCATGTAGGTGACGCGCATCGGTTTTTCGATAGCGCCGGTTTCGAGCAGGCTGACCTGAATCAGCTTGCAGGTAAGGTCGAAGCCGCCGCCCGGCTTGGCGGGGGCGATACATTCGGTGCGCGACGGCGCGTCCTGCGCCAGGGCGGCGGGCGCGCCCATCATCAGTAGGGCTGCAGCAAGGGTAGAGAGTAAAGGCGTTTTCATCGTTGTTCCTCACGCTACGGGTTCAGATCGACAGTCTGATTATGTGAATCACCTTGTAGTGATTCCGTTGCGTGATTGTTAACGCGTCAACCTTTCATTTCCCTTTCAATGCCGGATGAGGTTTACAGGATGTGATGTGCGTCGCTTATCGTCTGGCGAGGCGCGGCTATTTAGCGATCGATTTCACACAGGTGCATCAGGATCGTAGAGAGCAGCAGCGTCTCTTTCGTGCTGGCTATGTCGGCCACGCCCGCTTTTTTATACGCGTCCGGCGTCCAGGAATTGTGCAGTGAAATCAAACCGCACCGGGCGCCGCTGAGGATATGCTCAACATCCTCTTTTGGCTCGGAAAAGTAAAAATCCAGATATCGATAGTAGGCCGTTTCTTTTGCGTTGGTTATCTCAAGAATATTGCCGCTGGTGGCGGCATCAATAATGCGGTGAGCGTTGGCGTACTGCTCATCCTTCAGCAGCGCGTCGACAATACCGTTGCCGACGTAGTCCCACGGCAGCGGCTCGGGAAGCGGCTGCGCCAGGCGTCTGGCGATGCGCTCTGCCCAGTGGGCCAGGAGCGGGTTATTCGGCTCGGGCGAAGACATGACCGCCAGGTGGATACTTTTTTTCTGCGGATAGCCAAAGGCCGAAAACGCATTCGTCGGGAATATGGCGTCGCTAAAAAGATCGCGCGTCATGAGGGTATCGGCATCCATAAAGAGTCCGCCTCGTGAAAGAAGCACCCAAACGGACACCACGTCTGACTGCATGGGCAGCGAGAGCTGATAAAAGGAGGGCGTCAGCAGGCCGGGAGGAAGATACTGATGAATATTTCCGTGGTTAATGATTTCTACGCTGACGCCTGGCGCTTTTAACTGCCAGGTGTGCATGCACATTTTGATATAGGCGGGCATGCCGACAGCGTCGCGATCCACCCAATAAGTATAAATTTTCATCTGAATTATTCCGGGAACGTATGGCGAACAAGAGCGACGGTTTCACGCCCGTTCTTAAGCCGCGAGGAAGAATTTTGGGCGTATGGCCGCTTGTCCGATGCGGTTTTGTGTTAAGCCGTCCGCAGAACCCAGTGCGGCATGTTGCAAAAATGTAACATAAAGGCATTCTTTTCCTGTGAGCAGAGCCTGACGTTTAACCCGCCCTGAGCCGGTCGATCGCAGCCTTAAAAGGACTAAAAACAGGAGGATGCAACAGAATGCGTCTTTTACTTGCGGAAGATAATCGCGAGCTGGCGCACTGGCTTGAGAAAGCGCTGGTGCAGGGCGGCTTTGCCGTGGACTGCGTGAGCGACGGGCGCGGGGCCGATCGTCTGCTGCAGAGCGAGGACTACGCGGTCGCGATTCTGGATATCGGCATGCCCGGCTTTGACGGGCTGGAGGTGGTGCAGCGCCTGCGAAAGCGCGGGCAGACGCTGCCCGTGCTGTTTCTGACCGCCCGCAGCAACGTGGCGGACAGGGTGAAAGGGCTCAACGCGGGGGCGGATGACTATCTTCCGAAGCCGTTTGAGCTGGAGGAGCTGGACGCCCGCCTGCGCGCGCTGCTGCGCAGAAGCGAAGGGCGCACCCAGGAGCGCCAGCGGCTGGGCGAGCTGGAGTACGATGACGACGGCTTTTTTCTCCTGCGCGACGAGCCGCTTTCGCTGACCCCGCGCGAGCTGTCGCTGCTCAGGGTGCTGATGCACCGCCGGACGCGCCCGGTGTCGCGCCAGCAGCTTTTCGACCAGGTGTTTAGCCTTAACGACGACGTAAGCCCGGAGAGCATCGATCTCTATATCCACCGCCTGCGCAAAAAGCTGAGCGGCAGCGGGGTGCGCATTACCACGCTGCGCGGCCTGGGATACGTGCTGGAGTGCGGCGATGAGGTGGGCTAAGCCGCAGTCGCTGTATATGCAGCTGCTGCTCTTTCTGGGGCTGCCGCTGCTCCTGCTTTGGGGATTATCGACGTTTAACAGCTACGTCAGCGCGCTGCAGGCGGCGACGCAGGCCTACGACCGCACGCTGCTCTCGTCGGCGCGAACGGTGTCTGAGCGGCTGGTGGTTCACAACGGCAGGCTGGAGGTGAACGTACCCTGGGTGGTGCTCGACAGCTTCGAGCTGAACATGAACGATCGGCTCTACTACAAGGTGGTTGATCCGGAAGGCCGCGTGATTTCCGGCTTTGACGATCTGCCGAAAATGCCGCCCTCCACCTCGCGCACCGCCCTCTACCCGGCGCTGGCGTGGTTTTATCACACCGAGTACCGCGGGCAGGCCATCCGCGTCGCCAGGCTGCTTCAGCCGATCAACGAGGGGAATATTGTCGGCATGGCGGAAATCTACGTCGCGGAAACCCTGCAGTCTCGCCGCTATCTTGCCAGCCAGCTGCTCTTTTCGTCGTGGGTGTCTCAAGGCCTGCTGGTGCTGCTGACGCTGATTCTCACCGCCTGGCTGCTGCGGCGCGTGCTGCGCCCGATGCGCCAGCTCTCGTCACTGATGGTACGCCGCGAGCCGGGGCTGCTGGCGCCGCTGCCGGAGCTGCTGCCGTGGTCCGAAACGCGGCTGCTGATTGTGGCCTTTAACCGCTATATCGACAGGCTGCGCGGCGTCTTATCCCGCCAGGCGCGCTTTAGCGCGGACGCGTCTCACCAGCTGAAAACGCCGCTGGCGGTGCTGAAAACGCAGGTCTCCGTCGCCCTGACGCGCAACGACCCCGCGCTTTGGCAGGAGAGCCTGCGGGCGATCAACGTCACGCTCGATAACACCATTCTGTTAACCGAGCGCCTGCTGCAGCTTTCCGCGGTCAAGCGCAAGGAGCAGGGCGAGAAACAGTTTGCGCCCGTCGACCTGGTTCAGGTGGTGCAGAACGGCTGCTTTTCCCGGCTGGCGCAGGCGCGCAGCAAGGAGATCGATCTCGGCTACGACGGCGCTCAGCGGCCCGTGACGATCGAGGGCGATGAGGTTTTGCTGGGCGAACTGTGCGCCAACCTGCTGGAGAACGCCATCAAATACACCCCAGAGCACGGCGTGGTGACGGTCTTCCTGCGCGCCGATGGCAATGCCGTTGAGCTTCGCGTGGAGGACAGCGGCCCCGGCATCGACGAGGCGCTGATGCACCAGGCCATGCAGCCGTTCCACCGGCTGGATAACGTGGGCGACGCGCCCGGCTCGGGCATTGGTCTGGCGCTGGCGAGCGACATCGCCCGGCTTCACCGGAGCCATTTGCAGCTTTCGCGCAGCGAAACGCTGGGCGGCCTGTGCGTCACGCTGCGGGTGCTGAAGAGTGAATAAGGCGGACAGAATCAAATCGTTACAATCAAATCGCCAGCCGCACGCGGAGAGCTTGATCCCCTGACGGCTCAGGTTAAAATCTCGCGGTTTTGGGACATTTCTCTCTCTATTGTGCGGGAACACGACAATGAAAAAAGTGGCATTACTGGGCTTAGGCCTGATGTTTGCGTCGGCGGCGGCAAACGCAATCTCCTTCAACGGCTCGGCGGGCCAGGATTACACCCATCTGGGCTTTGGCATGGGCACAGAAACCTCCGGCCTGGCGATGACCGGCGGCTGGACGCATAACGATGACGACGGCGACGCGGCAAGCCTCGGCCTCGGCCTGAACGTTCCGCTGGGGCCGTTCCTGGCGACCGTGGGCGGGAAAGGGATCTACACCAACCCGAACGACGGTGACGAAGGCTACGCGGCGGCAGTGGGCGGCGGCCTGCAGTGGAAGCTTGGCGACAGCTTCGGCCTGTTCGGCGAGTACTACTACTCGCCTGATTCGCTCTCCAGCGGCATCGACAGCTATGAAGAAGCCAACGCCGGCGCGCGCTGGACCATCATGCGTCCGATCACTATCGAAGCGGGCTATCGCTATCTGAACCTGGCGGGTAAAGACGGCAACCGCGACAACGCGCTGGCCGACGGCCCGTACGTGGGCGTGAGCGCCGGTTTCTAATCGCTTCGGCGCGGCGGCCTGCCGCGCCAGTTTATCGCTTCTCCCTTCCCCGATTGCGCTATAGTGTTTTGACCATAGAAGTGGGAGAACACAATGATTAATGTGGAAATGCTATCCACGGGCGACGAAGTGCTGCACGGTCAAATTATTGATACCAATGCCGCCTGGCTTGCCGACGTATTCTTTGAGCAGGGATTACCGCTAACGCGCCGCAACACGGTCGGCGACAATCTTGAGTCGCTGGTGAACATTCTGCGCGAGCGCAGCGAACACGCTGACGTGCTGATTGTGAACGGCGGGCTTGGCCCGACCAGCGACGACCTCAGCGCGCTGGCCGCCGCAACGGCGAAGGGCGAAGGGCTGGTACTCCACGAGGCGTGGCTGGCGCAGATGGAGCGCTTCTTCACCGAGCGCGGCCGCGTGATGGCGCCCAGTAACCGCAAGCAGGCGGAAATCCCCGCCAGCGCCGAGCTGGTGGATAACCCCGTCGGCACCGCCTGCGGGTTTGCCGTTCAGCTTAACCGCTGCCTGATGTTCTTCACCCCGGGCGTGCCGTCTGAATTTAAGGTGATGGTCGAGCAGCAAATTCTCCCGCGCCTGCGCGCGCGTTTTACCCTGCCGGAACCGCCGCTGTGCCTGCGCCTGACCACCTTTGGCCGCTCGGAAAGCGATCTGGCCCAGAGCCTTGACCACCTGAAGCTGCCGCCCGGCGTTTCCATGGGCTATCGCTCCTCGATGCCGATCATCGAGCTGAAGCTGACCGGCCCCGCGACCGAGAAGGCCGCGATGCTGGCGCTGTGGCCGGAAGTGCAGCGCGTTGCCGGGGAGAGCCTGATCTTCGAAGGCACGGAGGGCTTGCCCGCGCAGATTTCCCAGACGCTTCAGGCCCGCCAGCTCAGCGTGACGCTCAGCGAACAGTTTACCGGCGGGCTGCTGGCGCTCCAGCTTTCCCGCGCCGCTGCGCCGCTGCTGGCCAGCGAAGTGGTGCCGTTCCAGCAGGAGACGCTGGCGCAGACCGCGCGCTGGGCGTCCGAGCGCCGGGTGAAGCACTTTGCCGGGCTGGCGCTGTTCGTGGGCGGGCTGGACGACGAGCATCTTAACTTTGCGCTGGCAACGCCGGAGGGCACCCACGCGCTGCGGGTCAGGATGAGCATTACGCGCCATAGCCTGGCGGTGCGCCAGGAGGTCTGCGCGATGATGGCGCTCAACATGCTGCGCCGCTGGCTCAGCGGCAAAGAGGTGGCCAGCGAGCACGGCTGGATTAACGTCGTGGAATCGCTGTTCGTCGAATGAGGCGTTTGCCGGGGCGCTTTACCCCGGCAATGCTTACGCCAGCGCCTTCGCCAGCAGGGTGATGGGGTGTTCGCAGCGCTTGCTGGTAGACATCTCAATCTGCCACTTGCAGGTTTCGCAGTCCGTCACCACCAGGTCCGCGCCGCTCTCCTCAATCTGCTGGAACAGCGGAGCGCCGATGGACTGCGACGTTTCGTAGTTTTCACGCTTGAAGCCGTAGGTGCCCGCAATCCCGCAGCAGCGCGAGTCCAGCACCGTCAGCTCCAGCCCCGGGATCAGCCGCAGCAGCTCCAGCGTGTAAAGCGACCAGCCCATTTTCTCCATATGGCACGGCGTGTGATACACCACTTTTAGCGGCAGGGCCTTCAGCGGCAGCGCCTGTCCGGCGTCCAGCCTGCGCCACAAAAAGCGCGTTGCCAGCTCGATATGTTCCCGCAGCCCGCTGTTATCCACGTCCAGCAGGTGCGGATACTCATCGCGCAGGGTAAAGGTGCAGGTGGACGACGTTGCCAGCACCGGAATGCCCCTGTCGACAATCGCCTCGCGCAGCGACGTGACGTTGCTTTTCGCCTGCCTGCGCGCCTTTTCCGTGAAGCCGTTGGCAATCAGCGGCACGCCGCAGCACTTCTCTTTGCTAAGCAGCTGCACGCCGGTGCCCATGGCGTTCAGCACCTTCAGCAGATCTTTCCCCAGCTGCGGGTGGTTGTAGTTCACGTAGCAGCCGTGGAAGAAGGCGACCTGGTCGGCAAAGCGCGCCTGCTCTGCCGCCACGGTTTTGTACCAGCGGCGGAAGGTGCCGTGGGAGTACTTCGGCAGGCTGCGGTGGTGGTCGATTTTGAGCGTCGCGTCCAGCAGCCTGCGCACCGGCTTCAGCGAGGTGGCGGCGTTGACCAGCGGCGCGAAGGGCGTCGAGACGCTGCCCATCAGGTCGGTATGGCTGAGAATGGCGTCGCGCAGCGTCGGCTTGTTCTTGCCGTAGCGCGCGCGGGCGCGCTGGATGATATCGCCGATGTTGACGTCGGACGGGCAGGCCACCTCGCAGCGCTTGCAGTTGATGCAGTATTTCAGCGCCTCGTCGTACAGCGCGCCGTCCTTCAGGCGCAGACGCTCGCCGTCCGGCCCGGCCTGCTTAGGGCCGGGATAGCGCGGGTTCACGCCGCTGACCGGGCATACCGTGGTGCAAACCGTGCACTTGATGCAGTTTTCAAAACGGGTCTCGTTCATTGTTCCGCCTCCGCGCGCTGGCAAATCTGTTCCGCGACGTAGAGCGCGGTGAGCGCGCAGACGCCGCCGCCGCAGCCCTGCGCGACAGGATCGTATCCGCCCAGCAGGGAGCCGATCGCGTAGAGGTTATTAAGCGGAGTCCCGCCACGCTGCGGGCGCAGCTGACCATCGACAATCACCCCGAACTGCTGCCAGGGCTGAGGGGTGAAAAAGTCACTCTGATACCAGTCCGCGCGGGACGCGCTCTGGCGCACGTCCAGCCCAAGAATGGCCTCGCGGACGCCCTCGCGGCTGCTGAGCAGCCCGTTGCTGAAGAAGCTGCCGCTTGCCAGCACCGCATAGCGCGCGCGCAGCGGGATATCCTCATGGTTGCGCGTCCAGATTTCGCTCACGTTATTGTCGGTCATCGTCATTTTTTTCACCTCGTCTCCCGCCATCCACACGCCGCCCTGGGCAATAAACTGCCGCTGAAGCAGGGTATGCAGGCGAATGCCCGGTACGGAAGGCGGCAGCGTGGGCAGCAGGCCCAGCGAGCAGGGCAGGCGATCCGACAGCCAGCGCCAGAGCCGATTGTCCGTCAGGCCGAAGCAGGCGGGCATAAACAGCGCGTCGCAGCGCTCGGCGAGCGGGCTTAGCGCCTCCAGCAGCCGCGGCCAGCTCTCCTGCTTATCCAGCAGCCGGGCGATGTTCACCGCCCGAAATTCGCTCGGGTTATCCCGCAGCACGTCGAGTTCGGGCAGATCGATCTCCGCCGCCTCGGCGCATACTCCCCGCTGGCTCAGGGACGCCGCGGCCAGATGCGCCTGAAAATCCAGAAAGCCGCTGATGCCCACGACCAGCACGCGCCCGGCGTTAAGCGGCGCGACGGGCACCTCTTCCGGGCTGAGCCACGCGGATCGCAGGGTGCCGAGCGGCGTCACGCGCCGGTGATTGTGCTCCGCGCTGCCCTGCATCCGCGCGCCGCAGCGCGCCAGCAGGGCTTCGGTTTCATGCGCCAGCCTGGCCATATTTTCGCTGCCGATCAGTCGATAGGGATGCTCTGGCCCCAGCGCGTCGACGACCCGTCCGTCCAGCAGATCCAGCGAGCCGGAGGAGAAGTGCAGGGCGCTCTGGCCCCGGCTGACGATGGCGCAGCGCAGCCCCCGCTCGGTGAGCTTAAGCCCGCACAGCAGCCCCGCCAGGCCGCCGCCGATAATCACGGAATCAAATTTCACGGTGTGTCTCCTTCTCCAGGCCGCACAGCCCCTGGTAGACCCAGCGGGTGAACTCGCTTTCGCGCAGCGCGTCGCCCCAGGCAATCGGCTGGATCCCTTTCCAGCGCTCGTTCAGGAAATCGCTGAGCTGGTCGAGGGACTGGGCCGAGGTGGTGACGTTAAAGCGCTGCAGCAGCCCCGCGGCGCGGCAGGCGCACAGCTCGCCCTGACAGGTGCCCATCCCGACGCGCGTGCGGCGGCGCAGGTCGAGCAGCGTATTGACCGTCAGGTTTTCTACGGCGTACTGCACTTCCCCCGCGGTGACGGCCTCGCATTCGCACACCAGGCTGCGGCTCAGCCGCCCGTCGCCGAGCCACGTCGGCGTTCTGTCCCCGTGGCGATAAACCGCCGAACCGCGCAGCGGGGCGGGGAGCGAGATGATTTTCTGCAGCGTTTTTTCGGTGGACTGGCGCGAGCCGGGCAGCGGCTGCTCCGCCGTGACGCACGGTTCGCTGTTGCCGAGCTTGCGGCAGACGGCATCGGTCGCCCACTCGGCCATCAGGCGGTAGGTCATCAGCTTGCCGCCGGTAATGGTGATAAAGCCGTCCATGCCGTCGCGCTCCGCGTGGTCGAGCAGCACGATGCCGCGGCTGACGCTGCGCCCGCTCGGATCGTTATCGCTCGCCACCAGCGGGCGCACGCCCGCGTAGGCGCGCAGAATGCGCGTTTGCGCCATCACGGGCGCGAGCTTTTCGCCCTCGCGCAGCAGGATATCGACCTCTTCGGCGGTCACGCGGTTGTAGTCGATCTCGCTGTAGTCAACGTGGGTGGACGTGGTGCCGATAAGCGAAATGGTATCGCCGGGAACCAGAATGTCCGCGTCCGACGGCCTGCGGCAGCGGTTGATGACGTGATTGTTGATGCGGTGGTCGAGGATAAGCAGCGACCCTTTCGCCGGGAACATGCGGACCGACAGTTCGGCATACTCCGCGATGCGCTGCCCCCAGATCCCCGCCGCGTTGATGACGACGCTGGCATACAGCTCGCCGTGTTCGCGATAGCGCGTATCGAATACCCGGACGCCGCGAACGGTGCTGCCCTCGCGGATAAGCCCGGTGACCTCGTGCCCGGTCAGGATGCGCGCGCCGTGCTCGCGGGCGTCCAGCATGTTGGCGGCGGTGAGGCGAAACGGATCGACGGTGCCGTCGGGGACTTTCACCGCGCCTATCAGCGCCGGGTTAACGGAAGGCTCGATCTGGCGCGCAAGGGCAGGATCGATGGCTTCTGCGCTAATGCCCGCCGCCCGGCAGGCGTGGATAAAGGTTTGCTGAAACGCGAGGTCGTCTTCGGGAAGGGTGATGAACAGGCCGTCCGTCGGCTCAACGCAGTGGCGGGCAATGCGCTTGAGGATCTGGTTTTCCGCGATGCACTCGCGCGCGGACTCGCCGTCCGTCACCGCGTAGCGCGCGCCGCTGTGCAGCAGGCCGTGGTTGCGGCCGGTTGCGCCCGTGGCAATGTCGTGGCGCTCCAGCAGGGTCACGCTCAGGCCCCTGAGCGCGCAGTCGCGGGCGATCCCGGCTCCGGTTGCGCCACCGCCAATGATAATCACATCGCTGTAGCGAGGATTGTGAATTGTCATTGTCTTCCCTCATGTTCGTTTTTTTACCATTTAGACACATTAAAAGTGTGGTTTGTTTGATTTCGAACATAATCGAGCATTATTCGAAAATGAAACGTGATTTCATGCGCTATTTTGCGCATATTGTCATATTTCTGTAACAATCTGTGCGTTGATTCACAGTAACAATCAGCGTGATTTCTTAACATCGCCGCCTCTCTGGAGTTTGGGGCACAAGACCCCCCTGAAAATTCAACACCTGGCCACGGAGGCTGTCATGCTGAGTATTTTTAAACCTGCGCCGCATCGGGCGCGCCTGCCAGAGGCGGAGATCGATCCGCTCTACCGCCGCCTGCGCTGGCAAATCTTCCTGGGGATCTTCTTCGGCTATGCGGCGTACTACCTGGTGCGTAAAAACTTTGCCCTCGCCATGCCGTATCTGGTGGAGCAGGGCTTCTCGCGCGGTGACCTCGGGTTTGCGCTGTCGGGGATCTCTATCGCCTACGGCTTCTCTAAGTTCATCATGGGCTCGGTGTCGGATCGCTCGAATCCGCGCGTGTTCCTGCCCGCTGGCCTGATTCTTGCGGCGGCGGTGATGCTGTTCATGGGCTTTGTGCCGTGGGCCACCTCCAGCATCGCGATTATGTTCGTGCTGCTGTTCCTCTGCGGCTGGTTCCAGGGGATGGGATGGCCGCCGTGCGGGCGCACCATGGTGCACTGGTGGTCGCAGAAGGAGCGCGGCGGCATCGTGTCGGTGTGGAACTGCGCGCATAACGTTGGCGGCGGTATTCCGCCTCTGCTGTTCCTGCTCGGTATGGCCTGGTTCAACGACTGGAAGGCCGCGCTGTATATGCCTGCGTTTGGGGCGATCCTGGTGGCGATTATTGCCTTCGCGCTGATGCGCGATACGCCGCAGTCCTGCGGCCTGCCGCCAATTGAAGAGTACAAAAACGATTATCCGGATGATTACAGCAAGGAGCACGAAGAAGAGCTGACCGCAAAGCAGATCTTCATGAAGTACGTCCTGCCGAACAAGCTGCTGTGGTACATCGCGGTGGCGAACGTCTTCGTTTACCTGCTGCGCTACGGCATTCTCGACTGGTCGCCGACCTACCTGAAAGAGGTGAAGCACTTCGCGCTGGATAAGTCCTCCTGGGCCTATTTCCTGTATGAATACGCTGGGATCCCGGGCACGCTGCTCTGCGGCTGGATGTCGGACAAGGTGTTCCGCGGCAACCGCGGCGCGACGGGCGTGTTCTTTATGACCCTGGTGACCATCGCCACCGTTGTTTACTGGCTTAACCCGCCGGGCAATCCGTCAGTAGACATGGCCTGCATGATCGTGATCGGCTTCCTGATTTACGGCCCGGTGATGCTGATCGGCCTGCACGCGCTGGAGCTGGCGCCGAAAAAAGCGGCAGGGACGGCGGCGGGCTTTACCGGCCTGTTCGGCTACCTGGGCGGTTCGGTCGCGGCGAGCGCCATCGTTGGCTACACCGTTGACTTCTTCGGCTGGGACGGCGGCTTTATGGTGATGATCGGCGGCAGCGTTCTGGCGGTACTGCTGCTGATCGTTGTCATGATTGGTGAAAAACGCCACCACGCCGACGTGCAGGCGCGTCGTCAATAAGGAGCAGGATGATGAAATTAACCCACATGGCGACCGGCCTGCTGCTGGCGGGGCTGATGACCGGCTCCGCGCTGGCGGCGGATAAAATCATTATCGCCCACCGCGGCGCGAGCGGCTATCTGCCGGAGCACACGCTTCCCGCAAAAGCGATGGCCTACGCGCAGGGTGCGGACTATCTGGAGCAGGATCTGGTGATGACCAGGGACGACCATTTGGTTGTCCTGCACGACCACTATCTTGACCGCGTCACGGACGTGGCCGAGCGCTTCCCGGACCGCGCCCGTAAGGACGGCCGCTACTACGCCATCGACTTTACGCTCGACGAGATCCGCTCGCTGAAGTTTACCGAAGGCTTCGAGATTGAGAACGGCAAGAAGGTGCAGGTCTATCCGGGGCGCTTCCCGATGGGCAAATCCGACTTCCGCATTCATACCTTCGAGGAGGAGATTGAGTTCGTGCAGGGGCTGAACCACTCTACCGGTAAAAACATCGGCATCTACCCGGAAATCAAAGCGCCGTGGTTCCACCATCAGGAAGGGAAGGACATCGCCGCGAAGACGCTGGACGTGCTGAAGCAGTACGGCTACACCAGCAAAAAGGACAAGGTTTACCTGCAGTGCTTCGACGCCGCCGAGCTTAAGCGCATCAAAACCGAGCTGGAGCCGAAGCGGGGGATGAACCTAAACCTGGTGCAGCTGATTGCCTACACCGACTGGAACGAAACCCAGGAGAAGCGGCCCGACGGCACGTGGGTGAACTACAGCTACGACTGGATGTTTAAGCCGGGTGCGATGAAGCAGATTGCGCAGTACGCCGACGGCATCGGGCCGGACTACCACATGCTGGTGGCGGAAGGCTCTGCGCCGGGCCACGTGAAGCTGACGGCGATGGTCAAAGAGGCGCATGCCAGCAAGATGCAGGTGCATCCGTATACGGTGCGAGCCGACCAGCTGCCGGACTACGCCACGGACGTGAATCAGCTTTATGACGTGCTGTATCACCAGGCGGGCGTGGACGGGCTGTTTACCGACTTCCCGGACAAGGCGGTGCAGTTCCTGAACGCGCCCCGCTAGCGCGTTCAGCCCGATGACGGACCCGCTTCGGCGGGTCTTTTTTTGTTTAATTTTTACGAACGCCGGTTCGCGTCAGGCCCTCTGTTCAGCGCCGTTTGCCTCACATATTCTTTTTCTATACCCCGCGCGGCGGTGTGCTGGCGGTAGCGAGAGAGAGGAGAACGGTATGGGTACGACGATGGCGGACAGGGGCGATCTCACCGATCGCCGCTGGGACGTGATTGTGGTCGGCGGCGGTTCAGGCGGCGCGGCGGTGGCCGCGCGGCTGAGCGAAAACCCCGACAGGCGCGTGCTGCTGCTTGAGGCGGGGCCGATTTTTGCGCCGGACGGCTACCCGCCCGCGCTGGCGAAAAGCGATAGCGTGGGCGGCGGAGACTACGTCTGGGAGCAGGGCGCGTCGACCGGAACCGACCATACCGCAGAACACCTTCGCGCGAAGGTGCTGGGCGGAGGATCGGCGATCAACGCCGGGGCCTTCGTGAGGGCGCCGAAGTCTGATTTCGACCGCTGGGTCAGGCGCGGCCTGACGGACTGGTCATTCGAAAAGGTGTTGCCGTGGTTTAAGGCGCTGGAGAGCGCCGACTACGGTGACGACGGCTGGCACGGGCGCAACGGCCCCGTGCCCGTCAGGCTGCCGACGCTGGCGTCGCTCAGCCCCGCCAGCCAGGCGTTTTATTACGCCTGCCGCGCGCACGGCTTTGCGGAAATTGCAGACGTCAACGGCGCGCATCAGCATGGCGTAGCCGTCTATCCGCTGAACGTGGTGGCGGGCGTCAGGCAGAATACCGGCATGGTTTACCTGAGCGCGCAGGTCCGCGCCAGGCCTAATCTGGATATCGCGGGCATGGCCACCGTTGACAAAATTCTGCTCGGCAAAGGCCGGGCCGAGGGGGTGCAGCTGGCCGACGGCGCGCGGCTGCACGCCGGGACGATTTTCCTCTGCGCCGGCGCGGCGGGAACGCCCGCCATCCTGCTCCGCTCCGGCGTCGGGCCGGGGAGCGATTTGCGCGATCTCGACATTCCTGTTCATCAGGATCTGCCGGTCGGGCAGAACCTTCAGGAGCAGCCGGTGAACGGCATTATGCTCGCCACGCGGCCCGGACTGGCCGACCATCCGCCCATCGGCACCACGCTCTGGACCCGCTCCACCCTCGCAGAGCCCGGAGAGCTGGATATTTACATCAGCAATAACCATTTTGTTGACCCGGCGCTGTTTCCGCAGGGGGCGGGCTTTCAGCTGTTTTATACCGTCTCCCGGCCCTGGTCGCGCGGTTCGCTGACGCTTACCAGCCGGAACCCGCTGCTGAAGCCAAATATCGATCTGAATCTGCTCGACGACGAGCGGGACGTTACGCGCATGCTGGAGGCGATGGCGCTGTCGCGCGCGCTGGTCAAGGAGACGCCGCTGCGCGAGCTGGTGACCGAGGAAGTGCCTGGCGTGAAGGGCGGCAGGCTGGCGGTGACGACGCTGCAAAAGGTGAAAGAGCAGCACGAGACGGTCAAGAGCAATCTTCACCTGTCCGCGACCGCGCCAATGGGGCTGGAGACCGATCCGCAGGCGGTGGTGGACCAGCGGGGCAGGGTGTTTGGCATTGAGGGGCTGTACGTTGCCGATGCGTCAATCTTCCCGGACGTTCCCTCCCAGGCGACCAATCCGGATGTGATCATGGCAGCAGAATATATTGTCAGTCGTTTCGTCGCCTCCGGCAGTGGGCCATAGTAAAAGGACGCGCCCGGACGGAAAAGCAGATGAACAAATTCGTGGAGATGAGCACCTTTGTTGCGGTGGTGGACGCGCTGAGCTTTGTCGGCGCGTCGCAGAAGCTGGGCACAACGAAATCGGTGGTGAGCCAGCGCGTAAAGGGGCTGGAGAAGCGCCTTGGCGTAAGCCTGCTGGAGCGCGGGTCGAGCGTGAGCCTGACGGAGCAGGGGCTGCTGTTTTACCGCGAGTGCCTGCACATTCTGGACGCGGTGAGCCTGGCGGAAGAGGCGGTCACGCCCGCGCGCGCCGACGTGTGCGGCAGGCTGCGGATGACCACCTCGCACACCTTTATGTGCACGCATCTTTCGCCCATTCTCGCCGACTTTGCCGTTGCCTATCCGCAGATCGCGCTGGATATCGTCACCGAAGATCGCCACGTCAATATGCATCAGCCCGACTTCGACGTGGCGATCCGCCTTGGCCCGCTGCCGGACTCTACCCTGATCGCCCGACGGCTGGCGCGCAACCTGACCTTTTTATCCGCCAGCCCGGCCTACCTGCAGCGCTGCGGCACGCCGTCGCACCCGGAAGAGCTGGCGCAACACGAGGGGCTGCTCTACAGCCACCGCGCGCCCGGCGGGGTCTGGCAGCTTAATCATCACGGCGACGTGCAGCCGTGGCGCGTGCGCAGCCGCCTGCGCTCCGACAACGCCTTCAGCCTGCTGGCGGCCGCCAAGGCCGGGCTGGGCATCATGGTGCTGCCGCTTTTTTTAGGCGCGGAGGCGATTTTAAACGGTGAGCTCAAGGTGATCCTGCCGGAGTGGCGCCCCGACGGCGGGAATATCGTTGCCCTGTACCGCAAGACGCGGCGGGATTCGCCAATGATTCAGGCGCTGGTTAACTGCATTGGGGAGCATCTTGGCGCGGAGCCGGAGTGGGAAAGACGATTGCGCCTGCGCGGCCTGCTGCCGCCGTGACGCAATCAGCGCTACATCTCGATCTCAATATCCCCTTTTGCCCGGCAGCAGCAGGGCAAAATTTCACCGTCGTTGATAAAGGCCAGCGGTTCGGTCAGCCAGTCCACCTGGCCTGCGACCAGACGGCAGCGGCAGGAGCCGCAATAGCCCGAACGACACTGGTATTCAACTTCTACCTGGTGCGCTTCAAGCGCCACCAGCAGGGAGGGATGCTCTTCCCGGCACAGCACCTGCGTGCCGGAAAGGCTAAGCGTGACGCGGCTCATCAGAGCTGGAAGTCGCTCAGGTCGTCGGTGTTGACTTCAGAATCAATCTGGCCGACCAGGTAAGAGCTGACTTCAACCTCCTGCGGAGCAACCTGCACGTTATCGGACACCAGCCAGGTGTTGATCCACGGGATTGGGTTAGAGCGCGTCTGGAACGGCAGGTCCAGGCCCACGGCCTGCATGCGGATGTTGGTAATGTACTCAACGTACTGGCACAGAATGTCTTTGTTCAGGCCGATCATGGAGCCGTCGCGGAACAGATAGTCTGCCCACTCTTTCTCCTGCTGCGCGGCCAGCACGAACAGGTCGTAGCACTCTTTCTCGCACTCTTTGGCGATCTCCGCCATCTCCGGGTCATCCGTGCCGCTGCGCAGCAGGTTCAGCATGTGCTGGGTGCCGGTCAGGTGCAGGGCTTCGTCGCGGGCGATCAGGCGGATGATTTTGGCGTTGCCTTCCATCAGCTTGCGCTCGGCAAAGGCGAAGGAGCAGGCGAAGCTGACGTAGAAGCGGATCGCTTCCAGGGCGTTAACGCTCATCAGGCAGAGGTACAGCTGCTTTTTCAGCGCGCGCAGGTTCACGGTGACGGTTTTGCCGTTCACGGTGTGGGTGCCTTCGCCCAGCAGGTGCCAGTAGCTGGTCATCTCGATCAGCGCGTCGTAGTAGTGCGCGATGCCTTCCGCGCGCTTCTGGATCTGCTCGTTGGTGACGATATCGTCAAACACCACCGCCGGATCGTTGACGATGTTGCGGATGATGTGGGTGTAAGAGCGGGAGTGGATCGTCTCGGAGAACGCCCAGGTCTCGACCCAGGTTTCCAGCTCTGGAATGGAGATCAGCGGCAGCAGCGCCACGTTCGGGCTGCGGCCCTGAATGGAGTCCAGCAGCGTCTGGTACTTCAGGTTGCTGATGAAGATGTGCTTCTCGTGATCCGGCAGCGACTGGTAGTCAATGCGGTCGCGGGAGACGTCCACTTCTTCCGGACGCCAGAAGAAGGAGAGTTGCTTTTCAATCAGCTTTTCGAAGATGTCATATTTTTGCTGATCGTAGCGCGCCACGTTGACCGGCTGGCCGAAGAACATCGGCTCTTTGAGCTGGTCGTTTTTCGTCTGTGAAAAGGTGGTATATGCCATGAGTGTGTCCTGTGGTGTTATTTTCCCCCTCACCCTAACCCTCTCCCCTAAGGGGAGAGGGAACCGTTCGGAGCCATTTTTTCACCCTCGCCCCTGTGGGGAGAGGGTCGGGGTGAGGGGGCGTATTATTAGATCTTACATGCGCCGCTTTCGCAGCCGTCGTCCTGAATTGACGGTACCATGTCGTCCTGCGCGTCTTCTGCACCGTCACGGGTGTTGTGATAGTACAGGGTTTTCACGCCAAATTTATAGGCGGTGAGCAGGTCTTTCAGCAGCTGCTGCATCGGCACCTTGCCGGACGGGAAGCGCGTCGGGTCATAGTTGGTATTGGCAGAGATCGACTGGTCGATAAACTTCTGCATGATACCCACCAGCTGGAGGTAGCCGTCGTTGTTCGGCATTTCCCACAGCAGCTCGTAGTTGTTGCCCAGCGTTTCGTAATCCGGCACCACCTGACGCAGCACGCCGTCTTTCGACGCCTTGATGCTGACGTGGCCGCGCGGCGGCTCGATGCCGTTGGTGGCGTTGGAGATCTGCGAGGAGGTCTCGGACGGCATCAGGGCAGAGAGCGTGGAGTTACGCAGGCCGTGGGTTTTAATCGACTCGCGCAGGCCTTCCCAGTCGAGGTGCAGCGGCTCGCTGACGATCCCGTCCAGGTCTTTCTTGTAGGTGTCGATCGGCAGAATGCCTTTCGCGTAGGTGGTTTCGTTGAACCACGGGCACGCGCCTTGCTCTTTCGCCAGCTCGTTGGAGGCCTTCATCAGGTAAAACTGAATGGCTTCAAAGGTCTGGTGCGTCAGGTTGTTGGCGCTGCCGTCGGAGTAGCGTTTGCCGTTCTTCGCCAGCCAGTAGGCGAAGTTGATCACGCCGATACCTAACGTGCGACGGCCCATGGCGCCGCGTTTTGCCGCCGGGATTGGGTAATCCTGGTAGTCCAGCAGGGCGTCGAGCGCGCGAACCGCCAGCACGGCCAGCTCTTCCAGCTCGTCCAGGCTCTTGATCGCGCCCAGGTTGAAGGCGGAGAGCGTACACAGCGCGATTTCGCCGTTTTCGTCGTTCACGTCTTCCAGCGGTTTGGTCGGCAGGGCGATTTCCAGGCACAGGTTGGACTGGCGCACCGGCGCAACCACCGGGTCGAACGGGCTGTGGGTGTTGCAGTGGTCAACGTTCTGGATGTAGATACGGCCGGTAGAGGCACGCTCCTGCATCATCAGGGAGAACAGATCGACCGCCTTCACGCGCTGCTTGCGGATGCTGTCGTCTTTTTCGTATTTGGTGTACAGACGCTCGAACTCGTCCTGATCGGCGAAGAACGCGTCGTACAGGCCCGGGACGTCGGACGGGCTGAACAGGGTGATGTCTTCACCTTTCAGCAGGCGGGTGTACATCAGCTTGTTGATCTGTACGCCGTAGTCCATGTGACGCACGCGGTTGCCTTCCACGCCGCGGTTGTTTTTCAGCACCAGCAGGCTTTCTACTTCCAGGTGCCACATTGGGTAGAACAGAGTGGCAGCACCGCCGCGCACGCCGCCCTGAGAGCAGGACTTCACCGCGGTCTGGAAGTGCTTGTAGAACGGGATACAGCCGGTGTGGAACGCTTCACCGCCGCGAATTGGGCTGCCCAGGGCGCGGATGCGGCCCGCGTTAATGCCGATACCGGCACGCTGGGAGACGTACTTCACAATCGCGCTGGAGGTGGCGTTGATGGAATCCAGGCTGTCGCCGCACTCGATCAGCACGCAGGAGCTGAACTGGCGGGTTGGGGTGCGCACGCCGGACATGATTGGCGTTGGCAGAGAAATTTTGAACGTCGACACCGCATCGTAGAAACGCTTGACGTATTCCAGGCGTGTATCGCGCGGGTAGTTGGAGAACAGGCAGGCGGCGACCAGAATATACAGGAACTGCGCGCTTTCGTAGATCTCACCGGTCACGCGGTTCTGGACCAGGTATTTGCCTTCGAGCTGCTTCACCGCCGCGTAGGAGAAGTTCATGTCGCGCCAGTGATCGATAAACCCGTTCATCTGCTCGAACTCTTCTTCCGTATAGTCTTCCAGCAGATGCGTGTCGTATTTGCCCAGCTCAACCATTTTCACCACGTGATCGTACAGCTTCGGCGGCTCAAACTGGCCGTAGGCTTTTTTACGCAGGTGGAAAATGGCCAGGCGCGCGGCGAGGTACTGATAGTCCGGCGCGTCGCGAGAGATCAGGTCTGCCGCGGCCTTGATGATGGTTTCATGAATATCAGACGTTTTAATGCCGTCGTAGAACTGGATGTGAGAGCGCAGCTCAACCTGGGAAATCGAAACGTTGTTCAGGCCTTCTGCTGCCCAGTCGAGAACTCGATGGATTTTGTCCAGATTGATACGCTCGGTGGTACCGTCGCGCTTTGTCACCAGCAGACTCTGATTCATGTGGGTTTTACCTGTCCGTGAAATAAAAAATATCCCCCGCTTATCCACAGATCGGTCTTGTGACTAACTCTGTGGATAAATACTACATATAGGGGGTTTGCGATAAGAGAAACGCTATATGGTGAGTATTCTAGTATCGAATCATTTCAGCACAAGGGTTGATTTTGACGTTAAATTGAGGTTGTGAATGGGTAAAAAAGCCTAAGTCCTCATGCTGTAAGGCCTGGAAGAGATGTCAATAATCTAGAAAAAAAATTCAAAATTTGATCGAGTGCTGATTTCTTCAACGGGCGGGGAAAATTGCGCAACGTGATGTCGCGCAATCTTTATAAGAATAATCGATGACGTTAGTCTTTTTTGGCAGTGGTATGCAACATGTAGTTAACATCCACGCCCGGCGCAAGCTTGTATTTATCTGTTAACGGATTGTAATGCAGGCCGGTGATGTGCTGCTCTTTGAGCCACGTCTGATCCACCCAGCCCAGCAGCTCGGCCGGCTTGATGAATTTCTTCACGTCGTGCGTGCCTTTTGGCACCATGCGCAGCACGTATTCCGCGCCAACCACCGCCATCAGCCAGGCTTTGCCGTTGCGGTTGATGGTCGAGAAGAAGACCTGGCCGCCGGGCTTGACCAGCTTTGCGCAGGCGTTGACTACCGACTGCGGGTCGGGCACGTGCTCAAGCATCTCCATGCAGGTCACTACGTCGTACTGATGCGCGTGCTTCGCGGCGTGCTCTTCAACGGTTTCCTGCACGTATTCGACCTGAATACCGGATTCCAGCGCGTGCAGGCGCGCAACCTGCAGCGGTTCAAAGCCCATGTCCAGGCCCGTAACGGTTGCCCCTTCGCGCGCCATGCTTTCAGCGAGGATGCCGCCGCCGCAGCCGACGTCGAGCACCTTTTTGCCGAACAGGCCGCCGGAACGCTCGGCGATATAGCCCAGACGCAGCGGGTTGATACGGTGCAGGGGCTTAAATTCACCTTCGAGATCCCACCAGCGGGAGGCCACCGCTTCAAATTTGGCAATCTCTTCGTGGTCAACGTTATGAGCCACCGGGGATTTTTCGGCATTCATGGGCGCTTTTACTCCTTATTTAGCATGACTTAGGAGTATATCAGCAGACTGGCATGAATAAACGGTATTGGTTTACCTCTCTCATCGCGGCTGTGTTATAATTTGCGACCTTTGAATCCGGGATACAGTAGAGGGATAGCGGTTAGATGAGCGACCTTGCGAGAGAAATTACACCGGTTAACATCGAGGAAGAGCTGAAGAGCTCCTATCTGGACTATGCGATGTCGGTCATTGTTGGCCGTGCGCTGCCGGACGTCCGCGATGGCCTTAAGCCGGTACACCGTCGCGTACTATACGCCATGAACGTATTGGGCAATGACTGGAATAAAGCCTATAAAAAATCTGCCCG
This sequence comes from Enterobacter sp. KBR-315C3_2022, assembly GCF_041399425.1. Lineage (NCBI taxonomy): Bacteria > Pseudomonadati > Pseudomonadota > Gammaproteobacteria > Enterobacterales > Enterobacteriaceae > Enterobacter > Enterobacter sp. KBR-315C3_2022. The sequence continues at coordinate 276,678 of NZ_JBGKEB010000002.1, forward strand.
TGTCGTAGGTGACGTCATCGGTAAATATCACCCGCATGGTGATACCGCCGTGTACGACACCATCGTGCGTATGGCGCAGCCATTCTCCTTGCGTTACATGCTGGTAGATGGTCAGGGTAACTTTGGTTCTGTTGACGGTGACTCCGCGGCGGCGATGCGTTATACGGAAATCCGTATGTCGAAAATCGCCCACGAGCTGATGGCCGACCTGGAAAAAGAGACCGTTGATTTCGTCGATAACTACGACGGCACCGAACGCATCCCTGACGTTATGCCAACCAAGATCCCGAACCTGCTGGTTAACGGTTCGTCGGGCATCGCGGTCGGTATGGCAACCAATATTCCGCCACACAACATCACCGAAGTGATTAACGGCTGTCTGGCCTATATCGACGATGAAGAGATCAGCATTGAAGGGCTGATGGAACACATCCCGGGCCCGGACTTCCCAACGGCGGCGATCATCAACGGTCGTCGTGGTATCGAAGAAGCGTACCGCACCGGACGCGGCAAGATTTACATTCGCGCCCGCGCGGAAGTGGAAGCGGACGCCAAATCCGGCCGCGAAACCATCATTGTTCACGAGATCCCGTATCAGGTGAACAAGGCGCGTCTGATTGAAAAAATCGCCGAGCTGGTAAAAGAAAAACGCGTTGAAGGCATCAGCGCGCTGCGCGACGAGTCTGACAAAGACGGCATGCGCATCGTGATTGAAATCAAACGCGACGCGGTGGGCGAGGTTGTGCTGAACAACCTGTACTCCCAGACTCAGCTTCAGGTCTCCTTCGGCATCAACATGGTTGCGCTGCACCATGGCCAGCCGAAGATCATGAACCTGAAAGAGATCCTGAGCGCGTTCGTGCGCCACCGCCGCGAAGTGGTGACCCGTCGTACCATCTTTGAGCTGCGCAAAGCGCGCGATCGTGCGCATATCCTTGAAGCACTGGCCGTTGCGCTGGCGAACATCGACCCGATTATCGAGCTGATCCGCCGCGCGCCGACCCCGGCAGAAGCAAAAGCCGGCCTGGTTGCTCAACCGTGGGCGCTGGGCAACGTTGCTGCGATGCTCGAACGTGCGGGCGATGACGCCGCGCGTCCCGAGTGGCTGGACCCTGAATTTGGCGTGCGCGACGGTCAGTACTACCTGACTGAACAGCAGGCCCAGGCGATTCTGGATCTGCGTCTGCAGAAGCTGACCGGCCTTGAGCACGAAAAACTGCTCGACGAGTACAAAGAGCTGCTGGAACAGATTGCTGAACTGCTGCACATTCTGGGCAGCGCCGATCGCCTGATGGAAGTGATCCGCGAAGAGCTGGAGCTGGTCCGCGATCAGTTCGGCGACGAGCGTCGCACCGAAATCACCGCGAACAGCTCTGATATCAACATCGAAGATCTGATCAACCGCGAAGACGTGGTGGTCACCCTGTCTCACCAGGGCTATGTGAAGTATCAGCCGCTCACCGACTACGAAGCACAGCGTCGTGGCGGTAAAGGCAAATCTGCCGCGCGTATTAAAGAAGAAGACTTTATCGACCGCCTGCTGGTGGCCAACACCCACGACACGATCCTCTGCTTCTCAAGCCGCGGTCGTCTCTACTGGATGAAGGTCTATCAGCTGCCGGAAGCAAGCCGCGGCGCGCGTGGTCGTCCAATCGTTAACCTGCTGCCGCTGGAAGCGAATGAACGTATCACCGCCATCCTGCCGGTGCGCGAGTACGAAGAGGGCGTGAACGTCTTTATGGCGACCGCCAGCGGTACCGTGAAGAAAACCGCGCTGACCGAGTTCAGCCGCCCACGTTCTGCCGGTATCATTGCCGTCAACCTGAACGAAGGCGACGAGCTGATCGGCGTGGATCTGACCTCCGGTTCTGACGAAGTGATGCTGTTCTCTGCCGCCGGTAAAGTGGTGCGCTTTAAAGAGAACGCGGTGCGCGCAATGGGTCGTACGGCGACCGGCGTTCGCGGCATCAAGCTGGCGGGTGAAGACGTTGTGGTTTCCCTGATCGTTCCGCGCGGCGAAGGTGCAATCCTGACCGTGACGCAGAACGGCTACGGCAAACGTACGGCGGAAAGCGAATACCCGACCAAGTCGCGCGGCACGCAGGGCGTTATCTCTATCAAAGTGACCGAGCGCAACGGTTCCGTTGTTGGCGCGGTGCAGGTAGACGATGCCGACCAGATCATGATGATCACCGATGCCGGTACGCTGGTGCGTACCCGCGTGTCCGAGATCAGCGTGGTGGGTCGTAACACCCAGGGCGTTATCCTCATCCGTACTGCGGAAGATGAAAACGTGGTGGGCCTGCAGCGCGTTGCCGAGCCGGTTGATGACGAAGAGCTCGACTCTATCGACGGCAGCGTCGCGGAAGGTGATGATGAAATCGCGCCGGAAGCGGACACCGACGATGACGTCGCGGATGACGCTGACGAGTAACGTCTCCTGACGTCAAAAGGGCCGGTTTCCGGCCCTTTTCATTTTCAGAAGCAGACAAGTGAACGTTGCGGCAAGCCGCGTTTACCGCTACCTTAACCACATTCTTTTGACCCCGACGGCGGAGCCTCGCCCCTTTGAAATACCTCGTCTCCTTTCGTACCACGCTAAAAGTTTCTCGCTATCTGTTTCGGGCGCTGGCGCTGCTGCTTTGGCTGCTGGTTGCGCTCTTCTCGGTGTTTTACATCGTTAATGCGCTGCACCAGAAAGAATCGGAGATCCGCCAGGAGTTTAATCTCAGCTCCGATCAGGCCCAGCGCTACATTCAGCGCACGTCTGACGTCATGAAAGAGCTCAAGTACATTGCCGAAAACCGCCTGAGCGCGGAAAACGGCGTACTTGCCCTGCGCGGTCGTAACGATAAAACCGACGTGCCGGACTTCGAGCCGCTGTTCCCGGACTCCGATTGCTCTGCGATGGGCAGCGCCTGGCGCGGTTCGCTGGAATCGCTCGCCTGGTTTATGCGCTACTGGCGAGACAACTTTTCTGCGGCTTACGATCTCAACCGCGTATTCCTCATCGGCAGCGAAAACCTCTGCATGGCCGATTTCGGCCTGCGCGATATGCCCGTCGAGCGCGACGACGCGCTGAAAAGCCTGCACGAGCGCATTCTGAAATACCGCAATGCCCCGCAGGACGAGCGCGGCAATAATCTGTTCTGGATAAGCCAGGGGCCGCGCATGGGCGTGGGCTACTTCTACGCGCTGACGCCGGTCTATCTTGGCAACCGTCTGCAGGCGCTGCTGGGGGTTGAGCAAACGCTGCGCATGGAGAATTTCTTCACGCCGGGAAGCCTGCCGATGGGCGTGACCGTGCTGGATGAAAACGGCCACCCGCTGATTTCACTGGCCGGGCCGGATAACCGCCTGAAGGTTGATCCGCGCTGGATGCAGGAGCGCTCGTGGTTTGGCTACACGTCGGGTTTCCACGAGCTGGTGCTGAAAAAAAGCCTGCCGCCGTCCTCGCTCAGCATTGTCTATTCGGTGCCGGTGGACATGGTGCTGGAGCGGATCCGCATTCTTATCCTCAACGCCATCTTGCTGAACGTGCTGGTGGGCGTTGCGCTGTTTATGCTGGCGCGCATGTACGAGCGCCGGATTTTTATTCCAGCCGAAAGCGACGCCCAGCGGCTGGAAGAGCACGAGCAGTTTAACCGTAAAATCGTCGCCTCCGCGCCGGTGGGGATCTGCATCCTGCGCACCCAGGACGGCACCAACATCCTCAGCAACGAGCTGGCGCATAACTATCTGAATATGCTGACGCATGAGGACAGGCAGCGGCTGACGCAGATTATCTGCGGGCAGCAGGTTAACTTCGTTGACGTGCTGACCAGCACCCACACCAACCTGCAAATTAGCTTTGTCCACTCGCGCTATCGCAACGAGAACGTGGCGATTTGCGTGCTGGTGGACGTGTCGGCGCGCGTGAAGATGGAAGAGTCGCTGCAGGAGATGGCGCAGGCGGCGGAGCAGGCCAGCCAGTCGAAATCCATGTTCCTGGCCACCGTCAGCCACGAGCTGCGCACCCCGCTGTACGGGATTATCGGTAACCTCGATCTGCTGCAGACCAAAGAGCTGCCGAAAGGGGTCGATCGCCTGGTGACGGCGATGAACAACTCGTCCAGCCTGCTGCTGAAAATCATCAGCGATATTCTTGATTTCTCGAAGATTGAGTCGGAACAGCTGAAAATTGAGCCGCGCGAGTTCGCGCCGCGCGAAGTGATGAACCACATCAGCGCCAACTATCTGCCGCTGGTGGTGCGCAAGCAGCTTGGGCTTTACTGCTTTATCGAGCCGGACGTGCCGCTCACGCTGCACGGCGATCCGATGCGACTGCAGCAGGTCATTTCAAACCTGCTCAGCAACGCGATTAAATTTACCGACACCGGCTGTATCGTTCTGCACGTTTGCCGCGCCGGGGATTACCTGAGCATTCGCGTGCGGGATACGGGCGTAGGGATACCGGCGAAAGAGGTCGTTCGCCTGTTCGATCCGTTCTTCCAGGTCGGCACCGGCGTGCAGCGCAACTTCCAGGGCACCGGCCTGGGCCTGGCGATTTGTGAAAAGCTCATCAGCATGATGGACGGCGATATCTGCGTGGACACGGAGCCCGGCATGGGCAGCCAGTTCACCATCCGCATTCCGCTATACTCGGCGCAGTATCCGGCGAAAGCAACGGTGGAAGGGCTGAGCGATAAACGCTGCTGGCTGGCGGTGAACAATGCGTCCCTGTTTGATTTCCTGACGTCTCTGCTCGGCCAAAGCGGCCTTCGCGTATCGCGCTATGAAGGTCAGACCCCGGACGTTGACGATATGCTTATCACCGACGCGGAGCTGGAGCAGGCGTGGGCCGGACGGGGCGTGGTGCGTTTCTGCCGCCGCCACATTGGGATCCCCGTTGAGCGTTCACCGGGTGAATGGGTTCACAGCGTGGCCAACCCGCACGAGCTGCTGGGGCTGCTGGCACGCATTTACAGCGTGGCGCTTGACGAAGGCGAGGGCGCGGCGGCGCTGCCTTCTCCGGAATCGCTGGCTTCGGTTAACGACGACATGATGATCCTGGTGGTGGATGACCATCCGATTAACCGTCGGCTGCTGGCGGATCAGCTTGGCTCGCTGGGCTACCAGTGCAAGACGGCGAATGACGGCGTAGACGCTCTTAACGTGCTGAGCAAGAACCACATTGATATCGTCCTGAGCGACGTCAACATGCCAAATATGGACGGCTACCGCCTGACGCAGCGCATTCGCCAGCTGGGCCTGACGCTTCCGGTTGTTGGGGTAACGGCAAACGCGCTGGCGGAAGAAAAGCAGCGGTGTATTGAATCGGGCATGGACAGCTGCCTGTCTAAACCGGTTACGCTGGACGTGCTGAAGCAAACATTGTCTGTCTACGCGGATCGCGTGAGGAAAACGCGGATATAAAAAAGGCCCGGAAGGGCCTTTTTATTTGCCCGGCGGCGCTGCGCTTGCGCGGGCCTACGGGTTTTGTAGGCCGGGTAAGCGCGAGCGCCACCCGGCATTTACAGTGGGGATCAATCCTTGTCCGTCGCGCTCAGCGTTACGGAGGAGAGGTAGTTCAGCAGCGCAATATCGTTATCCACGCCCAGCTTCATCATGGCTGACTTCTTCTGGCTACTGATGGTCTTGATACTGCGGTTCAGCTTCTTGGCAATTTCGGTTACCAGGAACCCTTCAGCGAACAGGCGCAGCACTTCACTCTCTTTCGGAGAGAGACGTTTGTCGCCGTAACCGCCAGCGCTGATTTTTTCCAGCAGGCGGGAAACGCTTTCCGGCGTGAACTTCTTACCTTTCTGCAGCGCGGCCAGCGCTTTTGGCAGGTCTGTCGGCGCGCCCTGCTTGAGGACGATCCCTTCGATATCCAGATCCAGTACGGCGCTCAAAATCGCCGGGTTATTGTTCATGGTCAGAACAATGATCGAGATGTCCGGGAAATGGCGCTTAATGTATTTAATAAGCGTAATCCCATCACCGTACTTGTCTCCAGGCATGGAGAGGTCGGTAATGAGCACGTGTGCGTCTAGTTTTGGGAGGTTATTGATAAGTGCTGTTGAGTCTTCAAATTCACCGACTACATTCACCCACTCGATCTGTTCAAGTGATTTGCGAATACCGAACAGTACAATCGGATGGTCATCGGCAATAATTACGTTCATATTGTTCATGTATAAGGCTACCTTGCTACAGCAAGCTTTTGACGTAGGCGTCAATGTCGCTGATGTATTTTTCAATGCCAGAGGCATCTTTCTCACGAATTAGATGTTCCAGCGTTTCACATAACTGCTTGCCGGGAACCAGATTAAGCATGGCAAACACCCCTTTAAGCCGGTGTGCTGTCTGTGCCAGCGCCGCAAAATCATTCGCGGCGGACTCAGTATACAACCGCTTAACATCATCTGGAACTGTATCAACAAAGAGTGAATAGTATCCGCTGGCATGGAGCTCGGCATTTTCATCGCCGCCTAACGGAGACTCCAGAATCTCTTCCTGCGCCAGCTGTTCCTCTATCAGTTGGAGTACAGCGTCCTGCATCGCATTGCTCATATTAAAGTTGACGCGCATCTGGCCGGGGCCGATTTTTCGCACGCCTGGCTCATCATCGCTTAAAAGCAAGCCCGAGGCAGTAAGATTAGACGGATTATCCGTTAAAAACAGATCAAATTGTTGACTTGATAGCCTTTCGTCCGGGGTGATACAGGCCGCGCCCCAGTTTTCTAACTGACGTACCACGATATGACGAATCTCATTCGAGGTGACGTCAACCATCACGACCACGTCGTCCAGCAGACGCTCTTCGTCTTCTTCCTGCGGGTTGGCGGCCATTTTCACGTGCAGAGAATAGCGGGTGCCGAGCGACTCGCGGGTCTTGATGTTCAGGTGGCCGCCAAGCTTGCGGGCCAGCTGATCGCACAGCCAGAAGGTGAGGGCGTTGGCCTTGCCGTAGCGGTCGCTCTGCGTGTCGTTCAGGAACGGGAAGTGCAGGTTATCGATCTCGCTGACGGTCACGCCTTCGCCGGTGTCCAGAATGCGGAACGTCAGGCGATCTTCCGCAGACTCATCGGTGCTGACTTCCAGCGTGATCTTGCCTATCTGGGTGGTGATCACCGCGTACTGGATCAGCATGAGCAAGATCCGCCGCAGCGCTTCGCGATCGCCGTGGCGTTCATCGGTGGCGGATAAATGGTTGTTGATCAGCAGCTGCAGCCCTTTACGGCGGGTGACGGGCAGCACTTCAGGCACCACTTCGTCGATCAGATCCTGAATCGAGAACAGGGTAGGCGTTCCCTTCCAGCCGTCGTTTTCTAGCTGGTTGGCGAGCTGAACTTCGTCCACCAGACGAACCAGGGAGTCAGCCTGGTTAGCCAGCTGATGGCCTTCCGGCGTGCTCAGGGCGGCGGCGCGCTCGGCAAGCGCCTTAAGCGGCTGCTTGAAGGCGTCGCCGATATTTTGCATAAACGCGGCGCGGCCCTGCTGGTTCTTCTCGTACAGCCGCTGCGCCTGCTTAAGCTTTTTATTCACCAGCACCTCGCGGTCCTGATCGCGGATGACGAAGATTTGCGTGCGCGACGCGACCTGGCTGCGGAACTGGCGGATTTCGTACAGTTCATTGTTGATCGTCGCCTGAATCACGCCCTGGTGCTGATCCGCCATGGTGGTGATGTTTTGCAGATTCAGGTGCGGAAGAAGGTGATCGGCGATTTTATTGCTCATCACCGTGCGGTTGGCCTCCTGATCGTGGACCAGAACGCCCAGCGGCAGCGCGGAGATAATCTCTTCATTAAGCGCGCGCAGCACGCGCAACTCGTTGCTGGTGCCGGTGGATACCGACGAGGATTCGTTTTGACGCCCCGTCTGGAAACGAAACGTGCTGTAGCCAAACAGCGCCAGCGCCAGCAGGCCGATATTCAGCAGCAGCGGCAGCAGGATGTTTTGCAGCGTGTCGAGCAGCAGGGTGCCGAATGGTACCTGCCACACCAGGCGCATGCCGGTTGAGTTTAGCGAGGACGAAATTTCAATCTTCGAGCCGTTAAAGGAAATCGAAACGCTTTCCGCGCCCTCTTTATCTGGCGGCGTGCGCATATTCTGCGTGGTGTTGTCAGGATCCAGGCGGAAGCTGTCCAGCTGCATATCCGGCGGGATCAGGTCGTTAATCGGCAGGTCAAACGCGACGACCGTCGCCAGATGTCCCGGCTGGTTAAAGGTGGTGCGCAGCGTAAAATAGTGCCCGTTTTGCCAGGCGAGACGGCGCAGGGAAGAAAAGCTTTCGCGCTCGTCCAGCGCGTTCGCCTGCTGCAGCATTTCCGCTCTGCGGGAATCCACGATGCTGCCGATGGTCGTTTCCTTAAAGCCGGACGACAGGTCTTTCAGCGGCAGGGTGGAGATCAGGATCATGCTGTTGTCCTGACCGTTGAGATAATACATCGACCACGGCACCGTCTCTGCGCCCCACAGGGTGTCGAGATACGAGGACATACGCTGCGTCATCTCAAGCGTTGCGCTGTCGTGCGAGCCAAAAATCAGGGCTTCCGTCTTGCGCTGAGGCTTTTCGAGGTAATAGACGTCCTGCTTCAGGCGCGTCTCCTGCAGGCCATCTCCGGACGCCGTAGCGGGCGCGGCGGCGATAGTGTCGTAAATCTGCCAGGTGGCATAGCGCCACGTGTCGATGCGCTTGTGCACCGCATGGGTGATATCGACAATTTGATAACTCTTATCCTTGAGCCACGCGTTCACCGCGCTCTGGACCATCACCCCCATTGTGACGAGCAGCACCACGATCAATAGAAGAAAGAAACGGGTAATACTTCCCGGTAAAAGAGAGAATTTGCCCGGAGCGGGAGTTTCAGTCTGACTCATTGATATGTTTAACCCATAGTGGCCGCGCGGTAAGGGGATACGGCAGTATAAAGGGTAATACCTGAAATTCCAGCGCCATAGTGGGTGACTCAGGACTTTTTCCGCAGGAATTATGCTGCTTCCACAGCGGTTTAAATGTGTACAACGGCGGCTTAACCGTACAAATAATTGGCAATCAAGGGGTAGGAATAGCACGAATAAACAAGAAATTAAGTTTTCTGGCAAACTTTTAATCACGAACCGCGCGGGGGAGTGATTTAGTTAATAGTCATTATAATTTCATCGCTGTAGCATAAAAAAAGTCATTTTACGTAAAGAAGCGTAAAAAAAAACCGAATGCAGGGCATTCGGCTCAATTAGGGATAAACAGACATTCAAAACTGAATGACGGTAATAAATAAAGTTAATGATGATAGCGAGAGTTATTTTAGAGAAATCAAGCGATTTTGTTTTGTCATTCAGTGCTCTAAAATTGCGCCTTACATTATATTGATATTAAAGGTTTTTTTAATTTTATTGATTATCCGTGCGGTATTTTTAATCCTTGCGTGCTTTGTGAAAGTTCCCTCAAATTTACAATTGGAAACATGTTTATGGATAAATGAAACATCTTCAAAGTTTTCGTATCATATTCCTGTTGGATTATTCTGTATTTTTAAGGACAATGAAAACGCCGACTGGTTAAGAGGGTTGACCAGTAAGCAGTGGTAAATAATAAGGCATATAACAGAGGGTTAAAAAATGAAAGTTAAAGTACTGTCCCTCCTGGTACCAGCTTTGCTGGTAGCAGGCGCAGCGAATGCGGCTGAAATTTACAACAAAGACGGCAACAAATTAGATCTGTACGGCAAAGTTGATGGTCTGCACTATTTCTCTGATGACAAGAGCGCAGACGGCGACCAGACCTACATGCGTCTGGGCTTCAAAGGCGAAACGCAGGTTAACGATCAGCTGACCGGTTACGGCCAGTGGGAATACCAGATTCAGGGTAACTCCGCAGAAAACGAAAACAACTCCTGGACCCGTGTGGCGTTTGCCGGTCTGAAATTCGGCGATGCCGGTTCTTTCGACTACGGTCGTAACTATGGCGTTGTGTACGACGTGACCTCCTGGACCGACGTTCTGCCAGAATTCGGCGGCGACACCTACGGTTCTGACAACTTCATGCAGTCCCGTGCAAACGGCGTGGCAACCTACCGTAACACCGACTTCTTCGGTCTGGTGGACGGCCTGAACTTTGCTCTGCAGTATCAGGGTAAAAACGGCAGCGCCAGCGGTGAAGGCCAGACCAACAACGGCCGTGACGAACTGCGTCAGAACGGCGACGGCTACGGCGGTTCTATCACTTACGATCTGGGCGAAGGCTTCGGTATCGGTACGGCTATCACCAGCTCCAAGCGTACTGACGCGCAGAACAACCTGGCCTACGGCAACGGCGACCGCGCTGAAACCTACACCGGCGGTCTGAAATACGACGCGAACAACATCTACCTGGCAGCGCAGTACACCCAGACCTACAACGCAACTCGCGCCGGTAACCTGGGCTGGGCCAACAAAGCGCAGAACTTCGAAGTGGTTGCTCAGTACCAGTTCGACTTCGGCCTGCGTCCATCCGTGGCGTATTTGCAGTCTAAAGGTAAAGACCTGGACAACGGCTACGGCGACCAGGACCTGCTGAAATATGTTGACGTTGGCGCGACCTACTACTTCAACAAAAACATGTCTACCTACGTTGATTACAAAATCAACCTGGTTGATGAAAACGAGTTCACCCGTCAGGCGGGCATCGGTACTGATGACATCGTAGCGCTGGGTCTGGTTTACCAGTTCTAATTCGTTACACAGTATTGCAAGGGGCCATTTGGCCCCTTTTTTCATGCCTTTTAGCGTCTTAAAAACCTCTTTTTTGGTGTACTCTTGCCGCCCTGGCATGAGGATAATAACGAATGGACATGACTTTTTTACGCGCCAGCCTTCTGGCAACGCTTTTTTTCCTGACCGCGTGCGACTCTTCCACGCAAACCGCTAATACCGACGCGCCCGCCGCGACGGTGCTGGAAGGGAAAACCATGGGGACCTTCTGGCGCGTCAGCGTGATGAACCTCGACGGCGCGCGGGCTAGCGAGCTGCGCGACAAAATTCAGGCGCAGCTGGACGCGGACGATCAGCTGCTTTCGACCTATAAAAACGACTCCGCGCTGATGCGCTTCAACCTCTCGAAAAGCACCTCGCTGTGGCCGGTGAGCGAGGCCATGGCGGACATCGTGACCGAATCCATGCGCGTGGGGTATAAAACGCACGGCGCGATGGACGTCACCGTTGGTCCGCTGGTGAACCTCTGGGGGTTTGGCCCCAACAGGCAGCCGGTCAAAACCCCCGACCAGGCCGCCATTGACGATGCCCGCGCCCGCACGGGCCTGCAGCACCTGACGGTAATCAACCAGTACGGCCAGCAGTATCTGCAAAAAGACATTCCCGACCTGTTTGTCGATCTCTCGACCGTAGGGGAAGGATATGCCGCAGACCACTTAGCCGCGCTGATGGCAGAAGAGGGGATCTCACGCTATCTGGTGTCCGTTGGCGGCGCGCTAGTCAGCCGCGGCATGAACGCCAGCGGCAAGCCGTGGCGGGTGGCGATCCAGCAGCCTACCGATCGGCAAAACGCGGTGCAGGCGGTGGTGGACATTAACGGTCACGGCATCAGCACCTCGGGCAGCTACCGCAACTACTACGAGCTTGACGGAAAGCGCATTTCGCACGTGATCGACCCCCAGACGGGTCGCCCTATCGAGCATAATCTGGTTTCCGTAACGGTTATCGCGCCGACGGCGCTGGAAGCGGATGCCTGGGATACCGGGCTGATGGTGCTGGGAACGGAAAAAGCCAAGGAAGTGGTGCGCCAGGAGGGGCTGGCGGTCTATATGATCACTAAAGAGGCGGACGGGTTTAAAACCTGGCGCTCGCCGCAGTTTCAGAGCTTCCTGGTGAGCGATAAAAATTAAAAAGCAAGGTTGCGGGTTTTTCTTCGCTGGCGCTCGGGCAAGGTATGCATATGCTTGTAGGAGGAGTCGATGATGAAACATGTAGCCTTGAGTACCGATGAGGATCGTTGGCTGGCCGTGCTGGCCCGCGATCCGCACGCGGATAATCAGTTTGTCTTTGCCGTGCAAACGACCGGCATTTTCTGCCGCCCGTCCTGCCGCGCCCGCCACGCGCTGCGCAAAAACGTCCGGTTTTATCCCGATGCGCAGCGCGCAATCGAGGCCGGGTTCAGGCCGTGCAAGCGCTGCATGCCGGACAAAATCGATCCGCAGGAGCAAAAGCTGGCGAAGGTGGAGCAGGCCTGCCGCCTGCTGGAAGACGATCCAACCCTGACGCTGGAACGGCTGGCCCGGCAGGTGGCCATGAGTCCCTTCCACTTCCACCGCCTGTTTAAATCCATCACCGGCATGACGCCCAAAGCCTGGCAGCAGGCGGCGCGGGAAAAACGCCTGCGCAGCGCGCTCGCGCACGGTGACAACGTTACCGATGCCGTGCTGGCGGCGGGGTTTCCGGACAGCAGCAGCTACTATCGCAGAGCGGACGCCGCGCTGGGGATGACCGCAAAACAGTATCGCAAGGGCGACGCTGCCGTGCGTTACGCCATCGGTGACTGCTCGCTGGGCCGCTGCCTGGTGGGGGAAAGCGAGCGTGGGATCTGCGCGATACTGTTGGGTGACGACGACAGCGCGTTAATAAATGAACTGGCGTCGGTGTTCCCCCACGCGCGGCCTGAGCCGGTTCTGGGGGAATTTGCCCAGCGGATTGAACGGGTTATCGCCAGCATCGACGGCCGAGGCGTGCCCCTGACGCTGCCGCTGGATATCCGCGGAACGGCCTTTCAGCAGCAGGTCTGGCAGGCGCTGCGGGCGATCCCCTGCGGCGAGACGGCAAGCTACCAGCAGGTGGCGCGCAGCATCGGCAAACCGAACGCCGTGCGCGCGGTAGCGGGCGCATGCGCGGCAAATACGCTGGCGATTGTTATTCCGTGCCATCGCGTAGTCAGAAACGACGGGGCGCTGTCCGGCTACCGCTGGGGAACGGCGCGTAAAGCGCAGCTTTTACGGCGCGAAGCCAAAACGCAGGAGGACTAATGCTCGATCTCTTTGCCGACGCCGAACCCTGGCAGGAACCGCTCGCGCCGGGGGCGACAATCCTGCGCCGCTTTGCGCTGTCGCGCGCGGCGGCGCTGTTTGACGCGATCGCGTCGGTCGCGGCGGTCTCGCCTTTTCGCCATATGGTGACGCCGGGAGGCTACACCATGTCGGTTGCGATGACCAACTGCGGCACGCTGGGCTGGGCGACGGACGCGCGCGGCTACGTCTACGCCGAAACCGACCCCGTGACCGACAGGCCCTGGCCGCCGATCCCATCGCTGTTTGCGGCGCTGTGCCATGACGCGGCGGTTGAGGCGGGCTACCCTGATTTTCAGCCGGACGCCTGCCTTATCAACCGCTACGCGGTGGGCGCGAAGCTCTCGCTGCACCAGGACAAAGACGAGCCGGACCTGCACGCGCCGATCGTCTCCGTCTCGCTCGGCCTGCCTGCCGTCTTCCAGTTTGGCGGCCTGCGGCGTAACGATCCGCTGAAGCGCCTGATGCTGGAGCACGGTGACGTGGTGGTCTGGGGCCGGGAGTCGCGGCTGTATTACCACGGTATTCAGCCGCTTAAGCCCGGCGATCACCCCCTGACGGGCGAGTTCCGCTATAACCTGACGTTCCGCCAGGCGGGAATAGCGAATAAAAATAAGAATTATTCTTGATGTGCGCGTAAGGCAGTTTACACTGCTGGCTGTTTTTTCCTGTTCGGATTGCTTTGCATGCAACTACTTCTTCTTGTCTGGCGTCAGTACCGCTGGCCATTTATCGCGGTGATGGCGCTCAGCCTCGCCAGCGCGGCGTTGGGTATTGGGCTGATTGCGTTTATCAACGTGCGGCTTATCGAAATGGTCGACACCTCGCTCTCCGTTCTGCCGGAGTTTCTTGGGCTGCTCCTGCTGCTGATGGCCGTGACGCTCGGCTCGCAGCTCGCCCTGACCGCGCTGGGCCACCACTTCGTTTTCCGCCTGCGCGGCGAGTTTATCAAACGGATCCTCGATACCCAGGTAGAGCGGATCGAGCAGCTCGGCAGCGCCTCCCTTCTGGCGGGGCTGACCAGCGACGTGCGCGCCATCACCATTGCGTTCGTGCGCCTGCCGGAGCTGGTGCAGGGGATCATTCTGACCTTCGGCTCCGCGGCCTATCTGGCCTGGCTCTCCACGAAAATGCTGGCCGTGACCGCGCTGTGGATTGTCATCACCATCTGGGGCGGATTCCTGCTGGTGTCGCGCGTCTATAAGCACATGGCGGTGCTGCGGGAAACGGAAGATAAGCTCTATAACGACTATCAGACGGTGCTGGAAGGGCGCAAGGAGCTGACGCTGAACCGCGAGCGCGCCGAGCATATTTATAACCACCTCTACATCCCGGACGCGCGCGAATACCGTCACCACATTATTCGCGCCGATACGTTCCACCTGAGCGCGGTGAACTGGTCGAACATTATGATGCTCGGCGCCATCGGGCTGGTGTTCTGGATGGCAAACAGCCTCGGCTGGGCCGATACCAACGTTGCGGCGACCTACTCGCTGACGCTGCTGTTCCTGCGCACGCCGCTGCTGTCCGCCGTCGGCGCGCTGCCCACGCTGCTCAGCGCCCAGGTGGCCTTTAACAAGCTCAGGAAGTTTGACCTCGCGCCGTTCAGGGCCGAGTTCCCGCGCCCGCAGGCGTTCCCGAACTGGCAAACCCTTGAGCTGCGCGACGTGACCTTCCGCTACCAGGACAACGCCTTCTCGGTGGGGCCGATTAATTTGACCCTGCACCGCGGCGAGCTGCTGTTCCTGATTGGCGGCAACGGCAGCGGAAAATCGACGCTGGCGATGCTGCTGACCGGGCTGTATCAGCCGCAGTCGGGGGAAATTCTGCTCGACGGCAAGGCGCTGAGCGCGGAGAAACCGGAGGACTACCGCAAGCTGTTCTCGGCGGTGTTCACGGACGTCTGGCTCTTCGACAGGCTGCTCGGCCCGGAAGGGCAGGAGGCCAATCCGGCGCTGGTGGAGAAGTGGCTGGCGCATCTGCAGATGTCGCACAAGCTGGAGCTGCAGGACGGCAGGATCCTCAATCTTAAGCTCTCTAAAGGGCAGAAGAAGCGCGTGGCGCTGCTGCTGGCCCTGGCTGAGGAGCGCGATATCATCCTGCTGGACGAATGGGCGGCGGATCAGGACCCGCACTTCCGCCGCGAGTTCTATCAGGTGCTGCTGCCGCTGATGAAGGAGATGGGCAAGACCATCTTTGCCATCAGCCACGACGACCACTACTTCATCCATGCCGATCGACTGCTGGAGATGCGCGACGGCAGGCTGAGCGAGCTGACCGGTGACGAGCGCGACGCCGCGTCGCGTGATGCGGTGGCGCGCACGGCCTGAAGCCCTCACCCCAACCCTCTCCCTGAATGGAGAGGGTGTATTCTGTGCCTGGCTGAAATTTGTGGGAATCCCTCACCCCATCGGGAGAGGGAACAAATTGCGGTCCGTATGCCGTTTTTTTCTCCATCTCCCGCCGTTGTTTATTCTTATTTACATATCTCCGCGCTATGCTTAGTGCCATCTCATTTCATGGATTTATGATTAATGTCGGTATTGAAAAAAAACAGCGCAAGGTTGCGCGATCAGGAGCGTGCGCGCCTCATCTGGCTCCTCACGACCGATAAAGCGGTCACCTCTTCGCTACTGGGCAAACTGACCCTGGCTGAGCAATATGATGTCGGCACGTTAGCCGACGATATTGCTGAGGTAGGTGCGCTGGTCGCCCATTTGCCGCCGCCCGATCTGGCGGATACGCTTGAAGCCCTGCCGTCCGAGGAGCGTCACGCCCTGTGGCGCCTGGTGCAGGACCACGAGCGCGGGCAGGTTCTGCTCGAAGCCTCTGAAAACGTCTGGGACGACCTGATCGACGAGATGAGCGACCGCGACATCCTCGATGCGGTTCAGACGCTCGACATCGACGAGCAGATTTACCTCGTGCAGCACCTGCCGCGAAACCTGACGGGACGCCTGCTGGCCTCGCTGCCGGCCGACGAGCGCGCCCGCGTGCGCCAGGTGATGCACTACGAGAAAAACAGCGTCGGCGCGATCATGGAGTTCGGCGTCATCATGGTGCGTCCGGACGTCACGCTCGGCACCGTGCAGCGCTACCTGCGCCGGCTGGGCAAGATGCCGGACAACACCGATAAGCTGTTCGTCACCTCGCGGGACAAAACCCTGCTCGGCGAGCTGGAGCTGAAAACCATCTTGCTCAACAGCGCGCAGCGGCGGGTGAGCGAGGTGATGGAAACCGAGCCGATGGTCTTCTCCCCGGAAGATGACGCTGAGAAAGCGGCCCGTACCTTCGAACGTGATGACCTGGTCAGCGCCGCGGTGGTGGACTCCGTCGGCAAGCTGATGGGGCGTCTGACCATCGACGAGATCGTGGACGTGGTCTACGAAGAAACCGACAACGACCTGCGCGCCCTCGGCGGGATCAGCGCGGAAGATGACGTACACGCCTCGGTGGGCAAGGCGGTGAAAACCCGCTGGGCGTGGCTGGCGATCAACCTCTGCACCGCGTTTATCGCCTCGCGCGTCATCGACGGGTTTGAGCACACCATCTCCCAGCTGGTGGCACTGGCCTCGCTGATGCCGATCGTGGCGGGCATTGGCGGCAACACCGGCAACCAGACCATCACCATGATCGTTCGCGCCCTCGCGCTGGAGAACATTCAGCCCGGCAACTTTGCCTTCCTGATCTTCAGGGAGATGGGCGTGGCGCTGATTAACGGCCTCGTGTGGGGCGGGATCATGGGCGGCATCACCTGGTGGCTGTACGACGATATGGCGCTGGGCGGCGTGATGATGCTGGCGATGGTGCTGAACCTGCTGGTGGCGTCGATGATGGGGGTCATCATCCCGCTGACGATGACTAAGCTGAAGCGCGACCCCGCGGTGGGGTCGAGCGTGATGATCACCGCCATTACCGACACCGGCGGCTTCTTTATTTTCCTTGGTCTGGCGACGGTGTTTCTTCTTTAGCCAGGCGCGCGCGCCTGAGCCGGGCGGGGAGAATGACCATCACCACGATCCCGCCCAGCACCCCAATCGCCAGGTTACCGGTTGAGACGGTGGCGGCCACCGTCACCAGCATCACCAGCGTTTCGGCTATGGGCGCATGCTTGAGGGCCGCGGGCTGAACGCTGTGCCAGCTGAACGTTTTCACCGCTACGATGGCCATAATCCCGGCCAGCACGGCCATCGGAATTTTTGCCATCACCTCGCTCAGCGCCGTGACCAGCACCAGCAGCACGGCGGCGGCGGCGATCGTGGAGACGCGGCTGCGGCCTTTGCCCATCTCCACGTTGACGATGGTTTGCCCGATCATCGCGCAGCCCGCAATGCCGCCGTAAAATCCGGCCAGAATATTCCCGACGCCCAGCCCAATGCTCTCGCGACGCTTGCTTGACGGCGTGGCGGTCAGCTCGTCCACCAGCTTCGCGGTCAGCAGCGATTCGAGCAGGCCGACAAACGCGATGCTCAGCGCGCAGGGCCAGATGATGCTCAGCGTTTCAAGGTTGAGCGGCACCAGCAGCTCCGTCAGCCCCGGCAGGCCGCCGCTCATGGAGCCTTCGTCGCCCACGGTCGGCAGAACCTGCCCGGTGGTGACGGTGAACAGGGTTAATACCACGATGGCGATCAGCGGCGACGGCACGCTTTTAACGTAGCGCGGCACCCACAGCACGATCAGCAGCGTCAGGACGAACAGCCCGAGAATTAGCGGGCTGCGGCTCCAGAAATGCGGAACCTGGGCGAAGAAAATCAGGATCCCCAGCGCGTTAACAAACCCGGTCATCACCGGCTGAGGCACAAAGCGCATCAGCCGCGCCATTCCCAGCGCGCCGAACAGGATCTGAATGACGCCCGCCATCATCACGGCGGGAAGAATGTACTGAACGCCGTGCTGGTGCACCATCGGCCCGATGACCAGCGCGACGGAGCCCGCGGCCGCGGTTACCATCGCCGGGCGGCCGCCCAGCACGGAGAGCGCAAAGCAGAGCACCACGGAGGCAACCAGGCTGACCTTCGGGTCGACGCCCGCGACCACCGAAAACGAAATCACTTCCGGGATCAGGGCGAGGGCGGTAATTACGCCCGCCAGCGTTTCGCGCATCAGGCGAGAAGGGGAACGAATCACGTTGGCAACGCGATCTTGAGATTGAGTTAAAGGCATAGCAGTTCGCAGGTTAGGGCAGGCTTCCGTGCGCGCGATCACAAAGTGCAGCATAGTAGCCACAATCCGCGCGCTTTACTACCCGCAGGCGGAATGCCACACAAACATTCCACCATTAAATTTCACAATTACAATAATTTCGTAACCTTTAAACAATATTTAAAAGTTGCTACCGTTGCCCCCGCAGTTTTTTTCACCTGCAATTTCCACGCACAAGTACATTTCAACGAAGGCATAAATTATGAAAAAAATGACTGCCATGCTCTTTACCCTGGCCGTGGGGCTGAACGCCGTCTCCATGGCGGCAAAAGCGGAAACGCCAAAAGAGCAGGAAACGGACGTCCTTTTAATCGGTGGCGGCATCATGAGCGCTACTCTGGGAACCTATCTGCAAGAGCTGCAGCCGGACTGGTCGATGACCATGGTCGAGCGCCTCGACGGCGTGGCGCAGGAGAGTTCTAACGGCTGGAACAACGCCGGTACCGGCCATTCGGCACTCATGGAACTGAACTATACGCCGCAGAAAAAGGACGGTTCCATTAGTATCGAAAAGGCGGTTGAAATTAACGAAGCCTTCCAGATCTCCCGCCAGTTCTGGTCTCACCAGGTGAACAGCGGCGTGATGCACGATCCGCACTCCTTCATCAACACCGTGCCGCACATGAGCTTTGTGTGGGGCGACCAGAACGTTAACTTCCTGCGCGCGCGCTACGCGGCCCTGCAGCAGAGCACCCTGTTCCGCGGCATGAAGTATTCTGAAGATCACGCGCAGATCAAAGAGTGGGCGCCGCTGGTCATGGAAGGACGCGATCCGAACCAGAAGGTGGCCGCCACGCGTACCGAAATCGGCACCGACGTGAACTACGGTGAAATCACCCGCCAGCTGGTGGGCGCTCTGAAGAAGAAAGAGAACTTCAACCTGCAGCTCAGCACCGAGGTGCGCGGATTCAAGCGCAATGCGGACAACAGCTGGAGCGTGACCGTTGCCGATCTGAAAAACAACGATGCCGAGCGCGTCATCAAGGCGAAGTTTGTCTTTATCGGTGCGGGCGGCGCGGCGCTGAAGCTGCTGCAGGAGACCGGTATTCCTGAAGCTGACGACTACGCGGGCTTCCCGGTGGGCGGCCAGTTCCTGGTGTCTGAAAACCCGGAAGTGGTGAACCGCCATCTGGCAAAAGTCTACGGCCAGGCCTCCGTCGGCGCGCCGCCGATGTCCGTACCGCATATCGATACCCGCATGCTGGACGGCAAGCGCGTGGTGCTGTTTGGGCCGTTCGCCACCTTCTCAACGAAGTTCCTGAAAAACGGCTCGCTGTTCGACCTGCTGAGCGCGACCACCACCTCCAACTTCAAGCCGATGGTGGACGTGGGTCTGGATAACTTCGATCTGGTGAAATACCTGATTAGCCAGGTGATGCTCTCTGACGACGACCGCTTTGCGGCGCTGAAAGAGTACTATCCGCAGGCGAAGAAAGAGGACTGGCGTTTGTGGCAGGCGGGCCAGCGCGTGCAGATCATCAAGCGCGATCCGAAAGAGGGCGGCGTGCTGCGTCTGGGTACGGAAGTGGTGAGCGATAAGGATGGCACCATTGCCGCGCTGCTGGGCGCGTCACCGGGCGCGTCAACCGCTGCGCCAATCATGCTGCACCTGATGGAAAAAGTGTTTAAAGATAAAGTTGCCAGCCCGGAGTGGCAGGCGAAGCTGAAAACCATTATTCCGTCTTACGGCACGAAGCTGAACGGCAACGTCGACGCCACGGAGCAGGAGCTGGAGTATACCAGCCGCGTTCTGCAGCTGCAGTACATCAAGCCGCAGGCGGCAGACGCTGCGCCAAAAGCGGAGCTGAAGCCTCAGCCGGAAAACAAGCCGGTGGCGGATATCGCGCTGTAGGGTAAAAGAAAAACGGTAACATCCGTTACCGTTTTTAGTGTTTTCTCCCTCTCCCGGTGGGAGAGCGTTGGGTGAGGGCCCGGCGAAGCCGCCACCCGACTTATTCTTAACGTACTTCCGCTTGACCGACCGTCTCGTCCGCCTTCCACACGCGATACTTCACGTCCACGTTTTCCGGCGTATACACCACGATCGGCAGCTTGCTGTTGTAGCGAAGCAGGCTATTGTCGCCCAGGTACGCGGTCACGAATTTCTTCTCTTTTTTGCCGTCCGGGCAGGCCATCATGGTGGAGACCGGAGACGTCACTTTGTCGAAGACGTAGTAGTCATAACCCCAGCCTTCCAGGGTTTTGCTTTCCAGCTGGCCGCCCAGGCGGTGCTGGTTGCAGTCCACTTCAAGCGTTTGCCCGATCAGCAGCTCGACCTTGAAGTTCCCTTCGTCCTGCTGAGCGGGCAGCTGAATCACCTGGCGCTTCATGCCTTTCTCCGCCTGCGGATACGGCGCGACCTTTTCCAGCGGCTGCTCTTTCTGAGCGTCATTAGCAAACGCGCTGACGCTCACGGCAGCGGCAATCAGGGCAATGGCAAATTTAGGGGCGTTTTTCACAGTTATTCCTTTTTGTTAAAACGAACGGATTCAGACTAGCATAACCCATATGAATGATTGGAGTGATTTACTTATATTTTCGAAATGAATAGCGTGATGCACTGCCTGTCATGGCGTTGTTTGGTGGTTTGTGCTGATGTGGAGTCAGGGGAAGGATCGTGTTATTTTAAGCGCCAGATATTGTTATTCATCTGTAAAGGGAATTGAGACATGGTTCGCGAAAAACTGAAAACGCCCGAAGGGCGCAAATTTCTCCTCGCTCTGCTGGTGGTCTTTATGATTGCCGCAGCGTGCGTTGGCCGGGCAACCATCGTTGGCGTGATTGAACAGTACAACATTCCGCTGTCGCAGTGGACGACCAGCATGTTCGTGCTGCAATCCGCGATGATCTTTGTTTACAGCCTGGTCTTCACCGTTCTTCTTGCCATTCCGCTGGGCATCTTCTTCCTCGGCGGGCGCGACAAGCACTGAGCGTATTGAACGACGCCGACGCCTTTCACCCCTGAAGAGCGTCGGCACCTCGTCTACGCCACCACCGTCGTGACCTGCCCCGGGAAGCTTATCTGAATCACGCCGCCCCACATGCATATTAGCTGTGACTGCGCGGTGAGGGCGGGCGCATTGCCCACCACTATCGTTGGCGAGCCCGGCATCCAGGGCGCAACGGTCGATGGAATACACGGCATCGGCGTCAGAACCCCAAGCGCCGCCGCGGTGGCCGCGGCTACGGTCGGGTTGGCGATGCTGTTGCACATCCCGAAGGGCAAAATATTGATAAACGGCTTGTTATCCATAATATTTGCCATCGGCATGTTGTTGACGATGGTTCGGCTGACCGGCAGGACGTTCAGCGTGGCGGGCGCGACGCCGAATGAACACTGCATGACTGCGCCGGTACAGACTCCTGGACAACTCATGGTAACACCCCCATTTGCCGCCACAGTCGGCGGGCGGATTCATCGCTGTTAATCAGTTCCGAAAGCAGCTCCGGCAGAGGCATATGCCCCCAGGCAAAGGCGCGGTACAGCAAATAGGGTACCGGGCTGTGCGGTTCGGTGCGCGCCAGGTAATCCGCCACCTGCTTCATCACCCGATAGGCCTGTTCCCGATCCGCAAACGCTATAACCTCGCTGGCCGCGGGCGGCGTCTCCGTTGCCAGCGGCGGTGGGGCTTGCGGCGCAGCGCTCCCCAGCGCCTGCAGGCCCGTTTTGATTTTTTGCTCCAGCGCGCTGAAGGAGGGGGCCGAGGCGGCGGGCCAGCTCTGGCATACGGCATTAAGGCGCGTAAGCCACCCCAGGCTTTCCGTCAACGCCTGAACCTGCGCGGCGTCTGCGCCGGGCAGTGGGATCGCCGCAACCTTGCCCTGCTGCCACTGCGCTAACGAGACGTTTTCCCCGTTGACGCAAAAGAGCGGAGCCTCGGCAATCAGCGCGGCGTAGTGCTGCGCCATCCAGCGCAGGGGCGCGGCGCGATAGTCGTAATCCCCCTCTTTGATCTGCGGATGCAGCTCCTCCGGGTAGCGTTCAAGCGCCAGCGTCGCCAGCGCCAGCGCGTCGGGCAGGGCGGTCAGCCCGCGCGTTCGGATCCACGCTTCGCCCAGCCAGCCCATAATCACCAGATCCTTACTCAGCGTTTCGGTCAGCTCAACGGCGATGCTCGCAACGTTCTCCCAGTCGGCGCGCCGCGGCGTGCTCTGCCAGACGCCGGTGGGCAGCGTTTCGTCATCCTGCTGCCGGGCGGCGACCAGCCTGTCGAACGCCGGCGAGTAGCGGATTGGATCTCCGCAGCGGTTATCTGCCGCAATGGGCGCCAGCAGCGCCTCGATATGTTCCATCATTGTCCTCCTGATAATCCCTGTTCGGTTAGGGGGATCCACGGTAGCGGCGTCTTTTCTTTGCTATCCAGCAGGGCGATCTGCAAAAAGACGGTCGCCTGCATCTGCTGATGACCCTCGCCCACCGGAAGCGTAAAGCGCAGCGGCAGAGGCTGCGCCAGCGCGCCGCCCACGCGCTGTTCCCCAATCATTCTCAGCAGCGACCACGCCCCCTGCCAGCGCCAGCGGCCCGTATCTCCGCTTACCGTCACGCTGGCTTGCGCGCTGCCCGGCAGTGGCCGCCAGGCGGAGTTCGCGGCCCAGCGCAGGCTGAAGCTCAGGCCATCGCCGCTGCGCCACTGGAGATCGGTTGCTCCCCCCGGATAGCTGATACTTTGCTGATTGCCGCTCAGCCGCCAGTCGGCTATCTGGTCCGCGCCGCTTTCGCGCTGGCGCGAGGTTCGCCAGATAACCCGCACGGTCACCCCTTCGGGCGCAACCAGCGCGGCGAGCAGCGGCCGTGCCGCCGCCAGCTGCTGAATCAGCGGCGGCTGTTCGGATAGCGCCTCCGCCGGAAGCTGTGCGAGCAGCTCGTTCAGCTCTCGCACCCGGTCGACGTCCGCATCCGGCGCGTGCGGCACGGCGGTGAAGGGAAACCGCCCCGACAGCCAGACGTTGTAGAGCGTGAAAATTTTCTGCGTCGCGCCGATGCTCGCCTGCTGGCGCAGCTGACGGCACTTTTGCTGCGAGGCGTTAACCAGCGCGTTCAGCGACTGGCTGTAAAAATCATTGCCGCCGGACGCGCCGTACTGCGCCAGTTCGTCCCGGCAGTTTTGCGCGCTCATCGTCGGGAGCGCGGCGGCAAGGGCGTTCATCTGGGCCGGCGGGCTCCCCGGATCCTGCTCCTGCATGCGCCGCATGGCCCGAAGCGAGCTGCTCCAGCGGGCGATCGGCTGATTCTCCTCCGGCGCGAGCCAGCCGCGCTGCCTGTCGAGCCAGTCAATGTCCTGCTGATAGCGGGTCAACGCCGCGGTGATTTGCTCCGCCTGCGCGGCGGCCCAGCCTGCCGCCTTCTGCCCGCTGGCCTGCGCCTGTTCGGCGGTGGCGTAGCTGACGGCCGGGGGATCCACCGCCGGAAGCAGCGCGCTGCCGTCCTGGCGCACCCGGGCTATCACCTGGGCGGCAATTTGCCTGCGCAGCGCGTCGGCGGCCTGAGGGCGATTAAGCTGGCCGAACGCGTCAATAACCCGGTCCGCGCTGGCGGTGCTGATAGCGTTGCTTTGCGCCACGCTGGCCGCGCCCGCGTAGAGCGCCTGGCGCATGGCGTTTTCCGCCGCCTGCTGCGCCAGCTGGGCCAGCCTCGGGCGCCAGACGCTGTCCGGAAGCTGCTGCATAAAGCGCTCATACCCGGCGTACAGCGCCTGCGCCTGCTGAAGCTGCAGGTTGCCAGGATATCCGGCGTCAGGTTCCGTATCCGGGTTAACGCCCTGCTGCCAGAAGGGCTGATTCAGCAGATCGCGCAGGCTTTTTTGCAGCGCCAGAATATCCGGCGACACGTTGAAATCGCCTTCCGGCGTTTGCTCGGTCAGGGAGGAAAAGTGCAGCCGGGAGCCGTCGACCTGCGCCAGAAAGCGCTGGCGCAGCAGGGCTTCGTGACGCAGTACCGCCCCAATCACGCCGTTGTCGATCAGCCGCAGCGCGCGGGCCTGGGCCAGCAGCTCGTCCAGCGGCAGGCGGATCGGCGTGTGCGTGGCGTCGCGGCTGAGGTTGTTGATCGTCGTCAGCGTGCCCTGCAGGCGGCTCACCTGGCGGACCAGCGAACGCACGAACAGCGGGGTGACGCGCGTGCCGTTGCTGAACAGCGTCAGCAGCTGCTCGAGCTGCTCTTCATTGGCATCAAGGCTGGTGTTGCCATAGTTCTGCTCCAGCCAGCGCAGGGTTTCGCGGGAAAACAGCGCGCTGTTGCGCTGGGTCAGTTCGCTGGCATCGGGCAACCGCAGGCGAGAAAGGTTAAGCGTCGCGAACATCGCGTTCAGCGCCTCCTGCGAGGGCAGCGAGTCGGCGTCGACCCTTACGCCCCAGACGCTGTCGCTGACGGTCGCAAGCGTCTGCACGGTAGGTTTTTTTACCTGCATCAGCTGCAGCAAGGGCAGATAGCGCGACTCCATCTGCTTTACCTGAGCCAGAAGGTGCTGGATCTGCCGGTAGCGTTCTTCCGGCAGCAGATCGTCCCCGTCCCGGTCGTCGTTTTCCTGATTTTGCAGGCAAATGCCGTTGGTCGCGGGCACTAGCAGGCTGCTGAGGGTGGCGCTGTTGAAGGTTTCCCGCAGCCTGGTATCGGTACGGCTGAACAGCGAGCCGGGCCAGACGACGGAGCGAAACTGCCATTGCGGGATCGCGTTTAGCACGCGCCAGTACAGGGCGGCGGAGCGCTCGCCGGGGGCATCGGCACGGACGGTTTGCGCCGCGAGTATCTGCAGGCGGTCGTGCAGCAGCTGGGCGTTAGGATACTGGTATCGCCAGCTCAGGATCATGGCGATAAGCCACGCGACGCAAAGGCAGCTGTAGCAGGCGAGGGTAATAAAATGGCGGCGCAGGTTCAGGCGCAGCAGGCGGCGTACGGGCAGGGCGAGCCCGCGCTCCGCGGCGATTTTTCCAGCGAGCAGCGCCTGGCAAAACTGCATCTGCGGTTTGTCCTCCGTCAGGGTTCTGGCGACAAACCAGATCCCCCTGAGCAGCGGCGGCTCGTCGCGGGCGTTGCTGTTAAACAGCGTGTCAAAATAGTCGTGGAGCGGCGCGGCGAGCGGCGGAATAGACTCCGGCAGCCGGAACAGCGCTGGCGGCGTATTTCCCTGCAGCGCGCCGAGCTCGGTAACGGTCTGGCGCAGCGCAGCCCGGGTGTTGTCCAGCGCATCGTCGATCCACTGCGGCTTCCAGACCGCTTCCCTCGCCGCGGGGATCGCGCTGCCGACAGGGCTGCGGCGTGCCTCCGGCGGGAGCTGCGCCAGCAGCGCGGCGGTGCCGTCCAGCGATTCCATGCCGCTGATGAGAAGGTAGATGGGCAGGCTCAGCCCGCATACCTGCTGGATCTGCTGACAGTGGTTCAGCAGGCTGGCGCGGGCGACATCATCGCCGTTCAGCGCCTCCAGCGGCAGGGTGATAACCAGGGCATCGAGCGGACGCTGAGGGCGGCTTTTTACCAGCGCGGCCAGCAGTTTTTGCCAGTCACTCTGGCGGATAAGCCGTTTTTTCCCGGCGGTTTGTAACGCCTGCGGCACGCAAAGCAGGCTGCACTGCGGGTTAAACCACCACTGCCCGAACCAGTTTTCCGCGCCGTCGGTCAGCGACCAGCTGCGGCAGAGCAGGCGGTTGTCCTCTTCGTTGCCGAGCATCAGGATGCGCATAGCGTCATAGGGATCCTGTTCGCCGCAGGCGCGCTGGATCTCCTTTTGCGCGCGGATAAAGGTATTGTTGCGATACTCCCACTGCCACCAGACGCACCAGAGCGTAAGGGCCAGCAATACCAGCACGATAATCAACAGCGTCAGCCAGGGTTGCGTCACTTTTCATCCCCCGGGCAGGACTGGGTGATCGGAAAATCCGGCAGCGTGTTGACGCCAATCGCCTCTTCAATGCTGAACCACAGGCGCTGGCTCAGCAGCAGCAGCGCCAGCAGCACGATAATGGCGATGAGGTGCAGCTGTGAATTGTCCGGCAGGCGGCGGCGCGCCGGGAGCTGCAGGGGCGAGCCCAGCGACGCCGAGGCCATGCGCTCGGCGATATCATCGGCCTGCGCGTCGCACTGGAAGGCGAAAAGCCAGAGCAGGCGGCAGGTTTCCTGGCGGGACGAGGCGTTAAAATCCTCGCGACGGGAGCCGAATCCGAGCGTCAGGCAGCGTAACCAGACCGCGGCGACATCGCGCTGCCCCGGGTGACGCTCGCTGAGCACGCTGTCAATCTTGCGCGGGATCCGATCCCCCGCGCTGTGGGTTTGCCACAGATGATATTCCAGCGGACAGCTTTGCCACAGGCCGAGCGCGGGCCAGTCGCTGTAAAGAACCGTTTCATCGATCAGCGCCACCAGCGCGTAAATGGCGTCATCAATCTGCTGCTGAAAGGGCGAGCCCAGCTCGCGCGTCAGGCGTCGGCCGTATTCCGCCACGAGATGATTCGCGTATTCAAACGCCTGAAGATGCAGCGCATCGGGCGGCAGCGTGCAGCTTTTCCAGCCGTCGAACTGCACCAGCCAGCGGGAGAAGGCGTCATCAAACAGCCGGCTGGCGGGCATGTCAGGAGCCGCGGGCGTCATGGCGATCCTCCTGTCGGTAAAGCATCACTTGCTGCGGCATCGCGTCCGTTTCATGGAGCGGCGCGACCACCAGCGGCGCCTCTTTTTCAAACCACTGGGGGGCCAGCGTCAGGGTGAACAGCGCGATGCTGCCGTCGGTCTCCCAGTCGCCGCGCTTTTGTGGCGCCAGCGGGACGAAAGGCATGCCGTGCATTCGCTGACGGCGCAGGATGGGCAAAAAGGGCTGGCTGGCAATCAGGCTGCGCTGGAGCCACGCTTCGGCCCGGGCGGCGTCGCCGTTGGGCATCAGAATGCCGATGACAACCTCTTCCCCGGCGTGCACATCCGCCGGAAGCGGCAGGGAAAAGTGGCTATCCACTCTGCTGAAGCTGAGCCGGAGGTAGCGGCGATGAACGTGCGCCAGCTGTGCGCTCAGCAGTGAAAAGAGCGTGGCAAAGCCGGGATGCATGTTCTGGTAATCGAAGGCGGGCAGCAGGGGCAGCGTTTTGTCCTGGGTCAGAATCGCCGTCTGTCCTACGAACAGGCACAGCGCGCGCCAGAGATCCTGCGGATGCGGCTCACCGCCGTTGACCAGCGTTTCCAGCAGCGGCAGCGTTCCCTGAATGCTCTGTAGCGACAGCGTCAGCCACAGCCAGTCGTCGCCGCGCTGATTTTGCTGCGCCAGCTGCATCTCCCGGCTCAGGAACAGAATTTTCTCTCTCGCCTGCAGGCATATCTGGCGCGCGTGGCGGCTGAGATAGCTCGCTTCGCTGATGCGGGGCGAGGGGGGAAACCATTCGCTTTGACGAAAACCGCCTTCGGTGTAGACCACCTGCAGCAGCGGCAGGCAGACGAAATCGGCGCGCTCGTGCGACATCAGCAGGCGCGGCGCGGGCTGCCAGAGGGGGATGCTTTCTGGAAATTCACCGCTGCACAGGTCCGGCAGCGGCGCGCTGTTAATGGAGCGGTTGCGGGTGCTCATCTGCTGCCACTCTCCGGCGCGGCTGTGCGGCGCCAGCGCCAGCCAGAGCCGATGCTCGCTGTCCGGCGCCGCCGGGAGCAGGCGCGAGCAGTCGAACTCCAGCGGGGGATCGCCGTCGATGCGGTAATCGAGCGGCGTACCGTCGGGCATGATGGCCTCCAGATGCAGTATGCGCAGCACGCCAGCGCATAGCGCCGCCTCATCGATCTGCAGCCGTTTTACGCCCCAGAACCAGGGATTGGCGCTGTGCGCAAGCGCGGCGGAAAGGGTTTCATTACGCAATGCCTGCAGCTGGAAATGCTGGGGCAGCATTGCCATTCCTTCATACCAGCAGACCATTGCCGGAATTGTGCTCATCGTATCTTCCTTGTTCAGGGCGCGAGGACGGCCTCATCGGTCATCAGTAACAGGTGCAGAGCATTGGCATTATCCAGGCGTAGCCGGTGCTCACCTTCGCTGCGGTAGCGGGCAAACAGCAGGATCGCGTCTGCCTGGACGCCCTGCAGCGGATTTTCATTGGCAACGAAGCGGGAACCCGGCACCAGCTCCAGCGACCAGACGCGGAGCCCGTCCGGCGCGTCGCGCAGCAGCTGCGATCTGGCGTTGAACCACTGCGCTGCGGTAAGCGCCTGCACGGTGGGGATCAGCGCGCGGTCGGAAACGGCGACAATGTCCACCGCAACTGGAGCGTTATCATTTGCATCTGGAACGGTTTCAATTACGACAGCCTTGAATTCAACCCGGTTTTGCCAGAACGAACAGCCGCTATTCAGAAAAATTAAGAAACCGCAGAATATTAATCTGGCTACATGACGTTGACCCATTGCCATATAAAATCCTTTTATA
Source organism: Enterobacter sp. KBR-315C3_2022 (assembly GCF_041399425.1). Lineage (NCBI taxonomy): Bacteria > Pseudomonadati > Pseudomonadota > Gammaproteobacteria > Enterobacterales > Enterobacteriaceae > Enterobacter > Enterobacter sp. KBR-315C3_2022. The sequence continues at coordinate 305,305 of NZ_JBGKEB010000002.1, forward strand.
CCCGCCATAGTTCATATGAGGCATGCGTTAATTACCAACAATTCCTCTGTCAGCGTCGATTAGGGTATATATCTTTTCAAAAAAGATAATTAATGACGGCGCTTTGTTTTTTGATGCAAATCATTATTCACTGCATATTCCGGAAAGCAAATGTTAAGAATAAAGCATTTGCGGGGTGAATGATTTCAGCTGAAAATATAACTTTGTTGGTAAGTTTGCGTATATCTCATTGAAATTTAATGGTTAATTTTTAGTTAATTGATTTTTATCAAATGGATTTAGTTTGTGTAAAAAGTAAAAAATTAGATTGATATTTATTTTTGGCTGTGTTTTTTATATTAGCCGTAGTTATTCAGAAAAACCGTGTTTTCGAATAATGGTGCTGCCGGTTTAGCACCAGGGATACTATTGCTTTAAAAAAGGATTGAATATGGCAGAGAGCATTCAGCATAAACTCAACCGTATTAGGCCACCGCGCGTGCAAATAACCTATGATGTTGAAACGGGCGGCGCGATTGAGAAAAAAGAACTTCCTCTTGTCGTGGGAATTTTAGCGGATTTATCCGGGCAGCCCGCATCGCCGCCTGAAAAATTACGCGAGCGCCGTTTTGTCGAAATCGATCGTGATAATTTTGATGATGTGCTCTCGTCCCTCTCTCCACGCCTGGCCGTGCAGGTTGAAAATCGGCTCGCTAACGACGGCAGCAAGCTCAACATTGAGCTGCACTTTGGCGAATTTGATGACTTCTCCCCCCTCAATATCATCAACCAGGTGAAGCCGCTTCAGCGTCTGCTGCAGGCCAGGCAGCGCCTGCGCGATCTGCTGACTAAGCTGGACGGCAACGACGATTTGGACGCGTTGTTGCAGCAGGTGGTCAACGATAACGCTGAGCTTCAGACGTTAAGACTCGCAGCCGAAGAAAAACCAGCCGAAAACGCGTAACGGAAAGGAGAAGCGCAATGGACAATGTTCAGGAACAAGCTGAAACCGGCGGGCAGACGGTCACGCTGAGCGTGCTGGATCGCATTATCCAGGAAGGAAGAATGGCGCGCGATGAGCTGCAGCAGACCTACGCGCGCGACATGCTGGAAGAGCTGGCGACGCAGATCCTCGACGAGGGGATGGCGATAGAGAGCGACACCGTGGCGATGATTAACCACCGTATCGCGCAGATCGATGCGCTTATCAGCGACCAGCTTAATGAAGTGCTGCACCATCCCGATATGCAGAAGCTGGAGGCCTCTTGGCGCGGCCTGCATCAGTTTGTCATGAACACCGAAACCAGCACGCGGCTGAAGCTGCGCCTGCTGAACGTTTCGCGCAAAGAGCTTCAGGACGATCTGGAAAAAGCGGTGGAGTTCGACCAGAGCACGCTGTTTAAAAAGCTGTATGAGGACGAGTACGGCACCTTTGGCGGCAATCCGTACAGCGTGCTGGTGGGGGATTTTGAGTTTGGCCGCCATCCGCAGGACGTGGCGCTGCTGGAGAAAATTTCCCAGGTTGCGGCGGCGGCCCATGCGCCGTTTATCGCTTCTGCCAGCCCGCGCCTGTTTGATATGGGCTCGTTTGCCGAGCTGAACGTGCCGCGCGATCTGGCGAAGATCTTCGAGAGCACCGAGCTAATCAAATGGCGGGCGTTCCGCGAGAGCGACGATTCCCGCTATGTATCGCTGGTGCTGCCGCACGTCCTGCAGCGCCTGCCGTACGGCCCGGATACGGTGCCGGTGGAGGGCGTCAACTTTGTTGAGGACGTAGACGGCCTCGATGCCAGCAAATACCTGTGGGGCAACGCCGCCTGGGTGCTGGCCAACCGCATTACCGAAGCCTTTGCCCTGTACGGCTGGTGTGCGGCGATCCGCGGCGCGGAGGGGGGCGGCCTGGTGGAAAGCCTTCCCGCGCACACCTTCGCCACGCCGTCCGGCGACATCAGCCTGCGCTGCCCGACGGAGATCGCCATCACCGACCGCCGTGAGAAAGAGCTTAACGATCTCGGGTTTATCGCGCTGTGCCATAAGAAAAATACCAACACCGCCGCGTTCTTTGGCGGGCAGACCACCAATCAGGCCAGGATTTACAACACGCCGGAGGCCAACGCCAACGCGCGGATCTCGGCAATGCTGCCGTACATCCTTGCCGCGTCCCGCTTTGCGCACTATCTGAAGGTGATTATGCGCGACAAGGTCGGCAGCTTTATGAGCCGCGATGACGTGGATCGCTATCTCAACAACTGGATTGCAGATTATGTATTACTGACTGACAGCGCCCCGCAGGAGATCAAAGCGCGTTATCCGCTGCGCGAAGCGCGGGTGGACGTGAGTGAAGTGCCTGGTAAACCGGGCGTTTATCGCGCAGTCGTGTTCCTGCGCCCGCACTTCCAACTGGAAGAGTTGACGACCTCTATCCGCCTGGTTGCTGAACTGCCGCCGCCAGCAACAGCATGATAAAAAAGGAAAATAAACCATGGATGCGATTTTTTTAAAGCTCGATGATGTTAAAGGTGAAAGTCAGGTTGAAGGATTTAATGACCAAATCGAAATTATGTCCTTCAGCCATAACGTGGCGATGCAGGTTACCAACGACGTCAGCAACACTGAACGCACCTCCGGACGGGCGCATGTCGGAGAAATGTCACTGACTAAGTTTGTCGATCTTGCCACGCCGAAACTGAATGAATACTGCTGTAGCGGAAAGATGGTGAAAACAGCTGTGCTGACGCTATGTCGTAATGATGACGCCAAAATGCTGCCATTTATCGTTTACACCCTGGATAACGTGATTATCTCGCATCTGAGCGTTAGCGGTGGTTCCGGCGGTAAACCGGTCGAAACCATGTCGCTGAACTTCACCAAAATAAAATGGGAAATCACCGCTCAGAAACTGGGGGGGCAGAAAGAGGGCAATGTTTCTTCCGTCTGGGATATGGCGATGAATAAGAAATGATCAAATCCTCCATCCCGGTCGCGCTGTTTGACAGGCTACAGGATGAGGAGATCGCCCCGCGAGAATCGGTGCGCCGGGAGCTGAGCCGACTGTTCAACTCCCGCGCCCCGGCGGATGCCGACGCGCTACCGCCGCTGCTCGCTTGGGGCGTGCCGGAGTGGCACGGCCTGAACGGGGGCGATGAGCGGGTGCTTGACTGGTTCTGCCGCCAGCTTCGCGCCGCCATCTTACGCTATGAGCCGCGCATCCAGGCGCTCACGGTGCGTGCCGGAGAGGCGCATCATCAGACGCTGACGCTGCATCTCGACGTCATGCTGCACAACGACGACAGGCCGCTGACGCTGAACTTGACCTATCTGCACGGCAGCTGGCGGTAACCTCCGCGGGAGAAGATCAATGGACGATCGATTGCTTGAAGATTATATGCAGGAGCTCAAATGGCTGCGCGCCGCCAGCGGCGAGTTCGCCCGTCGGCACCCGCACGTCGCGGCCCGCCTGCGGCTGAGCGAGTTCGATTGCCCCGATCCCCACGTCGAGCGGCTGCTGGAAGGCTTTGCGCTGCAAAGCGCCCGGCTGCATCAGCGCCTTGACGACGGCTTTGGCGAGCTGTGCGAATCGCTGCTGGAGCAGCTCTCTCCTCACGCCATGCGTCCTTTCCCCGCCTGCGCGACCGCCTGTTTTACCCCCGATCCGCTGGCGGGCGATCTCAGCCAGGGCTATCCGATCCCCGCCGGGACGCCGCTCTACGCGCTAAAGGCCGGCGGGGAAACCCTCTGGTGGCGCACGGCGCTTGCCCACACCCTGTGGCCGCTGGCTATCGACGATGTTGCCTGGTGCGACGCCGCTCAGGCCCGGCAGCTGAGCGGGCTGCCGCAGGCGCGCGGTGCGCTTCGCATCACGCTGCGCTGCCTGCCGCCGCATCGGTTTTCGACGCTGGCGATAGACCGCCTGCGGATCCATCTCTGCGGATCGCCGCAAGTCAACGCCGCGCTGTTTGACCTGCTGTACGCCCACGCAACGGGCCCGCGTCGTCCGCTGCCGGTGGGGCTAATGAATGCCGGGGAGATTTTGCCCAGCGAACCGGGCGTGGAGTCCAGCGCGCTGGCGCTGAGCGCGTGGATGAACTGTCCGCAGGCGCTGATGTACTTCGACCTGCCGCTCCCCGAGACGGGCGACGGCGACACGCTGACGCTTTGCATCCCGTTCGACAGGGCGCCGCAGGCCGCGCAGCACGTTCAGCCCGGCGATATCCGCCTGGGCTGCACGCCGGTGGTGAACCTTTTCACCCGCACCGCTGAACCGCTGCTGGCCGAACACACCCGCAGCGAGCATCGGCTGGTGGCGGACCATCACGACAGCAACGTGCAGATCTATCGTCTGCAGGAGCTGTGGATGAGCCGCCGCGAGAAGGCCTGGCGCGTCCCGCCGTACTATTCGGCGCGCGGGCACAGCAATGCCCGCTGGTTCTGGCACGTAAGGCGCAATCGCCTTCAGGGGAACGAACTGTGGCTTACGCTGGTGGACAGCCGGTTCGATCCGTTTGAACGCGCGGAGGAAACCAGCCTGACGGCAAAGCTGTGGTGTACCAACGGCGACAGCGCGGCGCAGCTTTGCGCGGGAGCCGCGCTGACCTTTGAACAGCCCGGCCCGGTGGCGCAGGTTTGCCTGCTCGGCACGCCGACGGCGCCTTCTGCACCGGCCTCCCGGCGGGAAGCGCGCTGGAAGCTGCTCTCAACGCTGGCGCTCAACCATCTGTCGCTGACGGAAGGGGAAGCGGCGCTGGAGACGCTGAAGGAGCAGCTGGCGCTGTATGCCCCTTCTGCCGCTTCACCCGCTATCTGGCAGCACATCAACGGCATCTGCGGGATGCGCTGTCAGCGGGTGAGCGAACACCGCGGGCGGGACGCCTGGCGCGGCTGGCGAAACGGTATCCGGGTGACGCTGGAGCTCGATCCGCAGGCATTTACCGGCAGCTGCCGCCTGCTGTTTGCCGGCATTATCGCCCGCTTTCTGGCGCGCAATGCCACCGCGAACGGTTTTGTGCATACGGTATTGCAGGACGAAGGAGAGGAGCTGTCGCTATGGACAGAAGCCGACCGAACCGCGCTGATAGCGTAATGGCGCAGCTGAGGCGCGAGCCGTGGCGCTTCTCGCTGGAGCAGTGCGTCCGCATTCTGGAGGCGGCGGGTGAAGCGCCCGAGCTGCGGGGCGATCTGGGGCTGGCGTTTAGTCCGGCAGAAGTGAGTTCGCTGGAGGAGGACGCTCTTCAGGTGCGCAGCCTGGGGCCGGGCGGCGCGGACGGCGTGCTGCCCTACGGCTGGCTGGAGTGGCTGCAGCAGGCGACGCAGGATAAAAACCGCGCGCCGCAGGATTTTATCCACCTGTTTGAACAGCGCTTTATTCAGCATCACTGCCGCAGCCTGAGTTTGTATCGGCTGGCGACGCCCTACGCTCGCCGCGAGGACGCGCCGGGGCTGGCGGTGATGCGGGCGCTGTGCGGCTTCGACGTGGAGGCGATGAAAAAGCATGAGGCTGCGCTGATGCATTGCGCGGGGCTTATCAACCGCAGGCGCTCAACGGCGGGATTTGTCGCGCTGGTGGCGGAGGTGCTCGGCATTACCGTGGAGCCTGAAGAGTTTGTCGGACGCTGGCAGCCTTTGCCGCTGGCGTCTCAGAGCCGCACCGGCTGCCGGCTCGGGCGCAACAGCGTGGCCGGACGGCGGGTCTGGAACCAGCACGCGGCGCTGCGGGTGCATCTGCATGCCAAAGACGCCGCGCGGTGGCGGACATTTTTGCCCGGCGAGCCTGGGTTTATTCAGCTTACCTGGCTTGGTTATCTCTGGTTTGGCGCGGGGATAGCGCTTGAGCTGATGATGCACGGCACGCTGACGCTGGACAATCGTTTAAGACGCGCCGCGCCGCCGCGCCTGGGCTTTACCGCACAGCTGACGGGGCGCAGGCCCGCGTCGTTTCGCTGCCAACAGTCGCTTCAGGAGAACAACACATGGATTTAAAAGCGCTGGTACAACGCCTTAACCCGATCTGCCTGCGGGCGCTGGAACAGGCCGCCGAACGCAGCCGGGCGCAGGGACACTGGTTTGTGGAGCCCGAGCATCTGCTGCTGGCGCTGCTGGATGAGGAACGCGGCGACGTTGCGTGCTGCCTGAACGGCGCGGCGATCGCTGCTGACGCATTGCGCGAGGAGATCCGTCGGGCGCAGGCGCAGTTTAAAACCGGCTGCACGCGGATGCCGGTCTTCTCCGTCCAACTGGTCGAACTGCTGGAAGGCGCGATCCTGCTGGCGGTCTTTCAGAGCAGTGCGCAGCTGCGTTCGGCGCTGCTGCTGCTGACGCTGCTCACCCGCGAGCGGCTGCGCGCGCAGCTGGCGCAGGGAATGCCGTCGCTGCTGAGGCTCTCCGCGGAAACGTTGGAAAGCCAGTGGCGGAACTGGTGCCTCAGTTCCGTTGAAGAACAGCGCGATGCCGCGTCCGGCGATGCGCCGACGCATAGCGGCGGGGTGCTGGAGCAATACACCCACGATCTGACCCGCGACGCGCGAGAAGGGCGTATCGACCCGATCATCGGGCGCGACGGGGAAATTCGCCAGTGCATCGACATCCTGCTGCGCCGCAGGCAGAACAACCCGATTCTGGTGGGCGCGCCCGGCGTCGGCAAAACCGCGGTGGCCGAAGGGCTGGCGCGACGCATTGCCGAAGGGAGCGTGCCGCCGCCGCTGCGCGACGTGGCGCTGCTGTCGCTCGATCTCGGCCTGCTGCAGGCGGGCGCGGGCGTGAAGGGCGAGTTTGAGCAGCGGCTAAAAGGCGTCATCGATGCGGTAAAAAAATCCTCACAGCCAATCATTCTGTTTATCGACGAAGCCCACACGCTGATTGGCGCGGGCGGCGCCGAGGGCGGCAGCGACGCCGCCAACCTGCTGAAACCGGCGCTGGCGCGCGGGGAACTGCGCACCGTCGCCGCCACCACCTGGCAGGAATATAAAAAGTATTTTGAGAAGGATCCGGCGCTGGACCGGCGTTTTCAGCGCATCCAGATTGAAGAGCCGGACGAAGCGAGCGCCGTGATCATGCTGCGGGCGGTGGCCGACAAGCTGGAGGCGCATCACGGCGTGCAAATTCTGGATACCGCGATCCGCGAGGCGGTGCGCCTTTCGCAGCGCTATATCTCCGGGCGTCAGCTGCCGGACAAAGCTATTAGCGTGCTCGACACCGCCTGCGCGCGGGTGGCGCTGGCGCAGCATGACGTGCCGCCTGCGCTGGAGGAAATTCGTCAGCAGCAGGCAGCGATAGAAGAAGAGAGCGAGCGTCTGAATCGTGAACTGCTGGTGGGCGTCGATCATCACGACAGGCTGTGCGAACTGGAAGCGCAGGCGGAGAAACTCCAGCTTCAGGCGCGGGAAGTGGAAGGCCGCTGGCAGGACGAGCGTCAGCGCGTCGGCGAACTGCTGGCGGCGCGCCAGCGGATGCTGGATCTTAGCGAGCGGCTGGACGACGACGACGAGCTTGAGCAGGAGCTGGTGGAGTGCGCGGCGCTGATCGGCAAGCTGGAAACCGCCGCCGCGCAATTGCGCGACGAAGTACCGCTGGTGCCGGACTGCGTGGATCCTGCGACCGTCGCGGCGGTGATCGGCGGCTGGACGGGCATTCCGCTCGGGCAGATGCTCACCGACGAAGCCCACGCCCTGCGCACGCTGGTCGAACGGATGAGCGAGCGGGTGATGGGGCAGCAGGCGGCGCTGGAGACCATCGCCCAACGCCTGCGCGCCTATCGCAGCGGCCTGACCGATCCGCAAAAGCCGGTCGGCGTGTTCCTGCTGGTGGGGCCAACCGGCGTCGGTAAAACCGAAACCGCGTATGCGCTGGCCGATGCCCTCTACGGCGGCGAACGCAATCTGATCACCATTAATCTTTCCGAATATCAGGAAGCGCACACCGTCAGCCAGCTTAAAGGCGCGCCGCCGGGCTACGTTGGCTACGGCAGCGGTGGAGCGTTAACCGAAGCAGTGCGCCGTCGGCCCTATTCCGTGGTGCTGCTCGACGAAATCGAAAAAGCGCACCCGGACGTGCTGGAGGCGTTTTATAACGTGTTTGACAAAGGCGTAATGGAGGACGGCACCGGGCTGATTGTCGATTTCAAAAATACGGTGATGCTGGCGACCAGCAACGTCGGCGCGGAGCTGATTCTCGACACGCCTACGGCTGAATTAAACAGCGAGCGGTTTAACGAGGCATTGCGCGAGGAGTTATTAAAAAATTTCCGCCCGGCGTTTTTAGCGCGGATGACTACGGTGGCGTATCGGGCTTTGGATGAGGAAATATTAAAAGGGATTGTGCTGGCTAAACTGGAGAAATTAGCACAGCGGTATTTAGTGGCGACGGGAGAGAGGTTAAATATTGAAGGTGATTTAGTGAAAAGAGTAATGGAGAAATGTAAGGGAGTAGGGGCCAGAGATGTTGATAATCTGGTGGTTGGGGAAGTGATGGAAAATAATCAGAGGTAATCTTATGTCAATAGTGGTTAGAGATAAAAATATGGTTATTTTTGGGAATGTGAATTCATACAATGAAAAAATGGCATATATAGCGCATTGGATAAATGATCAAGTCGCGATAAAAATAGCAGAAGAGTGTGATGGGGCTGGTTTAGAACGTAAAAAAGGTAAGCATCCTGATCAATTATTTTGGGAGCAAAGAAGACTGAGAACTTCTTTATCAGACAAAGCATATATAGTTATCGATTGCAAATTATTCCCTTGCTTATCTGAATATAGCGGGTGTGCATATCAGGTTCCCATATTGATGCGGAGGGCCGGAATTAAAGTAGGGACTAAGGTTATAGTATATTGCCATGCTGATTGCAGCCCTCTTGGAAAATATTGTTATGAAACAAAAGTTGGTGCCAGTTTTGAAGAAACAAAAGGCTTTCTTAAGAATGTTAATGAATGGAGATGGAAAGAATAGATGATAGGATTAAGCATTTCACCTATTAATTATATTCATTGTTATCTGGTAAATATTGAGAAATGAGAAACTTATGGCTGATTTTAAGGTATTAAAACTCACCGCCCCAGCCCTGACCGGTCTTACCGCCACCACCGCGCAAACCGAATCGGCGCTTAACGGCCTGACCACCGCCACCGTCGCGGCAACCACCTCCGCGCCGTTAACGCTCGATGCTGTGCTGGCGACCCATCTAACCGCCACCATCAACAACGCCGACTACGACGGGCTGATTGCCGAGGCGCACCAGCTTCCGGCGACCGGCAATGCCGATCGCTACCAGTTTGTGCTGCGCCCGTGGCTGTGGTGGTTGACGCTTTCCAGCAACAACCGCGTGTTTCAGAACCTCAGCGCGCAGGAGATCGTCGAGAAGGTGTTTAAGGACGCCGGATTTACCGACTATCAGTTCAAACTCAAAACCAAATCAGAAAAGCGCGAATACTGCCTGCAATACAACGAAAGCGATTTTAATTTTGTCTCGCGGCTGCTGGAACAGGAGGGAATTTTCTGGTTCTTTACCCACGCAGCAGGCAAGCACACGCTGGTGCTGGCGGATGACAACAGCGCCTTCCCGCCGATAACGGGCGAGAAAAAGGTGGCGTATCAGGCGGCACAGAGCGGCGAGCGGGAAACCGGCGCGATCCGCTCAGTGGAGCTGCGTTTGCAGGCGACTTCGCAGGGTTTCCAGAGCAGCGACTTTAACTACGAGCAGCCAAAAGCGGCGCTGTTTGCCCAGGCGGGTGAGAAGAAAGGCGGAATGCACTCTCCACATCCCGGCGGATTCAGTGAAAAAGCGCAGGGCGACGCGCTGGCGGCGTGGAAAGTTAACGCCCTGAAGGCGCAGGCGAAACGGCTGGTTGGCGAAAGCGACTGCGCGGCGCTGGCCGCCGGGCACTGGTTTACTTTGACCGATCACGATGACAAAGCATTAAATATTGACTGGCTGATCGTCGCGGTCAGCCACGAGTACGACGGAAAGCGCTATCGCAACCGTTTTACCGCCATCCCGAAAGCCACGCCGTATCGCCCGCAGAGCAGCACGCCAAAACCGTTTATGCACACCCAAACGGCGGCGGTCGTCGGCAAAAGCGGCGAAGAGGTCTGGACCGATATGCTCGGGCGGGTGAAGGCGCAGTTCCCGTGGGACAGAGAGGGGAAAAACGACGAAACCAGCTCCTGTTGGCTGCGGGTCGCCACCGCCTGGAGCGGCAACGGCTTTGGCGCGCAGTTTATCCCGCGCATCGGCCAGGAGGTGGTGGTGAGCTTTATCGACGGCGACCCGGATAAACCGCTCATTACCGGCTGCGTGTACAACGGTGCGAATGCCCTGCCGTACGCGCTTCCGGCGAATCAGACCCAGTCCGGCATTAAAACCAAAAGCGAAAAAGGCTTTAACGAGCTGCGCTTCGACGACAAAAAAGACGCTGAGCTGCTGGCGATGCAGGCGCAGAAAGATTTCCAGCTTACGGTGTTGAACGACAGTAAAAAGACGATTAGCCACGACGAGATCCACAGCGTCAAAAACGATCGCACGCGTACCGTTGAAGAGGGCAACGAAACCGTCACCCTGAAAAAGGGCAACCGCACGGTGAAAATCGAGAAGGGCAGCGACACGCTGGAGGTGAAAGACAAACGCAGCGTGACGGTGAAGGGCGATCAGGAATACTCAGTAGGCGGCGACGAGACGCACAAGGTGAAGGGGGATTATACGCTCAACGTCGACGGCAATCTGACCATCAAGGTTAGCGGCACGCTAACGCTGGAAAGCGGCAAAACCCTGAACGTGAAGAGCGGGGCAGCGCTGAACGCCAGTGCGACCAGCGACCTTAAGCTTAACGGCGCGAACATCGCCAGCGAAGCGAAAGCCTCGCTGACGCAAAAAGCCGCAACCATAACCCACGAAGCGAAAGCCACGCTCACCAGCAAGGCCAGCGCCACCCAAACCGTGGACGGCGGCGGGATGCTGACCATCAAGGGCGGGATGGTGAAGATCAACTGATGCGCGAGGTGCTGGAACATCAGCAGGAGAGCACCCGGCTTCAGGCGGAGCTCTCGGACGGTCTGCTTAACGGCGAAATGCGCATCGAAGAACACGGTCGCCTGCTGTCGGTGCTGCGCTATCAGCAGGGCTTACTAAACGGCGTGATGGAGTGCTGGCATCCTCACGGTCAGCTTGCCGTGCAGCAGGCGTATCGCGACGGCAGGCGAAACGGTGTGGCCCGCTACTTTTCAAGCGAAGGCGCGTTGCTCCGCGAAGAAAACTGGCTCGACGGCCAGCTGCACGGTGAATGCCGCAGCTTTTACCCTTCCGGGCAGTTACAGATGCACGAGCAGTGGCAGCATGGATTGCGGCACGCGGTCAGCGAGCAGTTCTACCCGGACGGCGCGCGGGCAGCGCGTCAGGTTTATGAAAAGGGGATGATGAAAGGAGACGCGGAGCGCTGGCTGCCGGACGGGCGCGCCATTGACGCCAGCGGCAAACCGCAGTCGCGGATAAGCAAATGGACAGAGCGGCTGTAGCGGCATGGGGCTGAAAAAAAATGATTTTCTCTCAGCATAAATGAAGGGGCTTACTGCCCACTGCACTCACATCTTCGTTTCAGCGTTTCTTTCTTTCCATGAATCTGAAAACTTGATGTTCCCATCTACGACGTGCCATGTGATTTTCTCATACTGCAAGGAGACGGATTCCATGTGATTCAATTTATCATTGCCCGGAAGTTTGCAGTTCGCAACGCCACAGTTAACGCCTGTGATTTTGACATTCTCCATGAGGACAATGTAGTAACAAACTTCCTGTCCTGCGTCATTGATATGGTAGAAGCGTACCTCAGCACTCTTCAGGTTCTGTCCTGTAGCAGCTGCTTTATAAAGATACGGGGTTGAATTATCTACTTCCTTTTCAAATCTGAAAGATGAGTGAGTTCGAGTCCCGGTTATTTTGCCATTAGCTGTATCTACGGGCAGATTAATCCCATGGCTCAGTCCAACAATCTCTATCGAACCTTCCCGGTCCGTAACATCAACAGATCCTTTAATATCAGCGCCACCATCGTCTTTAAGCCACAGATATGGAGGTATAGGCATGTCATTTACTCCTTGTAAAATTAATCAACTTTACTGTCAAAATATAAATTGCGGTGGTTAGTATAAAAACGGTAATTATATCTATGTAGAAATAGGCATTGTCTATCTCTTCGCCTCCAACATTGCCATAACCATACAGGAGGTTAGACACTTTATCGGCTAAAGACTCTGGAACCCATTTGTAAGGGTTACCTAACGTTTTACCGATTAATACAAATAATGTAATGAAGAGAATAAATTTCAGTAATCGCAACAACCACTTTTTAAGGGCATGTTGTGCCATAAGTTGCCACCTCAATAAGACCTCTCGCAGTTAGTGAACGCATACATGGGACTGGCTCAGGCTTCTCTCGTAAAAGAGCATTTCGTATCAGAGCATAATCTGAATTATGAACAATGGTGATGCATCCTTTTGAAACCCTTCCAGGGTGAAGTCTGAATAAACCTCTATGAACATCATTGACCCATGTACCATCGTCAATTCCCCAATCATCCCTGTAGAGTGCAAACCATTCCGAATGCTTAAATTCTGCATCATAGAAAGTCTTATTTATGCTATCTCTAACAAAAGCGTTAGCTCTGCTTAGTGGACCACCCTGGCCTCTTTCAACTACCCAATACCTCCCAGGTGGAATTGGACCATTGTCTGGAATTACACTGCATCCACCGTGGTTACGATAAATACCGTTCCCAGAGAATGCCATGAAGACACCTACTCCATCGAGAGTAAAGGGTGAATAGTCTGCGTCATTGAGTATAAGCCGTCCTTGCAACATACAAGTCCCTTCCTGAAGCCTGTTACGTAGGTTTGCAACATACTCTTGTGCCAGCAATCCGTAAATTCAAAAAACAATATTAAGCTCTCAAAGCTTAGGCAGTAATAATAATTAACGGCGAGGCAAAATATAATGTATAAAATATTCTTCGCATAGGCGTTTACACTGCTTCTTTGCAGCTGCGCGGTGCCAAAGCAATTACAGCAATCCAAAGCTTTAGTTGATGTGCATAGCGCTGAACGGAAAGTTACACTTGATAAATTAAATATCAAAGCCACAACATTTTTGCTCGATAAGCAGAATGTAAATTTGGCATCAGATAAAAAATGGTTGGGATCCGCCAAAGATAATTAGCAGTAAACGGTGAGATTTAAAGAGTAAATTGTGAAACATTTTGCGAAGAGTCTGCGTATCGCAGATACGAAAAAGGACAACGTAAACTGTTGTCCTTTATATGAAAAGTTGGTCGGCACGAGAGGATTTGAACCTCCGACCCCCGACACCCCATGACGGTGCGCTACCAGGCTGCGCTACGTGCCGACGCATAAAAAGATAGTACTCGATTCCCCGCTGAATGCAAGGGGAAGCGAACGCTAACTGGTTTACAATTAATCAGTTAGCGATAAAGCGCTTCTCATCCGTCAGCACCTGCAGCAGCAGGCTAAGCTGTGGTTTTTGATCCTTCAGCTTCTCGCCCTGCAGATTATAGGTCTGGTATTTTCCGTTGCCGTTCAGCACCAGCGTCAGCTTCGGCGTATTCACGACCAGCGTGTTGTTGCCCGCTGCCGTCACCCAGTTGTGGCGACGCGTTGCGCTAAACAGGTCTTGCCCCTGAGAGTATTCATTTGCCGGGGTGCTGACGTGCAGCAGGCGCTGCATCAGCGTGGTCATCACGTCTTTGTGCTCGGTGAGCATGTTGATGCGCTGCGCCGGCGTGCCCGGCCAGTGAACGACGAGCGGAACGTGAAGGTTTGGCCGCGACCACTCCATGTCGTTCTTCTCATCACCCAGCGGTACGCCGTGGCCCGCGGTAATAATGACGACGGTATTCTCCAGCTTGCCGGCGTCGCGCAGGGCATTCAGCACGCGACCAATCTGCGCATCGACATCGCCCGCCGCGCGCGCATATCGGCGCGCAAAGCCTTTCTGATTGCTGTCGTCCAGGGTGGTGCCGTTAAAGGCCACCCATGAGAACCAGCGGTTATCTTCCTGCGCGTAGTTCTGCAGCCAGTTTATCCACTGATTCGCGGTTCGGTCGTCCGACTGGCTTTGCGCCGCAGGCAGCGAGAAGTCGGACAGCAGCGCCTGACGGTAGAGCGAACTGTTAAAGCCGTCTGATGAGAACAGCCCCAGCTGGTAGCCCTGCTGGTTCAGCCCGGTAATCAGCGCCGCAGGGATGCGCGCGGAGAGCACCCCGTCCATGTAACCTGGCGAGATCCCGTAGAACAGGCCAAAAATGCCCGCGTCCGTGGAGTTGCCCGAGCTCATGTGCTGCGTGAAGGCGATATTTTTATCCGCAAATTCAGCCAGGGCTGGCATCTGCTTCTCAAAGCGCGAATAGTTCAGGCCATCGACGGTGATCAGCAGAACGTTCTGCCCGCGGCCCATGTCGCGGTAGCGCAGGTCGCTCAGCGGATACTGCACGCTGACCGCCTCCGGGTTGCCCTGCTCGACCAGGCGGCGCTGATACTCCTGCGCATCCAGCAGGCCGTGTTTTTCAAGGAAGCGACGGGCGGTCATCGGGTACGACAGCGGCAGATTAGCGCGCTGCATCGTCACCGGGCGGTAGAAGTTCGCATCGGCCCAGATGTACATAATGTGCGAACTGATAAAGGAGACAAAAAAGAGCGCCGCGACGGGCTTCGCGTAGTGGCGGCGTCGGGTCAGGCTGCGGAGTTTTTGCCAGCTCCACGTCGCGAACAGCATCTCAATTAGCAGGATCACCGGCACGCTGATAAACATCAGCTGCCAGTCGCGTGCGGTTTCGTTCTGGTCGGGGTTAATCACCAGTTCCCAGACGATGGGATTAAGATGCAGGTGAAAACGGGTAAAGACTTCGCTGTCGATAAGCAGCAGCGTCATCCCCGCGGTGGCGAGGATAGCGGATAAGAACCGCATCAGACGCTGTGACATGACGATAAACGTCAGCGGGAACAGGATCAGCAGATAGGTGGCGAAAACCAGAAAGCTAAAATGCCCAACGACGCTGATCCAGGAGTAAATACGCCCGATGAGCGTGGTAGGCCAGTCTGCCACAAACAGATAGCGGCTGCCGAGCACCATGGCCAGCAGCATGTTGAACAGGGCAAACCAGTGCCCCCAGCTGACCATCTGGGAGACTTTTTCGCGGTAGCGCTGACGGTTCGTCACCATAAACTGTAGTTCGTTTCCCTTAGTGGGCCTTGTCGTCGCTCACGGATGACTGCAAAGCCTGGGCGAAAGATTTGGCGATCGCCTGACGCTGAGCCGGAGCAACGCTGGTATTGATCAGGTTGGTGACCATGTTTCCCAACACCATCAGGGAAAGATCGGTCGGCGTTTTATGTTTTTCCAGCACGTTGACCAGCTCACTAAGCAGCT
Organism: Enterobacter sp. KBR-315C3_2022; assembly: GCF_041399425.1. Lineage (NCBI taxonomy): Bacteria > Pseudomonadati > Pseudomonadota > Gammaproteobacteria > Enterobacterales > Enterobacteriaceae > Enterobacter > Enterobacter sp. KBR-315C3_2022. Next base: position 320,706 of record NZ_JBGKEB010000002.1, read on the forward strand.
GTTCTACGTGTTCGTCACTGTAGCGGGAATGTTGTGGCATAACTCAAAATCAGTTTGTTGATGAAAGGGCAACATATTACCGTAGCAACAGCTTTTTTTCCCCCTTTTTTATCTTCTGTTGCACACATGCGTTGGTGGTGGTTGAATACCGCCCGGTCTAAAAGGAGAGTTTATCATGAGTCTGGAAATCAACCAGATTGCCTTGCACCAGCTTATCAAGCGTGATGAGCAAACCCTTGAAGTGGTGCTGCGCGATTCATTACTGGAACCAACGCCTACCGTTGTGGAGATGATGGCGGAGCTACACCGCGTCTACAGCGCGAAAAATAAAGCCTACGGCCTGTTCAACGACGAGAGCGAGCTGGCCGACAGCCTGCGCCTGCAGCGTCAGGGCGAGGAAGATTTCCTGGCCTTCAGCCGCGCCGCCACCGGCCGCCTGCGCGACGAGCTGGCGAAATACCCGTTTGCCGACGGCGGCATCGTGCTGTTTTGCCACTATCGCTATCTGGCCGTGGAATATCTGCTGGTGACGGTGCTCAACAACCTGAGCAGCATGCGCGTGAACGAGCAGCTGGACATCAGCTCGACGCACTATCTGGATATCAACCACGCCGATATCGTGGCGCGCATCGACCTGACCGAATGGGAAACCAACCCGGAATCCACCCGCTACCTGACGTTCCTCAAAGGCCGCGTGGGCCGCAAAGTGGCCGATTTCTTTATGGACTTCCTCGGTGCCAGCGAGGGCCTCAACGCCAAGGCGCAGAATAAAGGGCTGCTGCAGGCGGTGGATGATTTCACCGCTGAAGCGCAGCTGGATAAATCCGAGCGCCAGACCGTGCGTCAGCAGGTTTACAGCTACTGCAGCGAGCAGCTTCAGGCGGGCGAGGAGATCGAGCTGGAGTCGCTGTCAAAAGAGCTGGCGGGCGTCAGCGAGGTCAGCTTCCAGGCGTTTACCGCGGAGAAAGGCTACGAGCTGGAAGAGAGCTTCCCGGCGGACCGCAGCACGCTGCGTCAGCTCACGAAATTTGCCGGCAGCGGCGGGGGCCTGACGGTCAACTTCGACGCCATGCTGCTGGGCGAGCGCATCTTCTGGGACCCGGCCACCGATACGCTGACGATCAAAGGCACGCCGCCGAACCTGCGCGATCAGCTGCAGCGCCGCACGACCGGCGGTAAATAGCAGGCATAAAAAAACCCCGCCGAAGCGGGGTTTTTTACGACCGGTTTGCGATTACGCGCGAACGAAGTCGATGTGAGTCAGTTTTGGCTTGAACGCGTGACGCTGAACGGCCTGAACCTTCACTTTTTCTTCTTTACCGCCAACAACGATGGTCAAAACTTCGCCGTAGAACTCAGGCTTAGTCTGCATGTTCCACACTTTGTCGTGATCCAGTTCGATTGCAACTGGAGCAGCTTCGCCACCGTAAACGATAGCCGGGAACTTGTTAGCGTTACGCAGGCGGCGGCTCGCACCCTTACCCTGCACGTTACGTACTTCTGCTTCGATAGTGAACATTGATTTCTCTCTGTATTTAAAACCCTACTACAGGCGACCCAGCAGCAGGTGAGTGTTCTGCCTCACGGATGTGAAGCGGGCGGCATTTTATACTCAATTGCCCCTCACATCAATGAAAAGTCCCGCTAGCCGCGTAATTCATTTGCCCGACGAAAGCGGCCTTCATAGTCAAAGACCTTCTCGCGTACCTGCCAGAACTGGCCTTTCCTGCGGGCAACAACGAAGTCCGGATGGCGCAGCAGCGCCTGCTGGTGAACGATATCCGCCACCGTTATCCAGCGCAGGGGCACGCCGGGCGTGCGGGTGTGCGGACGCATAAATAGCTGCTCAAACGCCGTGCGCTGGGCCGGAGTATGGACCCTGAAGCGCTCGCTAACGTCCGCGCCGTCCTCGTCGTAGTAGGTGATCTTAAGCCACTCGCCTTTTTCATCCGCGCCGGGCTGGAGCGCCATGCCCGAGCAGCGCAGCACCAGCGCGTCCTTCAGCTTCAGCGCCGCCTTGAGCATATCGTCGGGATCGACCAGCACCGCGTCGCACTCCCGGCAGCGGCGGGCGGCAATATCATTTTCGGCGTTGCACTGGGGGCAGTTTTTGAAGCGGAAGCGAAAATCGCACTGCTCGCGGTGCCCGTCGTCGTCCTCAAACCAGCCCTGGCAGCGGCGGCCAAAATGCTCGATCAGCGTGCCGTCGGCGGTGGTTTTGCCCCAGAAGGTGTTGGCAAAGCCGCAGGCAGGGCAAAACACTTGTACCGGCACGTTGTCGCTTTTGCCTTTCGGCGTCCCGACCTCGGGAGAGTAGAGATCGTGCGGGTTTCCCGCATAGTCCAGAATCAGGCAGTCGGTCTTTCCGGGCGCAAGGCGCAGGCCGCGTCCGACAATTTGCTGATAAAGGCTGACGGATTCGGTGGGGCGCAAAATGGCGATCAGATCGACGTGCGGAGCGTCAAAGCCGGTGGTTAATACCGAAACGTTGACCAGGTAGCGGAACTGCTGCGCTTTAAACGCCTCAATCAGCCTGTCGCGCTCGGGGCCGGGCGTTTCACCAGTGATCAGCGCCGCGTCGTCCGCTGGCAGCAGCCCGGTGATTTCCCGGGCGTGCTCAACCGTGGCGGCAAAGATCATCACCCCTTTGCGCGTCTGCGCAAACTCCTCAATCTGGCTAATGATGTGCGGCGTAATGCGCTTCTGCTTTTTCAGCTCAAGGTTCAGGTCAGCCTCGCTGAACAGGCCGTTGCTCTGCGCCTGCAGGCGGCTGAAGTCATACTGTACCACCGGCATATCCAGGCGTTCAGGCGGCGTCAGATAGCCGTGCTTAATCATGTAGCGTAGCGGCAGCTCGTAGATGCAGTCGCTGAACAGCGCCTTTTCGTCACCGCGAACCATGCCGTGATAGTGGAAGCGGTAGATCCAGCCTTTGCCCAGGCGGAACGGCGTCGCCGTCAGGCCGAGCAGGCGTAAGTGAGGATTCACCTCTTTCAGATGATTGAGGATCTGCTGATACTGGCTGTCGTCGTCATCGCTGATGCGGTGGCATTCATCGACGATCAGCAGCGAAAACTCGCTGCGAAACTGATTCAGGTTGCGGGCGACCGACTGCACGCTGCCAAACACCACTTTTCCGTGGCTCTCCTTGCGTTTTAGTCCGGCGGCGAAAATATCGGCCTCAAGCCCGAGGGCGCAATACTTGGCGTGGTTCTGCGCCACCAGCTCTTTAACGTGGGCGAGCACCAGCACGCGCCCGCGCGCCAGGCGGGCCAGCTCGGCGATGACCAGACTTTTTCCTGCCCCGGTCGGCAGCACGATAGCGGCAGGCTTTTGGTGTTTGCGAAACCAGGCGAGGGTCGCGTCGACGGCTTCCTGCTGGTAGGGACGAAGTGTAAAAGTCATGGGCTCTCAGATTGATTAACTCACACATAGTATGCCACGAAACTTTTTCCCTTGAGTGGCGCAACCAGACCATTATACTGATCCGTTCTTGACTGCTTCTTTTTCGGACGCGTTGTCCGACTTCCAGCACCCTAAAGGCTAATTAGATTTCATGCGACTTGATAAATTTATCGCTCAGCAGCTTGGCGTAAGCCGCGCTATTGCCGGGCGTGAAATCCGCGCCACCCGCGTTACCGTGGATGGCGAGATTGTGAAAGATACCGCGTTCAAACTCCAGCCTGAACACCAGGTCGAGTACGACGGTAACCCGCTGACCCAGCAGCATGGCCCGCGCTATTTCATGCTCAACAAGCCGGAAGGCTACGTCTGCTCAACGGACGACCCGGATCACCCGACGGTGCTCTATTTCCTCGACGAGCCGGTGGCGCACAAGCTGCACGCCGCGGGGCGTCTGGATATCGACACCACCGGCCTGGTGCTGATGACCGACGACGGTCAGTGGTCGCACCGCATTACCTCTCCGCGCCACCATTGCGAGAAAACCTATCTGGTGACCCTGGAATCGCCGGTTGCCGATGACACGGCAGAACAATTTACCAAAGGCGTTCAGCTGCATAATGAAAAAGATCTGACCAAACCGGCGGTGCTGGAAGTGATCACCCCAACCGAGGTCCGTCTCACCATCAGCGAAGGGCGTTACCACCAGGTCAAACGCATGTTTGCCGCGGTAGGCAACCACGTTGTCGGCCTGCACCGTGAGCGTATCGGCGCGATCGCGCTTGACCCGGAGCTGGCTCCCGGCGAATACCGTCCGTTAACGGCGGAAGAGATCGCCAGCGTCGGCCTGCCTTCGCGCTAATTTCAGGAGAACCCTGTGACCACCAGGCCACACTCGTCGTTTAAAATCGTCTTTATTCTTGGCCTGCTGGCCATGCTGATGCCGCTGTCTATCGATATGTATCTGCCCGCGCTGCCGGTGATTTCCGCGCAGTTTGGCGTACCGGCGGGCAGCGCGCAGATGACGCTCAGCACCTATATTCTCGGTTTTGCCATCGGCCAGCTTCTGTATGGCCCGATGGCGGACAGCCTCGGGCGCAAGCCGGTGATCCTCGGCGGGACGCTGATTTTCGCGGCCGCGGCCGTGGCGTGTGCGCTGGCGCAGACCATTGACCAGCTCATCTTTATGCGCTTCTTGCACGGCCTGGCGGCCGCGGCGGCGAGCGTGGTGATCAATGCCCTGATGCGCGACGTCTACCCGAAGGAAGAGTTCTCCCGCATGATGTCGTTCGTCATGCTGGTGACCACCATCGCGCCGCTTATTGCGCCGATGGCGGGGGGCGCGGTGCTGGTGTGGTTTAGCTGGCACGTCATCTTCTGGATCCTGGCCGTGGCGGCGCTGCTGGCGTCGGCGATGATCTTCTTCTTTATTGATGAAACGCTGCCCGCTGAGCGTCGCCAGAAATTCCACATTCGCACCACGCTTGGCAACTTCGCCTCGCTGTTTCGCCACAAGCGCGTGCTGAGCTACATGCTGGCCAGCGGCTTCAGCTTTGCTGGGATGTTCTCGTTCCTCAGCGCCGGGCCGTTTGTCTACATCGAGCTGAACCACGTCTCGCCGCAGCACTTCGGCTACTACTTTGCCCTGAACATCGTGTTTCTGTTCGTCATGACCATCATTAACAGCCGGTTCGTACGGCGGGTCGGGGCGCTCAATATGTTCCGCGCCGGGCTGTGGATCCAGTTTGTGATGGCGATTTGGCTGGTGGTGACGGCGTTCCTCGGCGTCGGCTTCTGGGCGCTGGTGGTCGGCGTTGCCGCGTTTGTGGGCTGCGTGTCGATGGTCTCGTCCAACGGCATGGCGGTGATCCTCGACGAGTTCCCGCACATGGCGGGCACCGCCTCGTCGCTGGCGGGGACGTTCCGCTTCGGCATCGGTGCCGTGGTGGGGGCGCTGCTGTCGCTTGCCACGTTCAGCACAGCCTGGCCAATGCTGTGGGCCATCGCGCTGTGCGCAACCTGCTCCATTCTGTTCTACCTCTACGCCAGCCGGCCCCGCAAAACGGCACGCTAGGCGCGCAAAGGCCCGAAAAGGGCCTTTTTGTTGACGCATATCAACCAAAATGGCGTTCGTTTACCCCTTGTTTGTTTCTTTTATGTAAAATATATTTATGTAAAAAGTCACATCACTGTAGTTAAAAAGGTTGAGTTAGATCGCAGAAACGGGTACATATAGCGCCGACGCGAACCTGTCACTCATCTAAAAAAGCCCTGATAAATAAGGCGCAATAGCCCGCATGATGCGGCTTAGCGCGTTAACCGCGCAAAAACAGGGCAGGTTAGCCGTGATGTGTTACTATAAATGTAAATAAATTGTGAAGTAATTTTGCTTCCGGGGAACGAACGTGAATACATTACAACTCTCCATTGTCCATCGCTTGCCCCAGAGCTATCGCTGGTCGGCGGGTTTTGCAGGCTCGAAGGTTGAACCGATTCCGCAAAGCGGAGCGGGCGGTGAGAATTGCCTGGTTGCGCTGAAGCTGCTGAGCCCGAACGACGGAGAGGCGTGGCCGGTCATGGAGCGCCTCAGCCAGGCGCTGACCGATATCGAAGTGGATAGCTCCGTGCTGGAGTGCGAAGGCGAGCCGTGCCTGTTTGTGAAAAGCCAGGACGAATTTGCCGCCACCTGCCGCCTGAAAAACTTCGGCGTGGCGATTGCGGAGCCTTTCTCCGGTCAATACCCCTTCTGAGTGCTAGTCAGCCGATAACAGCTGCCGCGTGTAGCTCTGCGCTGGCGCAGCAAAGACGCGCTGGCACTCTCCCTGCTCGACCACTTCTCCCTGTCGCAACACAATCACCTGATGGCACAGCGCGCGGACAACCTGCAAATCGTGGCTGATAAAGATATACGCCAGCCGGTGTTTTTCCTGTAATCCTTTAAGCAGCGCCAGAATTTGCGCCTGTACGGTTCTGTCCAGCGACGACGTGGGCTCATCAAGCACGATCAGCTCGGGTTTGAGGATCAGCGCGCGGGCGATGGCGATGCGCTGACGTTGTCCGCCAGAGAACTCGGCCGGGTAGCGATGGCGCATCTCCGGCTCAAGGCCCACCTCCGCCATGACCCGTATTACCTCATCTTCCCGCTGGCGCGCCGACAGGCCGGGCTGGTGGACGCGCAATCCCTCTTCGACGATTTGCAATACGCTGAGCCGCGGATTGAGCGAGGAGTTAGGATCCTGAAACACCACCTGCATGCGGGGGCGAACGGGCAGCATCTGTCGGCGATTCCGGTCGTGCAGCGCCATGCCGTCAAACACAATCTGCCCCTGCGAGGCGATCAGGCGCAGCAGCGCAAGCCCCGTGGTGCTTTTCCCCGAACCGGATTCCCCAACCAGCCCGAGCGACTCCCCGGGGCGCAGCGTGAAGCTGATATTGCTAAGCACGGTATTGCGATCGACCACGCGGCGCAGGATCCCTTTACGGACCGGAAACGAAACCGACAGCCCGTCAACCTTCAGCAGCGGCGCGCCGTTCGCGGGCAGGGGAACCGGATCGCCCGCGGGCTCGCTGTCGAGCAGCCTTTGGGTATAGGGATGCTGAGGGGCCGCCAGCAGTGCGGAGGCCGCATTTTTCTCAACGCAGCGCCCGTTCTGCATCACCGCCACGCTGTCGGCCAGCTTTCTGACGATGCTGAGGTTGTGGGTGATAAACAGCAGGCTCATGTCCAGCTCGTCGCGCAGCTCGCGCAGAAGCTGCAGGATTTGCGCCTGCACGGTGACGTCCAGTGCGGTTGTTGGCTCATCGGCGATCAGCAGCTCGGGGCGCGTGAGCAGGGCCATGGCGATCATCACGCGCTGGCGCTCGCCGCCGGAAAGCTGATGCGGGAAATCCGACAGGCGCTTAGCCGCATGGCGAATGCCGGTGCGCTCCAGGCAGTCCAGGATTTCGCCTCTGGCCGCCTCTTTGCGCATGCCCCGGTGGAGCGACAGCACTTCGTAGAGCTGCTTTTCCAGCGTGTGCAGCGGGTTGAGCGAGACCATCGGCTCCTGGAAGATCATCGCAATCCTGTTGCCGCGTATTCCGCGCAGGGTCTGCTCACTGGCGTGCAGAAGCGAGCTGCCGTGAAACAGGATATCGCCCTGCGGATAGCTCACCGGCGGGGAGGGGAGCAGGCGTAATATCGAGAGCGCCGAGACGCTCTTGCCGGAACCGGATTCCCCCACCAGCGCCAGCGTTTCGCCGCGCTGGATGTGCAGCGATAAATCACTCACCACCGTGCGCGTCTCGCCCTGCTTCGAAAACGCAATCGACAGATTTTCAATACTCAGAAGAGGCTGCGTCATCTTATACCGCCTTGTTGGGATCGAAGGCATCGCGGACGGCTTCGCCAATAAAAATCAACAGTGAAAGCAGCACCGCCACGGAGAGGAAGGCGGTGATGCCGAGCCAGGGCGCCTGCAGGTTGTTTTTGCCCTGCAGCAGCAGTTCGCCGAGCGAGGGGGAACCCAGCGGCAGGCCGAAGCCGAGGAAGTCCAGCGAGGTGAGCGTGGTGATGGAGCTGCACAAAATGAAGGGCAGGAAGGTGAGCGTCGCCACCACCGCGTTCGGCAGCATGTGGCGGAAGATGATCCCGCGGTCGCTGACGCCGAGCGCCTGCGCGGCGCGGATGTAGTCAAAGTTGCGGGTGCGCAGAAACTCCGCGCGCACCACGCCCACGAGCGCCATCCAGCCGAAGATCACGGTGATCCCCAGCAGCCACCAGAAGCCGGGCTGCACCACGCTCGACAGCAGAATGATTAAAAACAGCGTCGGCATGCCGGACCAAACCTCAATGAAGCGCTGGCCCCACAGATCGATCTTCCCGCCGTAGTAGCCCTGAATCGCGCCCGCCACCACGCCCATCACGCTGGAAAAGAGCGTCAGCATGATGCCGAAGAGCAGCGAGATCCGCGTGCCGTAAAGAATGCGCGCCAGCACGTCGCCGCCGTTGGCGTCCGTCCCCAGCCAGTTTTGCGTCGAGGGCGGGGAGGGGAAGGGGGCGGTTGTCGCGTAGTTAATGCTGTTCGCGCCAAAGCGAATCGGCGCCCAGAGCGCCCAGCCGTACTGGTCAATCTGGTCACGTAGCCACGGATCCTGATAAACCGCCGGGGTGGCGAACGGGCCGCCGAAGTCGCTTTCGCTGTAGTTCATCAGCACGGGCATGTACCAGCGGTCGTTAAAGTGCACCAGCAGAGGCTTGTCGTTGGCAATCAGCTCTGCGCACATGCTTAAGACAAACAGAACGGCAAAGATCCACAGGGACCAATAGCCGCGGCGGTTGTGGCGAAAGCGCGCCCAGCGGGCCTGATTGACGGAGCTTAAACGCGGCATCAGCGTCCCTCAAAGTCGATTCGGGGATCGACCAGCGTATAGCTGATATCGCTGATGATATTCAGCAGCAGGCCAATCAGGGTGAAAATATAGAGTGTGCCAAACATCACCGGATAATCCCGCGATACGGTGGCCTCATAGCCCAGCAGTCCGAGTCCGTTGAGGGAGAACATCACCTCGATAAGCAGCGAGCCGGTGAAAAACATGCTGATAAAGGTGGCGGGAAAGCCGGCGATGACCAGCAGCATGGCGTTGCGAAACACGTGCTTCCACATGATCTGCTTTTCGCTTACGCCTTTGGCCCGGGCGGTCACCACGTACTGCTTGCGGATCTCATCCAGAAAGGCGTTCTTGGTGAGCATGGTCAGGGCCGCAAAGCCGCCGATCACCGTTGCCAGCACCGGTAGGGTGATGTGCCAGAAGTAGTCGGTGATTTTTTTGTACCACGGCAGGGTGCTGAAATCGGCTGAAACCAATCCCCGCAGCGGGAAAATATCGAAATAGCTGCCGCCGGCGAAAAAGACGATCAGCAGCACCGCAAACAGAAACGCCGGAATGGCGTAGCCGATGATAATGAACGTGCTGCTCCAGATATCAAAACGGCTGCCGTTGTGAACCGCCTTGCGGATGCCCAGCGGAATCGACACCAGGTAGATGATCAGCGTGCCCCACAGCCCCAGCGTGACGGACACCGGCAGGCTCTGCTTGATCAGCGTCAGCACCGAGGCGCTGCGGAACAGGCTATCGCCAAAATCAAAGCGCACGTAATCCCACAGCATCTTGAAATAGCGCTCGTGGAGCGGCTTATCAAAGCCGTAGCGGTGGGTGATCTCGGCGATCACCTCGGGATCGAGCCCGCGCCCGCCGCGGTAGTGGCTGTCGCTGATGTTGCCCACGCCGGTTCTGGCGTGGCTTGCGCCCATGCTTTCACCGCCGCCGCCCGGCATGCCGCTGGCGTGGCCGAACTCAATCGCCGCAATGGCCTGATCGACCGGGCCACCCGGGGCGATTTGCACGATAAAAAAGTTGATGGTGATAATGGCCCACAGCGTCGGGATAATCAGCAGCAGACGGCGTATCAGATATGCACCCATGGGTTTTCCTTAGCGCCGCTCGGGGGGCAGCCTGGCAGCTTTGTTGACGTCATACCACCAGGTTTCAAAACCCAGTGAATAGATGGGGCGCACCGCGGGCTGCGAGAATTTATCCCATCGCGCAATGCGATCTTCGCCCATGTACCACATGGGGAGCATGTAGTAATTCCACGTCAGCACCCGGTCAAGCGCGCGGCCAAGCGGGAGCAGCTTCGCCTTATCGCCCTCCGCCGCCACGATTTTAGCTATCAGGGCGTCGATCACCGGGCTTTTTACGCCGGGGGCGTTATAGCTGGAGTTAATGTAGCTGGACGCCCACGAAATCTGCAGGTCCGAGCTTGGCCACGGCTGCGCGGACCACAGGCTCGGCATCATATCGTAATCGCGGCTGCGCATCCGGTTGGTGATTTGCGCGTTATCAACCTGGCGAATGTTCAGGGTAATGCCGAGGCGGCTAAGGTTCTGCTGGAACGGCAGCACCCACTGGTTATTGGCTCCGGAAGAGAGCAGCAGCTCAAAGCTGAGCGGCGCGCCCGTTTTGGCGTTGACCCGCTTTTGATTTTTCAGCACCCAGCCCGCGTCGTCCAGCAGGCCGCTGGCTTTGAGCAGGTTGCTGCGGTCGAACCCCTTGCCGTCGGACACCGGCGGTTCAAATATGCTGGTAAAGACCTCCGGCGGCAGTTCCGCCTTCATCGGCGCGAGCAGCACTAGCTCGTCAGCGTTGGGGTAGTCGCGCGCCGCGTATTCCGTGTTCTGGAAATAGCTGTTCGCGCGGCTGTAGGCACCGTAGAACAGGGCTTTGTTCATCCATTCGAAATCAAACGCCAGGGTGATGGCTTCCCGCACGCGGCGGTCGGCAAACACCGGGCGCTGAATATTAAACGCCAGCCAGCGGGTGTTCTGCGCCGATTCGTTTTTATGCTCGTCCTTGATGATCAAATGGTTCGCGAAGTTTTTGCCGATATAGCGGGTGGCCCAGTTTTTGGCGTCGTTCTCTACGCGCAGGTCGAACGCGCCAGCCTTAAAGGCTTCGAACGCCACGTTATCGTCGAGGTAATAGTCGTAGCGCAGGGTGTCAAAGTTCCAGCGGCCCCGGTTCACCGGCAGGTCCGCCGCCCAATAGTCCTTGACCCGGGAATAGGTCACGTACTGGCCCATGCGCCAGGCCGTTATGCGGTACGGCCCGCCCGCCAGCGGCGGGGTAGAGAGGGGATCGCTTAGCTTGTGGTTTTTCCAGAACGCTTCCGGCATGACGGGCAACGAGAACAGGCTCAGCATGTTCTCCTTGTTCGGCTCGCCAAGCTCAATGCGCACGGTCAGCGGCGCAATGGCTTTCATCGTGGTGCCTTTATAAACCAGGCGGAACTGGGGCACGCCTTCGGTCATGAACTTGTGGAAGGTGAACGCCACGTCGCTGGCCTGGACGGGCGTCCCGTCGTGAAAGCGCGCGCGCGGATTTATCGACACCTCGGCCCAGGCGAAGTTGGACGCATAGCGCACGTTCTCGGCGATCAGGGGATAGTAGCTGCCGGGCTCATCGTCGGACGTGACAAAAAGGGTGTCGTAAAGCGATTCGGTGCGCGCCGCCGCCACGCCGCGCAGGGCGTAGCGGTTGAAATTGTCAAACGTGCCGATGGCCGCGAGCGTGACGTTTCCGCCCTTCGGGGCCGCGGGGTTAGCGTAATCGAAGTGGGTGAAGTTAATGGCATACTTCGGCTCGCCGATAACGGCGAACGCGGTGTTTTCCTTTATGTCCTGGGCCAGTGCGGGCAGGCATAGTAACGTCAACAGCATTAACACGATGCGCATAAACATCTCCCGGCGATTCCTGCTTTTATTCTGCTGTGCGAATAATAAGTGAGACGGGCAGCATTGTGAAATTATTCACTGGCTTGCGGCATATCCGGCTGCCACTGGCAGAACTTCTCCAGCGGCATGGGGCGGCTTATCCAGTAGCCCTGCAGGAAGTTGACGCCATGCTTGCGCAGCCAGGCCGCCTGCTCCGGCGTTTCAACGCCTTCCGCAACGGTCGACATGTTCAGGCGTCTCGCCAGCGTCAGCACCGCGTCGAGCACCGGTGACGTCACGGTTTCGGTACCAATCGCGTTGACGAAGCCGCGATCGATTTTGATGTAGTCCATGGTGAAGCGCTCTAAATAGATGAGGGCGCTGTGCCCGGTGCCGAAGTCGTCTATCGCAATCTCAAAGCCTTCATCGTGCAGCCAGTCAAACAGCGGGCTGGCTTCATGCTGGTTAATCATATCGCGCTCGGTGATCTCCAGCACGGTCTGGAAATGGTCGGGCGGCAGCGAGGCGCTAAACGTGCGCATGTCATCCTTGAAGCTTTCGGCGTGCAGGTGCCCGGGCGCGATGTTGATGCCGAGCTTGGCGCCCGGCGGCAGCACGGACTGGAGCATCGGCGCGTCGCGGATGATCAGATCAAAAAGATGCAGCGTGAGCGGTACGATCAGCTTCTGCGCCTCGGCAAAATTGATGAAGGCATCCGGCGGGATCTCCCCCATCGTCGGGTGCTTCCAGCGCATCAGCACTTCGGCGCCGCGCATTTTGAGCTCTTTCGCATCCACGACCGGCTGATACACCACGTAAAACTGGCCGAGCTTGATGGCGGTTAAAATCTCTTTTCCGGGGTTTATGCGGATGGTCAGGATATAGAAATTGAGCGAACCGGCCGCGATCCCGCACACCAGCCCGAACAGCAGCGCGAGCAGCAGCTCATCCTTGGTCCAGGTCTCGGCGTACAGATTGATGGTCAGCGGAATGTGCCTGAGCGTCGCGCTGCGCGCGGGTTTTTCATGCAGATCCTGCGCGTTAACCAGCGTGCCGGACAGGGTGGTTAGCGCCCGATTGCCGACTATCACCGCGATGCCGGCAAACTCTTCCTGGCGCGACGAGTAAAACATATAGGGCGTCAGGTTGATATTGACCGACGTAAAAACGCCGCCGTCCTTCACCAGCGGATTGCGATACCAGATGGCAATGGCGGGCCTGTCGGGCAGCATGGGCGTACCTTCCAGAAGGACGATATCCACGGGTTTACTGATGTGTAGCTGGGGAATAAGTTCTTCCATCGGCGCATGTAGCGGCCCCGTGGCGGATGAGCAAAAGGCATTTTTGTCTCTCACCAGCAAAAACGCGCGCACGTTAATGCTGAACGCCGCGCGCGACGTTAGCTCTGCGCTGACGTCACGGCAGCTTCCCAGGGTGAGCGGCTGGAGCGCATCGATGGAGGTTTTAAGCTCGTCAAAATAGCTTTCCATATAGACGCTCAAATCCGTAATCAGCGTATCGAATTTGACTTCCCGCTTGTGGTAGCTCCAGAAAAATTGCAGAGTGCCCAGCAGCAGGGCAACGATTAATCCGGTCATAATACTGAGAAAGAGTATTTTCCGGTGGCTGGAGAAATAGCGGGTGAACATAGACGTCGTTGTTCCTGGAAAGCCGTGAATATCTACAGGGCGGCCAAACTTACGTAATTACAAGACTATAGCCTGGAATCGGGCGGGGCGTATGCCGATGAGCAGGCAAAAAAAAACACTGCCGAAGCAGTGCTTTCTTCTTCATATCGCTAGCCAAGGGATAACCAGCGATACGACAGTCATATCAACTGCGGGTTAAAACGCGGCGCCCTTCGTTGTAGCGCTTCTTCCAGTATGGCTCGTTCATGCTGGAGATTGTCACACCGCTGCTGGTGGACGCGTGAACAAACTGGTCGTTGCCGATATAAATGCCAACGTGTCGACCGGTAGAGCCCGCGCGGAACAGGACTAAATCACCTGTACGCAGCTTCGTGCGTGAAATCGATTTACCCACTTCCTGCTGTTCATACGTGGAACGCGGAAGGTCTAACCCAAACTGTTCGCGGAAGGTACGTTGTACGAAGCTGGAACAGTCAATGCCTTTCTTGGTGCTGCCGCCCAGACGATAACGCACGCCCTTCCAGTCAGCATACTGGTCCATAATGCGGGACTTCACGTCCAGATTACGTACCATATTTTCAAATTCATCCTGAGAGGCTTGCAGTGACGAGGAATCTTCTATTCCCACAACACGCGTCTCAGGATGCATATTCTTGGCGGTGTTCGTTGTGCTACATGCCGAAAGCAGAACCGCAACTGCAATCGCCGGGATGCCCCGTAAGATATATCTCAAAATCGGTTGAGATTTGACCATTTTGTTTATTTTCCCTTGAAGTCCTTAACGATAAAATCGTTATAAAAATGCCAAACGTGACGAGACTAATAACCTGCGCACAATGAGACAATTCCTTAAGGCCAAATCTGTGGCACAGCGCACAAATTTATTCACCGCGTTAATAATTATCTCTGTGAGGCAAAACGAGTCTGAGATTAACTGATTGCAAGGGGCAATGCGAGTAAAAATACCCTCTTTTTTATAAGAATTTGTGATACAGAAAGTAAATTTGTGCAATCGGTTAAAATAGCGCCAAAGTTCTCGCTATATCATGTAATTGATTCATTTCTAACATGAATGTTATGACGAAATGATGACAGCAGAAAACAAATGCGAGGGGAAATCATCAGGGATCGAGAACGATCCCTGATGGATGTGGTTAATTTACGTTAGGAGTTTGTTTTTATTTTGTTGCCATTGCCGGGGAGATAACGATCGAAAATCGCAATCAGGCGATCGGTCAGCGGCGTCATCAGGCACCAGGGTAAACCAATCAATACCGCAGTCAGCGATCCCACCACAATATCGGTCAGCCAGTGGGCGCCAATCATCACGCGCGGGAAGATAAACACCACAACAATAATCAGGGCAATGCCGAAGGCTTTTTTGCCAAAATAGCGCAGCATGAACGCTGAAAAAATAAGCAGCATCATGCCGTGATCGCCTGGGAAACTGTCTTTAGACGCATCCTTGGTCGGAATATGCAGCAGTTCGCTGACGCGATAAATATCCGTGAAGTAGAGCGTAGGGCTTGCGCGCTTAACCGGCATCAGATGCTGCGCCAGCTGGTTAATGATGACGGCGGTCAGCAGCATCACCAGGCCCATAATAAGAATATGACGGCGGCCGGATTTATCTTCTTTCAGCCAGAATGAGAGCATCAGGCAGCCCATGGCCAGCAGCGAAATGGCGTCGAAGGCGCGATTATTGGTGATGGCGACCAGCCACAAAAATGCCCGGCTTTTGACCAGTTCCTGGTTAAAAAAGTGGAACAGCCCGGAATCGAGCGGGAACCAAAAACCGTGGTTTACCGGCAGATACCAGGAAAAAAAGATCGCCAGACCGAGAGCGTTCAACAGCAAAATCAGGGGAAGTCGGGTTGTCATCATCGTTCCGCAAAGTGTAAAAACAGGGGCAACGTTAGCCTCAGAAAGTTAAACGAAGCTTCAACAGGCTCGACTGAAGCGTGTTCCAGTCGGCGTTAACCGCACTAATCAGCTCTATTCGGCTGTCGGGCGGCGCCACGTTCTGCGTTTCGATAAAGAAATCCTCCCCCTGGCGGTTGATACGCACTAAACCGTCAGGCGTGCGCATGATCCCCTTAACGCGATCGACCGGCGCAAGCCTCGCCCATTCAAGTATACCAATGGTATCAAAAACGGTGTCCGCATCAAAAATCCATCCGCAGGCCTGGTAGCCCTGACCGTTGTTGAGGCTGCGCCGCCAGCGCTGATGCTCCGGCAGGCTTAACGCCGCCAGGCCCTGCTTTGCGCCGTGCTGGTGGACATGCGCGGCGCTGGCGGGCAGCTCCGCCACGTTTCGACGGGGAGAATCGAGCAGCGCGCCGTCAATCTGCCCCTGCGTCGCGTAAAGGCGCTGGCGCTCGCCGCCGTTCAGCTGCCACCAGGCGTCAAAGGCGGCGCGGCTTTCCGGCGTGGCGCGATCCTCTTTATTTGCCACGATGATACCCGCCGAGGCGAGCTGGTCGCGGAAGTTCTCGTTGCTCACCGCTTTCTCATCCAGCAGCTGGCGCGGGTCGAGAACGCACAGCGTGGCGCGCAGGTCGATCCACGGCTCGTAAACCGGCGCGGTGAGTAAATCGAGGATTTGCTTAGGATGGCCCAGGCCGGTGGGTTCGATCAGCAGCCGGTCCGGCTTTCCCTGGCGCAGCAGGGTGTTGAGCCCCACCTGCATCGGCAGGCCGTTTACGCAGCACATGCATCCGCCCGGTATCTCCTTAACCAGCGCGCCGCTGTCCGCCAGCAGCGCCCCGTCAATCCCCACCTCGCCAAATTCATTGACCAGCACGGCCCATTTTTCGGCCGGATCTTTGTTCGCCAGCAGGTGCAGAATTGAGGTGGTTTTACCGCTGCCGAGAAAACCGGTAATCAGGTTGGTTTTGGTCACATGCGCTCCAGGGAAATGTAATGATGTAACAATTATCACTTATCCTGGCGAAAAAAAGCGGTAATGAGAAGAGGGGCGGCGAACGGAGACGGATACCGTTCGCCTTAAGGGCAAGAATCGCTAAAGATTTAACGTTTCGATAACAGCCCGGCGCGCGCCTTGACGCACGATGCGCTGGTAGGCCTGATTCACGGCGTCGACGAACGCGCCGTCGCGCGCAAGCTCGTGACCAAAAATCTCGCTCAGCCCCAGCAGCGCGGCAACGCGATCCTCGTCGGTGGTGGAGGCGACAAGTGCGCCAATTTTAGTAACCAGCGGGTCGCGCACGTCAATTGGCTTCCCCCCGTCGTCCACGCCGCTGACGTAGCGCATCCAGCCCGCGACGCCCAGCGCCAGCAGCGGCCATGCGCTTTTACGCTCGAGATGAACGCGGATACCGTCCAGCATGCGCTGCGGCAATTTCTGGCTGCCGTCCATCGCAATTTGCCAGGTCCGGTGTTGCAGCGCCGGGTTGGCGAAACGGTCGATCAGGCTGTCGGCGTAGGCCGTGAGGTCAACGTCGGTGATGCGCAGCGTCGGTGCCTGCTCGTCCAGCATCAGCCGACGCGCGGCGCGGCGGAAATCGGCGTCTTCCATGCACTCATTAATATGCGCATACCCGGCGAGGTACCCCAGGTAGGCCAGGAACGAATGGCTGCCGTTGAGCATGCGCAGCTTCATCTGCTCCCACGGCAGCACATCCCGCACCATCTGCACGCCCGCGGCTTCCCACTCGGGGCGTCCGGCGACAAAATTATCTTCCACCACCCACTGAATGAACGGTTCACAGCTGATGGCGCACGGGTCTTCAACGCCCAGCGCCTGCGTAATTTCCGCCAGCGAGGCGTCGGTGGCCGCCGGGACGATGCGGTCGACCATGGTGCCGGGGAAGCTGACGTGAGCTTCAATCCAGTCCGCAAGCTCAGCGGACCGCTTGATCGCCATGCCGAGTACGGCATTTTTCACCACGTGGCCGTTGTCCGGGATATTGTCGCAGGAGAGAACGGTGAAGGCGGGCAGGCCACGCGCGCGGCGGCGGTGCAGGGCCTCTACCAGAATGCCCGGCGCGGAATGCGGTTCCGTCGGATTTTCCAGATCGTGAAGAATGCGGTCGTTGTGCAGGTCAAGCCTGCCGGTCGCCGGATCGATGCAGTAGCCTTTTTCGGTGATGGTTAGCGAAACGATCGCCACCTGCGGCTCGCAGAATTTCTCAATAATGGCCGCAAGCGAGTCCAGCTTTGCGTTCAGGCACTCGTGTACCGCGCCGACGATAATCGGCTGGTTGCCCTCCGCGCCTTTCTCCAGCACGGTGAAAAGGTGATCCTGGGCGCGAAGCTGGCTCATCAGCACGTCGCCGCTGAACAGGCTGATTTCACATATTCCCCAGTCGCCGCCCTTAACGTTGAGCACGCGATCGGTTAACAGCGCCTGATGCGCGCGGTGAAACGCGCCAAAGCCAAAGTGGACGATGCGCGAGCGTAAGCGCGTGCGGTCGTAGCGAGGCTGCTGAACGCGGGCAGGAAGCGCGGCGGAGGCTATAGTCTTCATGAAGTACACACCTGATTAACCATTAATTAACAATGGCAGTGTAAAGTTATATGACAACAAATAAAATTGGTGAGCCGTAAATATCCCCGTTCTGTGAGTTTGATCAATCAATAACGGCGCACCGTATTGACCCTTCCCGCTAAACATGTATGGTAGTCGTCATTGCGTTAACGAATATTGGTATAACAACTTGCGAGGGCAGGACAATGGAACAAACCTGGCGTTGGTACGGGCCGAACGATCCGGTATCTCTTGATGACGTGCGTCAGGCCGGCGCGACGGGCGTGGTGACGGCGCTGCACCATATTCCGAACGGCCAGGTGTGGCCGGTTGAGGAAATTCAACAGCGTCAGGCGCTGCTGGCGGAAAAGGGCTTAACCTGGTCCGTTGTGGAAAGCATTCCGGTGCATGAAGAGATCAAAACTCGCTCCGGCCAGTGCGACACCTGGATTGCGAACTATCAGCAGAGCATCCGTAACCTGGCGGCCTGCGGCATTGATACGGTCTGCTACAACTTTATGCCGATCCTCGACTGGACGCGTACCGATCTGGAATACCAGATGGCCGACGGCTCGAAGGCGCTGCGCTTCGACCAGATCGCGTTTGCGGCGTTCGAGATGCATATCCTGAAGCGTCCCGGCGCAGAGGTGGACTACACCCCCGAAGAGCAGCTGCAGGCGCAGCAGTGGTTTAACGCGGCAAGCGAAGCGGATATCGAAAAGCTGACCCGCAACATCATCGCCGGGCTGCCGGGAGCCGAAGAGGGCTACACGCTGGATCAGTTCCGCGCGCGCCTGGCGGAATACGGTGCTATCGATAAAAACCAGCTGCGTGAAAACATGGCCCACTTCCTGCGCGCTATCGTGCCGGTTGCCGAAGAGGCGGGCGTTCGCCTGGCGGTTCACCCGGACGATCCTCCGCGTCCTATCCTCGGCCTGCCGCGCATCGTCTCGACCATCGAGGACATGCAGTGGCTTAAGGAGACGGTCAACAGCATCTATAACGGCTTTACGATGTGCACCGGCTCCTACGGCGTGCGCGCGGATAACGACCTGGTGCAGATGATTGAGGCCTTTGGCGATCGCATTCACTTTACGCACCTGCGCGCCACCTGCCGTGAAGATAATCCAAAAACCTTCCACGAGGCGGCCCACCTGGGCGGCGATGTGAATATGGTTGCGGTGGTGGATGCGATTCTGGCGGAAGAAGCGCGCCGCAAGCGCGCCGGGGATTTGCGTCCAATTCCGTTCCGTCCGGATCACGGTCACCAGATGCTGGACGATCTGCGTAAGAAAACCAACCCGGGCTATTCGGCGATTGGCCGCCTGAAGGGGATGGCGGAAGTGCGCGGCGTTGAGCTGACGCTGAAGATGATGAAGTATCCTGAGCTTCTGTAACCGGAATTGCCGGGTGGCGGCTTCGCCTTACCCGGCCTACAAAAACACAAAAACCGGCTTCAGGGCCGGTTTTTTCGTAGGTCGGGTAAGCGTAGCGCCACCCGACAAACGCCGCAATCAGTCAGCGCGACCCATATAGCGTTTTTCTTCAATATGGATGCGGATTTTCTCACCGGCGGACAGGTATTCTGGCACCTGAACAACCAGGCCGGTGGTCAGTGTAGCGGGCTTGTTGCGGGCGCTGGCGGATGCGCCTTTGATGCCTGGCGCCGTGTCGACGATTTCCAGATCGACGGTCTGCGGCAGCTCGAGCGCCAGCAGCACGCCGTCCCAGGTCAGCACCTGCATGTCAGGCATACCGCCTTCAGGGATGAACAGCAGCTCTTCTTCAATCTGGTCCTTGGTGAAGATGTACGGGGTGTAATCTTCTTTATCCATGAACACGTATTCGTTGCCGTCGATGTAAGAAAAATCAACGTAGCGGCGGGTCAGGGTCACGGTATCCACGATATCGTCGCCTTTAAAGCGCTCTTCCACCTTCAGGCCGGTACGCACGTCGGCGAAACGCATTTTGTAGAGCGTTGCGGCACCGCGGGCGCTCGGGGCCTGAATATCGATATCTTTCACAATCAGCAGCTTGCCGTTGTAATTCAGTACCATACCTTTCTTAATTTCGTTCGCTCTTGGCATTGCTTCAATCCTGTCTACGGGAGGTAAAAAATATCGCGCCAAATTACTCGCGCGCGGCCTTTCAGGCAAGCGGAATTCGCGGCTTTTGCTATCAATACATAAAAGGTGTTACTGTGCGCGCGATGCCCGATTGCGTGGGTATTCATCAGCGAAAGAGAGCATTTATGGATTGTCGTCCAGACTGCGGCGCATGCTGTACCGCACCGTCTATTTCAAGCCCCATTCCAGGAATGCCCCAGGGCAAGCCGGCGAATACCCGCTGTGTCCAGCTTTCGGAAAACAATCTGTGCCTGATCTTCGGCTCGCCCCTGCGCCCGAAGGTCTGCTCCGGGCTTCAGCCCGCGGCCGAAATGTGCGGCAGCTCGCGCGCGCAGGCGATAACCTATCTTCTTGAGCTCGAAGCGCTCACCGCGCCCTAGACGTCCTTAATCCGCGTCAGGCAGCCAATCGTCATAACGCACATCGCCAGCGCTATCCAGAATACCGTGTGATAGTTCCACAGCTCGGCCACAACGCCCGCCATGGAGCCCGCGATAATCCAGCCCACGCGCGTGGTATTAGTATAAAGGGTGGTCGCAGAACCTGCCTGGCCCGGCATCAGATCCTGGAAGTAGAGCATGCCGATCCCGGCCAGAATGCCGATGTAGATGGCGTTCAGCAGCTGTAAAGCCAGCAGCAGTGCCGGGCTGTGCGCCGTCAGCATGCCGATATAAAACAGCAGCCCCGCGGCGGCGGCCACGCGCATCAAAAACCGCTTCCCGAAGCGCTTCGCGTAGTAGCCCGCGATCAGCATGGTCGGGATCTCCAGCCCGGCGGCGGTTCCCATCATAATCCCCGCCAGTTTTTCCGGCAGATGCAGCTCGTCGATGATAAACAGCGGCATATTAATGATGTAAAGGCTGTTGGTGCCCCACATCAGCGTGCAGACGATAAACAGCAGCAGCGCGTCGCGGCGGTTACGGCGCGGGGCCTCAAGCACGCCCGTCGCAAGCTTTGGCTCTTTGCGCATCGACGGCAGGAAGAACCACACCATCGCGCCGCACACCACAAACGCAATGGCCGCGCTCAGGTACATCATCGTAAAGCCAAATCCCATCGCCAGCGCGTAGGCGAGCGGCGGACCAATCACCCACGCCAGAGAGACCTGCGCGCGAAGAATCGAGCTGAACATGACCGCTTCGCGGCCGGTCCGGTCGGCGTGCTCGCGCGCCAGGGCGAACATCTGCGGGTTAGCGGTGGAGCCGAAGCTGCTCAGGAAGACGCCGACGAACAGCAGGATGAAGTAGTTGCGGTTCCAGGCAAACAGCAGGCAGGCAAACACGCCCAGCAGGCAGCAGAAGACGATCAGGCTTTTGCGGTCGCCTTTTCTGTCGGAGCGGCCCGCGAGAAACTGGCTGACGAAGATGCCGATGATCGCGCTCCCGGTAAAGAAGAAGCCGACCATCGCCGGTCGCACGTGGACTTCGTTCGTCAGAAACAGGCTCAGCGTGGGGGTCTGTAGCGCGCCGGCAATGCCGGTGAGAAAGGCCACGATCAAAAACGCCGATGACGTCAGGTCAAAGGGCTTTGGCGAGGCGGCTGCGGGGGTGTTATGCATGATTCACTATCAGCGGTGTCTAAGAGAGACGCGGAGTTTACGCCGCCTGTCAGAAAATGAACAGCCAGGGCAGGGCGTTTTGCTACAAAAAATCAAAATGGCATTTCAGTTTATACGCAGGAGTGCAGTCTGCTGAAGTGGCTTGCTGAACTTCAGCAGCTGACTGCTGAACGACAAAGAAATGTGCTGCATATCTAACTTCTGAAACGAGAAATGTAACTTTTCTTGCAACATTTTGCGGAAAAGGGCAAGAATCATTGAAACGTTTCAGCGCTCGCTTGTTTTAACTGACGGACAGGTTAGCGCATTTTTTCTCATTAAAGCTGAAACGATTCACGTTCAGCAGGAGAGGAGAGCCATGTTCCAGTTATCTGTTCAGGATATTCACCCGGGCGCACAGGCCGGAAACAAAGAAGAGGCCATTCGCCAGGTTGCCGCCGCGCTTGTCGCCGCGGGTAACGTGGCGGAAGGCTACGTTGACGGCATGCTCGCGCGCGAGCTGCAAACCTCCACGTTCCTCGGCAACGGCATCGCCATTCCGCACGGCACCACCGATACGCGTGACCAGGTGCTTAAGACCGGCGTTAAGGTTTATCAGTTCCCGCAGGGCGTAACGTGGGGCGAAGGCCAGGTAGCGTACGTGGCAATTGGTATTGCCGCCAGCAGCGATGAGCACTTAGGCCTGCTGCGTCAACTGACGCACGTGTTGAGCGATGACGCTGTGGCTGAACAGCTGAAGTCCGCCACGACGGCGGAAGAGCTGCGCGCCCTGCTGATGGGCGAAAAGCAGAGCGATGCGCTGAAGCTGGATAACGACACGCTGACGCTGGACGTCGCCGCGGGCGATCTGGTGACGCTGCAGGCGCTGAACGCCGCGCGTCTCAAAGAGGCGGGCGCCGTCGAGGCCGCATTTGTTGCGCGTGCGATCAACGACAAGCCGCTGAACTTGGGTCAGGGCATCTGGCTGAACGACAGCGCGGAAGGCAACCTGCGCAGCGCCATCGCCGTCAGCCGTGCGGCAACCGCGTTTGAGGTTGACGGTGAGCGCGCCGCGCTGCTGGTGACCGTCGCGATGGCCGACGACCAGCCCGTCGCGGTGCTGAAGCGCCTGAGCGAGCTGCTGTTAGAGAATAAAGCTGAAAAACTGCTGAACGCCGACGCGGCGACCGTGCTGGCGCTGCTGACCAGCGACGACGCGCTGACCGATGACCTGCTCAGCGCCGAGTACGTGGTGCGCAACGAGCACGGGCTGCACGCGCGTCCGGGCACCATGCTGGTCAATACCATTAAACAATTTGAAAGCGAGATCACCGTGACCAACCTGGATGGTTCGGGCAAGCCGGCCAACGGCCGCAGCCTGATGAAAGTCGTTGCGCTGGGCGTGAAGAAAGGCCACCGCCTGCGCTTCACCGCGCAGGGTGCAGATGCTGAACAGGCGCTGAAAGCGATTGGCGATGCCATCACGGCAGGCTTAGGGGAGGGCGCATAATGAGCAGACGCGTCGCGACCATTACGCTGAACCCGGCCTATGACCTGGTCGGCTTTTGCCCCGAAATTGAGCGCGGTGAGGTTAACCTCGTGCGCACCACCGGCCTGCACGCCGCCGGTAAAGGGATTAACGTCGCCAAGGTGCTGAAGGATCTGGGCATCGACGTCACCGTGGGCGGTTTCCTCGGTAAAGACAACCAGGACGGATTTCAGCAGCTGTTCAGCGAGCTGGGCATTGCCAACCGTTTCCAGGTGGTGCAGGGCCGTACCCGTATCAACGTCAAGCTGACGGAAAAAGACGGTGAAGTGACCGACCTGAACTTCTCCGGCTTTGAAGTTACGCCTGCCGACTGGGAGCGTTTTGTGACGGACTCCCTGAGCTGGCTGGGCCAGTTCGACATGGTGTGCGTGAGCGGCAGCCTGCCGTCCGGCGTCAGCCCGGAAGCATTCACCGACTGGATGACCCGCCTGCGCAGCCAGTGTCCGTGCATTATCTTCGACAGCAGCC
Source organism: Enterobacter sp. KBR-315C3_2022 (assembly GCF_041399425.1). Lineage (NCBI taxonomy): Bacteria > Pseudomonadati > Pseudomonadota > Gammaproteobacteria > Enterobacterales > Enterobacteriaceae > Enterobacter > Enterobacter sp. KBR-315C3_2022. The sequence goes on from NZ_JBGKEB010000002.1 coordinate 344,178, forward strand.
GCGACGCGCTGGTCGCCGGTCTGAAAGCCGCGCCTTGGCTGGTGAAGCCTAACCGCCGCGAGCTGGAGATCTGGGCCGGCCGTAAGCTGCCAGAATTAAGCGACGTGATTGAAGCGGCGCACGCGCTGCGCGAGCAGGGCATCGCTCACGTGGTGATTTCTCTCGGCGCAGAAGGCGCGCTGTGGGTTAACGCCTCCGGGGAGTGGATCGCCAAACCGCCGTCAATGGAAGTGGTTAGCACCGTTGGCGCAGGGGATTCCATGGTCGGCGGCCTGATTTACGGCCTGCTGATGCGTGAATCCAGCGAGCACACGTTACGCCTTGCCACCGCCGTTGCAGCCCTGGCCGTGAGCCAGAGCAACGTTGGTATTACCGATCGTACCCAGTTGGCCGCGATGATGGCGCGCGTTGACTTGAAACCTTTTAACTAACAGCAGGAGAGGCACAATGAAAACGCTGCTGATAATTGACTCCGGTCTTGGACAGGCTCGCGCCTACATGGCGAAGACCCTTCTGGGCGCGGCGGCACAAAAAGCACATCTGGACATTATTGATAACCCGGGCGACGCCGAAATGGCGATCGTGCTGGGCGACAGCATTCCAGCGGATAGCGCCCTCAACGGTAAAAAGGTGTGGCTGGGCGATATCAATCGCGCCGTTGCGCATCCTGAGCTGTTCCTGAGCGAAGCAAAAGGCCACGCTGCGGTGTACACCGCGCCAGCGGCATCCGCACCGGCTGCGGCAACGGGGCCAAAACGCATTGTGGCGGTAACGGCTTGCCCAACGGGCGTTGCGCATACCTTTATGGCGGCAGAAGCGATTGAAACCGAAGCCAAAAAACGCGGCTGGTGGGTGAAGGTTGAAACCCGCGGCTCCGTGGGCGCGGGCAATGCCATCACGCCGGAAGAGGTGGCGGAAGCCGATCTGGTGATCGTGGCGGCGGATATCGAAGTGGACCTGGCGAAGTTTGCCGGCAAGCCGATGTACCGCACCTCTACCGGCCTGGCGCTGAAAAAGACGGCGCAGGAGTTTGATAAGGCGCTGGCCGAAGCCAAGCCGTATCAGGCAAGCGGCGCGGCGAAAGCGCCGACCGAAGGGAAAAAAGAGTCCGCGGGCCTCTATCGTCACCTGCTGACCGGCGTGTCGTACATGCTGCCGATGGTAGTGGCGGGCGGCCTGTGCATTGCGCTCTCCTTCGCCTTTGGTATTGAAGCGTTTAAAGAGCAGGGCACGCTGGCGGCCGCGCTGATGCAGATTGGCGGCGGTTCTGCGTTCGCGCTGATGGTGCCGGTTCTGGCGGGCTTTATCGCCTTCTCGATTGCAGATCGCCCTGGCCTGACGCCGGGTCTCATCGGTGGTATGCTGGCCGTCAGCACCGGCTCCGGCTTCATCGGTGGGATCATTGCCGGTTTCCTGGCGGGCTACGTTGCGAAGCTTATCAGTACGAAGCTGAAGTTGCCGCAGAGTATGGAAGCGCTGAAACCGATTCTGATTATTCCGCTGCTCTCCAGCCTGGTGGTTGGCCTGGTGATGATCTACATGTTGGGCAAACCGGTTGCGGGCTTCCTGGAGTGGCTGACGCACTGGCTGCAAACCATGGGTACGACCAATGCGGTTGTGCTGGGCGCGATCCTCGGCGGCATGATGTGTGCCGATATGGGCGGTCCGATAAACAAAGCGGCGTACGCGTTTGGCGTGGGGCTGCTGAGCACCCAAACCTACGCGCCGATGGCGGCCATTATGGCTGCGGGCATGGTGCCACCGCTGGCGCTTGGCCTGGCAACGCTGATTGCGCGTCGTAAGTTCGACAAGGCGCAGCAGGAAGGGGGCAAGGCGGCGCTGGTGCTGGGCCTGTGCTTCATTACCGAAGGGGCGATTCCGTTCGCGGCGCGCGATCCGTTCCGTGTGCTGCCGTGCTGCATCGTGGGTGGCGCAGTCACCGGCGCGATCTCCATGGCGGTTGGCGCGAAGCTGATGGCACCGCACGGCGGCCTGTTCGTGCTGCTGATCCCTGGCGCCATCACCCCGGTGCTGGGCTATCTGCTGGCGATTGTTGCGGGTACGCTGATTGCGGGTCTGTCTTATGCGGTGCTGAAGCGCCCTGAAGCGGAAGTGGAAGCGGTCGCGAAAGCAGCTTAAAAGAGGTGTCGGGTGGCGGATTCGCCTTACCCGACCGACAAAAAAGCCGGGTCGCACTTCGCGCCCGGCTTTTTTTATGCCGCCTGTTCGGCGGTTTGCTGCGCCTTCAGCCAGGCAATCTCTTCTGCCCAGATATCCGGATTGATGGTTTCGAGCACCATCGGAATGCCGTCGAAGCGGGCGTCCTGCATGATAACGCGGAACGCGTCGTGGCCGATGTTCCCTTCGCCCAGGCTGTGGTGGCGGTCGACGCGGCTGCCGAACGCGCTTTTCGCGTCGTTCAGGTGCATCCCGCGCAGGTACTGAAAGCCGACGATGCGCTCAAACTCGTCGAAGGTGTTTTTCGTTGCCTCGGCGGTGCGCAGGTCGTAACCGGCCGCAAACGCGTGGCAGGTATCAATGCACACGCCCACGCGGGATTTATCCTCAACGCCGTCAATGATGGCCGCCAGATGCTCGAACCTGAAACCGAGGTTGCTGCCCTGACCGGCGGTATTCTCTATCACCGCCGTTACGCCCTGGGTTTTATCCAGGGTAATATTAATGGATTCGGCAATGCGTGCCAGGCAGGCGTCTTCGTCAATCTGCATCAGGTGGCTGCCCGGATGGAAGTTCAGCAGCGTCAGCCCAAGCTGTTCGCAGCGCTGCACCTCATCGAGAAACGCCTCGCGGGATTTCTCCAGCGCCTCTTCGACCGGATGCCCGAGGTTGATCAGGTAGCTGTCGTGGGGAAGAATCTGGCCAGGCCCGTAGCCGTACTTCTCGCAGGCGGCTTTGAAATCGTCGATGATTTCAGCCGTGAGGGGCGCGGCGCGCCACTGGCGCTGGTTTTTGGTGAACAGGGCGAATGCGGTCGCCTCGATTTCGGCGGCGCGAATGGCGGCATTCGCGAGGCCACCGGCAGCGCTAACGTGCGCTCCAACATATTTCATACAGGGACTCCTGTTAACCCGAAATGCGTATGATAGCGGGTTAACAGGAGGAGGACGTAGTGGTTTATGCCATCAGGCTGTGAACCGCGAGGTTGATTGCGCCACCGCCGACGATCAGCCAGACGAAGAGCACCAGCGCCATCAGCAGCGGTTTTGCCCCGGCTTTTTTCAGCGCGCTGACGTGGGTGGTTACCCCGAGCGCCGCCATGGCCATCGCCAGCAGCACGGTATCCAGCGTCACCAGCATATCCACCACCGCTTTCGGCAGCAGGTGGAAGGAGTTAAACACCGCGACCACGATAAACAGGATCGCAAACCAGGGAATGGTGATTTTGCTCTTCTCGCCGCTCCCCGCAGGAGCCAGCTGTTTCACCCGCGCCGCCAGGATAATCAGGAACGGCGCCAGCATCATCACGCGGAGCATTTTTGCTATTACCGCCGCGTTTTCCGCGTCCGGGCTAATGGCGTGGCCTGCCGCAACTACCTGCGCGACCTCATGCACCGTGGAGCCGATGTAGATCCCGTAGGTTTCCGGGCTGAACCAGTGCGCAACCAGCGGATACATGGCGGGGTAGAGGAAAATCGCCAGCGTCCCGAAGATCACCACGGTCGCAACCGCAACGGTCACCTTGCTGGCTTCGGCTTTGGCGACGGGCTCCGTCGCCAGCACGGCCGCCGCGCCGCAGATGCTGCTGCCCGCGCCGATCAGCCAGCTGGTCTGTTTATCCAGCCCGAACACCTTCTGGCCGATAAAGCACGCCAGTAAAAAGGTGCTGGTCAGCGTAAGGGCGTCGATAGCAATGCCGCTGACGCCGACGTCCGCAATTTGCGAAAATGTCAGGCGAAAGCCGTACAAAATAATGCCGAGGCGCAGCAGGTGCTGCTTGGCGAAGATCACGCCGCCGTCGCAGGCTTTCCACAGCTTGGGATAGACGGTATTGCCGACGACCATCCCCAGTAGAATAGCCAGCGTCAGGGCGCTAAACCCCGCCCCGGCGATGGCCGGAATGCTGCCGCCCCACAGGGCGACGCCCGTTACGGCGGCGCTGAGCGCGAGCCCCGGCACGAAGTGCCACACTGTTCGATGATGCTGCAGGGTAATTTCTGACATAACCTTCTCCTTTATCTGGCTAAAGGTTACGGCGTGCTGGCTTAAAAATAAAATTGATTATATATTTATAATCAATCTTTATAAGTGGTAAGCAACCATGCACATTACATTGCGTCAGCTGGAAGTTTTCGCCGAAGTGCTAAAGAGCGGCTCGACCACCCAGGCCTCGCAGATGCTGGCGCTTTCGCAGTCTGCGGTGAGCGCCGCGCTGACCGATCTGGAAGGCCAGCTGGGGGTTCAGCTTTTCGACAGGGTAGGGAAGCGGCTGGTTGTTAACGAACACGGTCGCCTGCTTTATCCGCGCGCGCTGGCCCTGCTGGAGCAGGCCGTTGAAATTGAGCAGCTGTTCCGGGAAGACAACGGCGCAATCCGCGTGTTCGCCAGCAGCACCATCGGCAACTATATCCTGCCGGAAGTGATTGCCCGCTACCGCCGGGATTTTCCAGGCCTGCCGCTGGAGATGAGCGTCGGCAACAGCCAGGACGTGATCAACGCGGTGATCGATTTCCGCGTGGACATTGGCCTTATTGAAGGGCCGTGCCATAACGTCGATATCATCGCGGAGCCGTGGCTGGAGGATGAGCTGGTGGTTTTCGCCTCTCCGGCCTCTTCCTTATTACAGGGCGAGGTGACGCTGGAACGCCTGGCGCAGGCGCAGTGGATCCTGCGCGAGCAGGGCTCCGGCACGCGGGAAATCGTCGATTACCTGCTGCTGTCGCACCTGCCGCAGTTCCAGCTGGGTATGGAGCTCGGCAACTCGGAGGCGATTAAGCACGCCGTTCGCCACGGTCTGGGCATCAGCTGCCTTTCACGCCGCGTGATTGCTGAACAGCTGGAAAGCGGAACGCTGGTTGAAATTCCGGTGCCGCTGCCGAAGCTGGTGCGCACGCTGTGGTGCATTCACCATCGCCAGAAACACCTTTCCAACTCTCTGCAGCGTTTTCTGCGCTACTGCGCCATTTAACGTTCCCCGGTGGCGCTTCGCTTACCGGGGCTACATGCGCTTGGCACCCCACATTTTTATGCTTTACTTATAATCCTGGCCGAGTCATGAAGCTCTCTTATAACTGCGTATTTCTGCCGGAAGGAACGCGGATCGTCTGCTACAATCGCGCCTCATTTATTGAATGGACAGCATTTTCACATGGTTTCAGAAACTAAAACCACAGAAGCGCCCGCGCTACGTCGCGCACTTAAGGCGCGTCACCTGACGATGATCGCCATTGGCGGCTCAATCGGTACAGGTCTTTTTGTTGCCTCTGGCGCAACAATTTCGGCAGCTGGCCCGGGCGGGGCACTCTTTTCCTATATCCTGATTGGCCTGATGGTCTACTTCCTTATGACCAGCCTGGGTGAACTGGCGGCGTATATGCCGGTGTCCGGTTCGTTCTCGACCTACGGTCAAAAATACGTTGAGGAAGGCTTCGGCTTCGCGCTGGGCTGGAACTACTGGTACAACTGGGCGGTGACGATTGCCGTTGACCTGGTTGCCGCGCAGCTGGTGATGACCTGGTGGTTCCCGGATACGCCGGGCTGGATCTGGAGCGCGCTGTTCCTGGCGGTGATCTTCATGCTGAACTACATCTCCGTGCGCGGTTTTGGCGAAGCGGAATACTGGTTCTCTTTGATAAAAGTGGCAACCGTCATCATCTTTATCGTGGTCGGTGTGGCGATGATCGTTGGTATTTTCAAAGGGGCTGAACCTGCGGGATGGAGCAACTGGGCGATTGACGACGCGCCGTTCGCCGGGGGCTTCTCGGCGATGATTGGCGTGGCGATGATCGTGGGCTTCTCCTTCCAGGGCACCGAGCTTATCGGCATCGCGGCCGGCGAATCCGAAAACCCGGAGAAGAACATTCCGCGCGCGGTGCGTCAGGTGTTCTGGCGTATCCTGCTGTTCTACGTGTTCGCTATTCTGATTATCAGCCTGATCATTCCGTATACCGATCCGAGCCTGCTGCGCAACGATGTGAAAGACATCAGCGTCAGCCCGTTCACGCTGGTGTTCCAGCACGCGGGCCTGCTGTCTGCGGCGGCGGTGATGAATGCCGTTATCCTGACGGCAGTGCTGTCGGCGGGTAACTCCGGCATGTACGCCTCCACCCGCATGCTGTACACCCTGGCCTGCGACGGTAAAGCGCCGCGCATCTTCGCGAAACTGTCCCGCGGCGGCGTGCCGCGCAACGCGCTGTATGCCACGACCGTGATCGCGGGCCTGTGCTTCCTGACCTCCATGTTCGGCAACCAGACGGTTTACCTGTGGCTGCTGAACACCTCCGGCATGACCGGCTTTATCGCCTGGCTGGGGATTGCGATTAGCCACTATCGCTTCCGCCGCGGCTACGTGAAGCAGGGACACGACATTAACGACCTGCCGTACCGCTCCGGGTTCTTCCCGCTGGGGCCGATTTTTGCCTTCGTTCTGTGCCTGATTATTACCCTGGGTCAGAACTACGAGGCCTTCCTGTCCGACACCATCGACTGGGGCGGCGTGATGGCGACCTACATCGGCATCCCGCTGTTCCTGGTTATCTGGTTTGGCTACAAGCTGGTGAAAGGCACGCACTTCGTTCGCTACAGCGAAATGGATTTCCCGGAACGATTTAAACAATAACCGCACTCCTCTCTTCAGGCCCGCTCAATGAGCGGGCTTTTTTTTATCTCCATACTGTGCAGACCGGATATAAATTTTAACAATTTAATTGATAATAGTTATCGTTTGCTTTATCGTTACGCCAAATCTAAAAGAGACTACCGACCCGCCAACGAAGCGGGCGGAGAGCTTTGCGCTGTGAGCATTAAACGTTGATTTAGTTGTATTTACCTCATGGAGATATGGAATGTTTAGGTTGAATCCCATCGTCAGGGGAGGACTATATGCGTCTGCAATGTCCCTCGCCCTGCCTGTCATCGCGGCGGAATCCGGCGACACTCTGGTGGTCACGGCAGCGGCTACCGAGCAAAACCTGAAGGATGCCCCGGCGAGTATTAGCGTCATCACCCAGGAAGATTTGCAGCGCAAGCCCGTACAAAACCTTAAAGATGTGTTAAGGGAAGTGCCCGGCGTACAGTTGACGAGTGAGGGTGACAACCGTAAAGGGGTAAGCATTCGCGGTCTGGACAGTAGCTACACGCTGATCCTGGTCGACGGCAAGCGCGTAAACTCGCGTAACGCCGTATTCCGCCACAACGATTTTGACCTGAACTGGGTGCCGGTGGACGCGATCGAGCGAATCGAAGTGGTGCGCGGCCCCATGTCTTCCCTGTACGGTTCCGATGCCCTGGGCGGCGTGGTCAACATCATTACCAAAAAAATCGGCCAGAAGTGGACGGGAACCCTTAGCGCCGACAGCACGATTCAGGAGCACCGCGACCGCGGCGACACCAATAACGGCCAGTTCTTTACCAGCGGACCGCTGGTGGATGGCGTGCTGGGGCTGAAAGCCTACGGCAGCGTCTCTAAGCGCGAAAAAGACGGCCAGCAAAAATCATCCACCGACGCCAGCGGCCAAACGCCGCGCATCGAAGGTTTCACCAGCCGCGATGCAAACGTTGAGTTTGCCTGGACGCCGACGGAAGACCACGACTTCACCGCGGGCTACGGCTTTGACCGTCAGGATCGCGATTCTGACTCCCTCGACAAAAACCGCCTCGAGCGCCAAAACTACTCCCTGAGCCACAACGGCCGCTGGGGCGTAGGCAACAGCGAGCTGAAGTTCTACGGCGAAAAGGTGGATAACAAAAATCCCGGCAACAGCAACCCTATCACCTCCGAGAGCAACTCAATTGATGGGAAATACGTGCTGCCGCTGGGTGAGATCAACCAGATGGTGACGTTTGGCGGCGAATGGCGTCACGACAAGCTGAAGGATCCCGTTAACCTGACGGGCGGCTCCAGCAGCAATACGTCTGCAAGCCAGTACGCGCTCTTCCTTGAAGACGAATGGCGCATCTTTGAGCCGCTGGCGCTGACCACCGGCATCCGCATGGATGACCATGAAACCTACGGCGACCACTGGAGCCCGCGTGCTTACCTCGTGTATAACGCGACCGATACCGTGACGGTGAAAGGGGGCTGGGCAACCGCGTTTAAAGCACCGTCGCTGCTGCAGCTTAGCCCGGACTGGGTAACCGGCTCCTGCCGCGGTGCCTGCGAAATTGTGGGTAACCCGGATCTGAAGCCGGAAACCAGCGAAAGCTTCGAATTCGGCCTCTACTATAACGGCGAAGAGGGCTGGCTGGAGGGCGTGCAGGCCAGCATCACCACCTTCCAGAACAACGTGGATGACCGAATCAGCATCAACCGTACGGCGAACGTCAGCCAGGCGCAGGGCTACCCGAACTACGTGGGGCTGAACGCCGACGGTGAGCCTATCTTCCGCTATTACAACGTCAACAAGGCGCGCATCCGCGGGGTAGAAACCGAGCTGAAATTCCCGGTTGCCGAAGACTGGAAGGTGACGCTGAACTACACCTACAACGACGGCCGCGACATCAGCAACGGCGGCAACAAGCCGCTGTCCGAGCTGCCGTTCCACACGGCCAACGGCACCGTGGACTGGAAGGCGACGCAGGACTGGTCGTTCTACGTGCAGGGTAACTACACCGGTGAAAAACGCGCGGTGACCTCCGGTGCGATAACGCCGGGCGGGTACGTGGTCTGGAATACGGGCGCCGCGTGGCAGGCAACGAAGAGCGTGAAGCTGCGCGCCGGGGTGCAGAACCTGCTGGATAAAGATCTCAGCCGCGATGACTACAGCTACACCGAAGACGGACGTCGCTACTTCGTGGGCGTGGATTATAAGTTCTAGGTTTCGATGCGGTTTTCATGCCCGGTGGCGCTTCGCTTACCGGGCCTACAAAATCCACGAACGTAGGCCGGGTAAGGCGAAGCCGCCACCCGGCGATGTTTCGTACTTACCCGAACAAATGCGCCGCATGGAAGCGGAGATGATCCTCAATAAACGAGGCGATGAAGTAGTAGCTGTGATCGTATCCCGGCTGGATGCGCAGCGTCAGCGGCCAGTTTTTCTGGCGCGCCGCCTCGGCGAGCACCGCGGGCTGCAGCTGTCCGGCGAGAAACTGATCCGCGTCGCCCTGGTCGATAAGCGTTGGGATCGCATCCTCTTCCCGACTGGCCAGCATTAGCGCGCAGCTGTCCCATTCCCGCCATTTTTCAGCATCTTCACCCAGATAGTGGCTGAATGCCTTTTGCCCCCACGGCACCTGGGTTGGGTTCACGATCGGCGCAAAGGCCGACACGCTGGTAAATTTGCCCGGATTTTTCAGCGCCAGGATCAGCGCCCCGTGCCCGCCCATCGAGTGTCCGCTAATGGCGCAGCGATCGCCCACGTTAAACTCCGCCTTAACCAGCGCAGGCAGCTCGTCGCGGATGTAGTCATACATGCGGTAATGTTTCGCCCACGGCTGCTGGCTGGCGTTGAGGTAAAAACCGGCGCCTTTTCCCAGGTCGTAACCGGCGTCGTCGGCAACGTCGTCACCGCGCGGGCTGGTATCCGGCATCACCAGCGCAATGCCCAGCTCGGCCGCTACGCGCTGCGCGCCCGCCTTGGTGGTGAAGTTTTCGTCGTTACAGGTTAAGCCCGACAGCCAGAACAGCACGGGCGGCTTCGCGCCGCTATCGGGCGGCAGGAAAATGCTGAACGTCATGGCACAGCCAAGCGTGCTGGAGTCGTGGCGCCAGCGCTGTTGACGGCCTTCAAAACAACGGTGCTCTTCGAGCAGTTCCATGCAGGGCTCCTTCTATGGATGACTATTTGTTAAATCAATAATACAGAGTTTTCATTGGCCTGTGAGCAACTTTCACTTTCGCCGGGCGCAAGGATGTTGCATCATCAGTTAACTTATTTTTAACAATTGGAACGGTCATGGCGTTGCGTATTGCCCTCAGCGGGTTTGTGGTTCTGGTGGTGGCGATGGGGATAGGGCGCTTTGCCTTTACGCCTCAGGTTCCGCTGATGATTGCCGCCGGGCAGCTCACCCTGACCAGCGCGGGCCTGGTGGCCGCGATGAACTACCTTGGCTATCTGGTCGGCGCGTGGGACGCCATGCGCGCCCATCGGTTTGTCGAAGCGCGGCTGTGGCTCGGGATTACCGGGGCCGTTGCGCTGACGCTGCTGTCCGCGGCGGCGGATAACGCCGTTGTGCACGGGCTTCTGCGCTTTGTGATTGGCTGCATGAGCGGCTGGTCGATGGTGCTGATTGCCGCCTGGACCAACGAGCGTCTGGGGCAGCTGGGCAAGCCGGGCCTGAGCGCGGCGGTCTTCGCCGGGCCGGGGGCAGGCATCGCCCTGAGCGGGCTGCTCGCAGTCTATATACAGGCCAAATCGCTCTCCGCCGGTGCCGCGTGGCAAATCTACGGCGTGCTGGCGCTGGTGCTTATCGCCCTCGTTGCCCGCTATCTGCCGCGGGCGGGCCAGCTTCATCGTCCGGGAACGGTCCCCGAGCCGCTGCACCTCACGCCTGACCTGAAGCGGCTGGTGTGGAGCTACAGCCTGGCCGGGTTCGGCTACATTCTTCCGGCCACGTTTTTATCGCAGATGGCGGTCGCCCGCTTTCCCGGCAGCCTGTTTGCCCAGTTCGTCTGGCCGCTCTTTGGCGCCGCCGCCGTGCTGGGGATTGCGCTGAGCATCGCGCTGCGCCATACCTCGACCTCCAACCGCAGGCTGGCGATCGTGCTCTGGCTCCAGGGCATCGGCGTGCTGGCCGCCTGGCTGCTGCCGGGGATTGGCGGTTTGCTGACGGGCGGGCTGCTGGTCGGCGGCGGCTTCCTGTGCGCCGTGCAGCTTTCATTGCTGTATGGCCGCGAGCTGGCGCCCGAGCATACCCGCTATATGGCGGGGCTGCTGACCACCGGTTACGCCATCGGGCAGCTGGTTGGGCCGATGACCTCCGCGCTCTCCACCTGGCTCACGCATCGGCTGGAGCCCGCGCTGGGGCTGGCTGGCCTCGCGCTGTTTATCGGCGGGGCGCTCGTCTGGAACCGTCAACCCGAAAGGCAGCAGCGATTGCAATAATTATCGCCGTGAATACTGGATTATGTGCGCCGCCTCACGCACAATGAGCGCACACTTTTGCCACAACGAGGGCAAAAGACGCCACACCTGCAGGAGAAAAGAATGTCATCACTCAGTAAAGAAGCGGCCCTGGTCCACGAAGCGCTGGTTGCGCGCGGCCTTGAAACCCCGCTGCGTCCGCCGGTTCAGGATTTGGACAATGAAACCCGTAAGCGTCTTATCTCCGGTCATATGACCGAGATCATGCAGCTGCTGAATCTCGATCTGAGCGACGACAGCCTGATGGAGACGCCGCATCGCATCGCAAAAATGTACGTCGATGAGATCTTCTCCGGCCTGGATTACGCTAATTTCCCGAAAATCACCGTCATCGAAAACAAGATGAAGGTCGATGAGATGGTCACGGTGCGCGACATCACGCTGACCAGCACCTGCGAGCACCACTTCGTGACCATCGACGGCAAAGCGACCGTGGCCTACATTCCAAAAGATACGGTGATTGGACTGTCCAAAATCAACCGCATCGTGCAGTTCTTCGCCCAGCGTCCGCAGGTGCAGGAGCGTCTGACGCAGCAGATCCTGACGGCGCTGCAAACGCTGCTGGGCACCAACAACGTGGCGGTCTCTATCGATGCGGTGCACTACTGCGTGAAGGCGCGCGGCGTGCGCGATGCAACCAGCGCCACCACCACCACCTCGCTGGGCGGCCTGTTTAAGTCGAGCCAGAATACCCGCCAGGAATTTCTGCGCGCGGTGCGTCACCACAACTAATCAGACAGGGCAGGGACCATGGAGCGAAACGTCACGCTCGATTTTGTTCGCGGCGTCGCCATTCTCGGTATCCTGCTGCTGAATATTAGCGCCTTTGGCTTGCCAAAGGCCGCCTACCTTAATCCCGCCTGGTATGGCGACATTACCCGCAGCGACGCCTGGACGTGGGCCATCCTCGATCTCTTCGCGCAGGTCAAATTCCTGACGCTGTTCGCGCTGCTGTTCGGCGCGGGCCTGCAGCTTTTGCTCAAGCGCGGCGCGCGCTGGATCCAGTCGCGCCTGACCCTGCTGGTCATCCTCGGCTTTATTCACGGCCTCTTTTTCTGGGACGGCGATATTCTGCTGGCCTACGGCCTGGTGGGGCTGATCTGCTGGCGTCTGATCCGCGATGCGCACAGCGTAAAAAGCCTGTTTAACACCGGCGTGATGCTGTACGTCATGGGGCTTGGCGTACTGCTGCTGCTCGGGCTGATCTCGGGCGAGGCGACAAACCGTTCGTGGGTTCCGGACGCTGCCAACCTCCAGTACGAACAGTTCTGGAAGCTGAAGGGCGGGACGGAGGCGATAAGCAACCGCGCGGATATGCTGGGCAATAATCTTCTGGCGCTCGGCGCGCAGTACGGCTGGCAGCTTGCGGGAATGATGCTGATGGGCGCATCGCTGATGCGCACCGGCTGGCTGAAGGGGGAATTTAGCCTGCGGCACTACCGTCGCGTCGGCGCGGGGCTGGTGCTGCTCGGCGTGCTGATAAACCTTCCGGCGGTGATAGCGCAATGGCATCTCCACTGGGACTATCGCTGGTGCGCGTTTCTACTTCAGGCCCCGCGCGAGCTGAGCGCGCCGTTTCAGACCATCGGCTACGCGGCGCTGATATACGGCTTCTGGCCCCGGCTGGCGCGCCTGCGCGCGGTGGCTGCCGTGGCCTGCGTTGGCCGGATGGCGTTGAGCAATTACATTTTACAAACGCTGATTTGCACCACGCTGTTCTATCAATTCGGCCTGTTTATGAAATTCGACCGGCTCGCGCTGCTGGCGTTTGTGATCCCGGTCTGGATTGTTAACGTGGTGTTTTCCGTTATCTGGCTGCGCTATTTCCGCCAGGGCCCGCTGGAGTGGGCGTGGCGGCAGTTAACCGCGCGTGCTGCGGGCGTTTCATTACGTAATACATCCAGATAACGATCTGGATCACAATCATTAACAAAACGGATGTAAGCGTTTTCATCCGTGTGAGCTTCTTCACGTAGTCCCCTTTCTCTCGCTGCCAGAATAGCCTCCTTGCTAAACACAGGGGGTGTCTGTGCGTTGCTGCAATCCATTTAAGGATGGTGAATATGATCACCATTCGTGACGTCGCCCGTCTGGCGGGCGTTTCCGTTGCTACCGTTTCTCGCGTGCTGAACAACAGCGCGCTCGTCAGCCCTGAAACCCGCGAAACCGTGATGAAAGCCGTTTCGCAGCTGGGCTATCGGCCCAACGCCAACGCGCAGGCGCTGGCCACGCAGGTGAGCGATACCATTGGCGTGGTGGTGATGGACGTTTCCGACGCCTTTTTCGGCGCGCTGGTCAAGGCGGTGGACGTGGTTGCCCAGCAGCACGGAAAGTACGTGCTGATCGGCAACAGCTACCACGAGGCTGAAAAAGAGCGTCATGCCATTGAGGTGCTGATTCGCCAGCGCTGTAACGCCCTGATCGTTCACTCCAAAGCCCTAAGCGACGAAGAGCTTTCCGGCTTTATGGAGCAGATCCCCGGCATGGTGCTGATCAACCGCATCGTGCCCGGCTACGCGCACCGCTGCGTGGGTCTGGACAACGTCAGCGGCGCGATGATGGCGACGCGGATGCTTATCAACAACGGGCATCAGCGCGTCGGCTATCTCGCTTCAAGCCACCGCATTGAGGACGATGAAATGCGCCGCGAGGGGTGGCAAACCGCCCTGAAAGAGCACGGCATCACGCCGCTTGAGAGCTGGACGGGCACCGGCTCGCCGGACATGCAGGGCGGCGAGGCGGCAATGGTTGAGCTGCTGGGCCGCAACCTGCAGCTGACGGCCGTTTTTGCCTACAACGACAGCATGGCGGCAGGGGCGCTCACCGCGCTAAAGGATAACGGCATTGCGGTGCCGCAGCATTTGTCGCTGATCGGTTTTGACGATATCCCCATTGCCCGCTACACCGACCCGCAGCTGACCACGGTGCGCTACCCGATTGCTTCGATGGCGAAACTGGCCACTGAGCTGGCGTTACAGGGGGCGGCGGGGCTGCGGGATCCTGGCGCAACGCACTGTTTTATGCCGACTTTAGTGCGTCGCCACTCGGTATCCATTCGGCAAACTGTGGTTCCGATCACTAACTGATTACACGGTGTGATGTAACCGTTTTCAATCTGTGAGTAAATTCACAGTATCTTAACAAGCCGCTGACTATGATGTCAGCGTTTTAGGAGCTGAAACGCTATGTAACGGTGATTATTCACTTTGACCATAGCAAACGTGCCGGAAACATCCAAAAAAACGCATTTCTGGAGCGTTACAGACCACGGAAGATAAGCATTTTATAAGTGAACTTCGGCGATCGGTAACGTTTCTTTAACATCTGCCCGCCGACCGTTATTCACCAGAACTACCCTGCATAAAAAAAACCGGAGATACCATGAATAAGAAGGTGTTGACTCTGTCTGCTGTTATGGCAAGCATGCTTTTTGGTGCCGCTGCGCACGCCGCGGATACCCGTATTGGTGTGACAATCTATAAATACGACGACAACTTTATGTCCGTCGTGCGTAAAGCCATTGAGAAAGATGCGAAAGCAGCGCCGGACGTACAGCTGCTGATGAATGACTCCCAGAACGACCAGTCCAAACAGAACGATCAGATTGACGTGCTGCTGGCAAAAGGCGTGAAAGCGCTGGCGATCAACCTGGTTGACCCGGCTGCAGCAGGCACGGTAATTGAAAAAGCGCGCGGCCAGAACGTGCCAATTGTCTTCTTCAACAAAGAACCTTCCCGCAAGGCGCTGGATAGCTACGATAAAGCGTACTACGTTGGCACCGACTCCAAAGAGTCCGGCATTATCCAGGGCGACCTGATTGCAAAACACTGGGCGGCGAACCCGAACTGGGATCTGAACAAAGACGGCCAGATTCAGTTTGTGCTGCTGAAGGGCGAGCCGGGCCACCCGGACGCTGAAGCGCGTACCACCTACGTGATCAAAGAGCTGAACGACAAGGGCCTGAAAACCCAGCAGCTGGCGCTCGATACCGCCATGTGGGACACCGCTCAGGCGAAAGATAAGATGGACGCATGGCTGTCCGGCCCGAACGCCAACAAAATCGAAGTGGTTATCGCCAACAACGATGCGATGGCAATGGGCGCGGTTGAAGCGCTGAAAGCGCACAACAAATCTTCCATTCCTGTGTTCGGCGTGGATGCGCTGCCGGAAGCGCTGGCGCTGGTGAAATCCGGCGCGATGGCCGGTACCGTGCTGAACGATGCCAACAACCAGGCGAAAGCGACCTTCGATCTGGCGAAAAACCTGGCCGACGGTAAAGGCGCCGCTGACGGCACCAGCTGGAAAATTGAAAACAAAATCGTTCGCGTACCGTACGTGGGCGTAGACCAGTCCAACCTGGCTGAGTTCATCGGTAAATAAGTTAGCCATAACGTCTCCACTGGGCGCAATTCGTTGCGCCCTTTTATAACGCGATATGCGAGGCCAACAAGGTATAATTATGGTCAGCACAACTACTCAGTCGTCCGGTGAATACTTGTTAGAAATGAGCGGTATCAACAAGTCTTTTCCCGGCGTTAAGGCGCTTGATAATGTTAATTTAAAGGTGCGTCCTCACTCCATTCACGCATTAATGGGGGAGAACGGTGCCGGTAAATCAACGTTATTAAAATGTCTTTTTGGGATCTATCAAAAAGATTCTGGCAGTATTCTTTTTCAGGGGAAAGAGATCGATTTCCATTCAGCGAAAGAAGCGCTGGAAAACGGTATCTCGATGGTTCACCAGGAGTTAAACCTGGTATTGCAACGCTCGGTTATGGACAATATGTGGCTGGGCCGTTACCCAACCAAGGGTGTCTTTGTCGATCAGGACAAAATGTACCGCGACACCAAAGCCATTTTTGACGAGCTGGATATTGATATCGATCCGCGCGCCCGCGTCGGAACATTATCCGTTTCCCAGATGCAGATGATAGAAATTGCGAAAGCGTTCTCCTATGATGCCAAAATCGTCATTATGGATGAGCCAACCTCGTCATTAACGGAAAAAGAGGTTAACCACCTTTTCACCATTATTCGCAAGCTGAAGGACCGCGGCTGCGGGATTGTTTATATCTCCCACAAGATGGAAGAGATTTTCCAGCTGTGCGATGAGATCACCATTCTGCGCGACGGCCAGTGGATTGCCACCCAGCCGCTGGAAGGGCTGGATATGGACAAGATCATCGCCATGATGGTCGGCCGCTCCCTGAACCAGCGCTTCCCGGACAAAGAAAACACCCCGGGCGAAGTAATTCTTGAGGTGCGCAACCTGACCTCGCTGCGCCAGCCGTCGATTCGCGACGTCTCCTTCGACCTGCACAAGGGCGAAATTTTGGGCATTGCCGGGCTGGTGGGCGCCAAGCGTACCGACATCGTTGAAACCCTGTTTGGCAT
Organism: Enterobacter sp. KBR-315C3_2022; assembly: GCF_041399425.1. Classification (NCBI taxonomy): domain Bacteria; kingdom Pseudomonadati; phylum Pseudomonadota; class Gammaproteobacteria; order Enterobacterales; family Enterobacteriaceae; genus Enterobacter; species Enterobacter sp. KBR-315C3_2022. The sequence continues at coordinate 360,830 of NZ_JBGKEB010000002.1, forward strand.
TCGCGAGAAGTCCGGCGGCACGATTACGCTGCACGGCAAGAAAATTAATAACCACAACGCCAACGAAGCCATTAACCACGGTTTTGCGCTGGTGACGGAAGAGCGCCGCTCCACCGGGATTTATGCGTATCTGGATATTAACTTTAACTCGCTAATTTCGAATATTCGTAACTACAAGAGCAAAATCGGCCTGCTGGATAATTCCCGCATGAAGAGCGATACCCAGTGGGTAATTGACTCAATGCGCGTAAAAACGCCGGGCCACCGCACGCAGATTGGCTCTCTTTCCGGCGGTAATCAGCAGAAGGTGATTATTGGCCGCTGGCTATTAACCCAGCCGGAAATTCTGATGCTGGACGAGCCAACGCGCGGAATCGACGTAGGGGCAAAATTCGAAATTTACCAGCTGATTGCCGAGCTGGCGAAAAAGAATAAAGGGATCATTATTATCTCTTCCGAAATGCCGGAACTGTTAGGGATCACGGATCGTATTCTGGTAATGAGCAATGGTCTCGTTGCCGGTATTGTTGACACCAAAACGACAACGCAAAATGAAATTTTGCGTCTTGCGTCTTTGCACCTTTAAGATCAGGGGCTCCTCATGAGTGCGTTAAATAAAAAAAGCTTTCTCACTTATCTGAAAGAGGGCGGTATTTACGTCGTTCTTTTAGTTTTGCTGGCCATTATTATTTTCCAGGACCCTACGTTCTTAAGCCTGCTGAACCTGAGTAACATTCTGACCCAGTCCTCCGTGCGTATTATCATCGCGCTGGGCGTGGCGGGACTTATCGTTACCCAGGGGACGGACCTGTCGGCGGGGCGTCAGGTTGGCCTTGCGGCGGTTATCGCCGCCACGCTGCTGCAGTCGATGGAAAATGCCAACAAGGTGTTCCCGGAAATGGCCACCATGCCGATTTTCGTGGTAATCCTGATCGTGTGCGCCATTGGCGCGGTGATTGGCCTGATCAACGGCATCATCATCGCCTACCTGAACGTGACGCCGTTCATCACCACCCTCGGCACGATGATTATCGTTTACGGCATCAACTCCCTATACTACGACTTCGTGGGCGCGTCGCCGATTTCCGGCTTCGACAGCGGCTTCTCGACCTTTACCCAGGGCTTCGTGGCGCTCGGCAGCTTCCGCCTGTCGTACATTACGTTCTATGCGCTGATTGCGGTGGCCTTCGTCTGGGTGCTGTGGAACAAAACCCGCTTCGGCAAAAATATCTTCGCCATCGGTGGTAACCCGGAAGCGGCGAAAGTGTCCGGCGTTAACGTTGCGCTGAACCTGCTGATGATTTATGCCCTGTCCGGCGTGTTCTACGCGTTCGGCGGGATGCTGGAAGCGGGCCGCATCGGCTCGGCGACCAATAACCTTGGCTTTATGTACGAGCTGGACGCCATCGCGGCCTGCGTGGTGGGCGGCGTCTCCTTCAGCGGCGGCGTGGGCACCGTGATTGGCGTGGTGACGGGCGTTATCATTTTCACCGTTATCAACTACGGTCTGACCTATATCGGCGTGAACCCGTACTGGCAGTACATCATCAAGGGCGCGATTATCATCTTCGCGGTTGCCCTTGATTCACTGAAGTACGCGCGTAAGAAATAAGTTCTTGAGAATAAAAGGCTCGCTCACGTAGCGGGCCTTTTTTTTGTCCGGTGGCGCTGCGCTTGGCGGGCCCACAGCATCGTGACTGTAGGTCGGGTTAGCGTTTCTTCTGCAGTTCCAGCAGCTGCTCCGGCGTGACAGCCGGATAACCCTGCGCGTCTTCAGGCACCTCATGCATTGCCGGGATCGGCACCAGCGGGCCTAAGAAGCGCGGCTCGCGCTTGAAGAGATACAGATCGGCCAGCGCGCCAAAGCGGGCGCCAAACTCGCGCACGCGCACGCTGAGCATATCCTTCGGCGACGGCACGGCGTAGCACTGGGCCTGAATGCCCATGTGCAGGGCGATAAACAGCGCGCGCTCGCAGTGGAAGCGCTGGGTAATGATGATGAAATCGTTGGTGTCGAACACTTTGCGGGTGCGCACGATCGAGTCCAGCGTGCGGAAGCCAGCGTAGTCGAGCACGATGTCTGCCGGATCGACGCCGCCCGCAATCAGGTCCTTACGCATCGTTACCGGCTCGTTGTAGCTTTGCTGGGCATTATCGCCGCTCAGCAGCAGGTAATTGACCTTCCCGCTGTTATAGGCGTTCAGCGCGCCCTGAATACGGTAGCGGTAATACTGGTTAATCACGCCGGTGCGATAGTATTTGGCGGTGCCGAGCACCACGCCGACCTGGCGGTAGGGGAGATCCTGCAGCTCGTCGAAGATATACGGGGCCGTTTTCCAGCTCATCCAGCGGTCGAGGCCAAGCACGATCAACAGCAGTATGCCGATCAGGACAGACAGGCTGTAAAACACGCGCTTTAACATGGAGATGGCTCGTTCGTGGGTGAAAGTTCACTCAGGCTACTTTACCCGCCTGGTAAGCGCAAGAAACAGAGAATCAACTGAAGGGTTTTTCATCATACCGGCGGGCATTTCTGCCCGCCGGAGGGATTACGCGAGCAGAACGCGGTCAATTGTTGTGCAGCCCAGCGCTTTCAGCGTCGCGGCGGTCGCATCCCACTGGATCAGCGGCGCGTCGGCTTTTTCTGCCAGAATGGCGCGCTGAATGTCCGGGTAGTCATAGCCGTTCAGGCTCAGTAGGTTCAGGGCGCCCTGCAGCGGCGGCAGCGTTGGGTTAAACGCGGCGTTTTCGGCATAGCTGCCGGTAAAGATGCGCCCGTCGCGACACTGCAGCGCCACGCCGCTCGGCGATTTGCTGTACGGGGTATGGCTTTTGTTCGCGGCAGCGATAGCGGCTTCGCTCAGCGCGTCGCCGGACAGGGTGAAGCCGTGATCCTGCTCGTCCATCAGCAGCGTTTTGATCTCAAGATCTTTCGGGCCAAAGGCGTCGGGCAGATAATCGCCCAGCGTGCGCGGCTCGCGGCCCGGCAGGTTAACGCGCAGCTGCAGGCCGCTGTTCAGCTCGTTCATAAACTGGCGGCAGTGGCCGCAGGGGGTGTAATTCACGGTGATCGCGCTCAGGGATTTTTCCCCGCGCAGCCAGGCGTGGCTGATGGCGCTCTGCTCCGCGTGAACGGTTTGCTGCATGGTCGCACCGAGAAACTCCATGTTTCCGCCGAAGTACCAGGTTCCGCTTACGCCGCGGGCGATGGCGCCGACGTTGAAGTGGGAAAGATCGGCGCGCGCGCAGGCGGCGGCCAGCGGCAGCAGTGCGAAAGCCAGCGCGTCTTCGTCCAGTCCCGTTGCTTCTTTAAGCGTCGCGACCTGCCCGGCGGTCAGCAGGGCGGGGAAATGCGCATCCGCCAGAACCGGAGCCAGGGCTGATTGCAAATTCTCTGCAAGCTGTGCGAAAGCAGATTGAAAACGTGGGTGCATGGCGTTGCCTCATAAAGGTTAATGGATCGGTAGTGTACGGAGCCAGTGAGGCCTTATTTGTGATCTGCATCTCATAATGTATGCAACTTATGAAAACAAAATGAAATTTGCGCGACGCATCGCAAATTTTAGCCCACTACCGCCAAAATAATCGGGAAGACGAACGGGGCAATCAGCGAGGTGATAATCCCGCAGATCACCAGCGCCAGCGAGCTAAAAGCGCCTTCCTGATAGTCCACTTCGGCACAGCGCGCGGTGCCCAGCGCGTGCGAGGCGGTGCCCATGGCGAGCCCACGCGCCGCTTTCGTGTGGATTTTCATCACGTTGAGCAGGGTATGGCCAAACACCGCGCCGAGGATGCCGACGAAAATCACGCACATGGCACTGATGGCGGGGATACCGCCGATGCTGCCGCCTACCGCCATGGCGATGGGCGTGGTGACCGATTTAGGCAGGATGGAGGCGGCGATCTGCGGCGATGCGCCCATCAGCAGCGCCACCGTGGTGCCGGTGACCATCGCCACCAGGCTGCCCACGAAGCAGATGGTGATGATGGACTTCCAGCGGGCGCGGATCTGATGCAGCTGTTCATATAAAGGAAACGCCAGCGCCACGACGGCAGGTTGAAGCAGATCGTTGAGAATTTTGCTGCCAGCGAAGTAGCGTTCGTAGGGGATGCCCGTCAGCAGCAGGAAGGGGATAATCACCACCATCGCCACCAGCAGCGGGTTAAGCAGCGGCATTTTCAAACGTGCGGCAAGCCTGCGCGCCGCGAAGAATACCGCCAGGGTTAACGGCAGCGACCACCAGATATTAGCCATCATTGTTTGGTTCCTTTCTGCCCGACCACTTTACGTTCGCCGTGAACGATGTGCGAACTCCAGCTCACCACCAGGAAGACCACCAGCGTGCTGACCGCGCAGGAGACGACGATGGGCCCGAACTGCGCCATAAGCAAATCGTAGTATTGCATGACGCCAACGCCGATGGGCACGAACAGCAGCGCCATGTAGCGGATAAGCACGAAGCAGCCGGGGTTGACCCATTTCGCCGGGAGGATCTGCAGCGCCAGCAGCACGAAGAGGATCAGCATCCCGATGATGCTGCCGGGAATGGTGATAGGCAGCAGGGAGGCGACGAAAATCCCGGCGTAGAGACAGGCATAAATCAGTACGAATGCGCGCAGATATTGCCAGATGATATTCAGTGATTTGCTCATGGTGAAAGTCCTTGCTGAAACGCATTCATCATACAATTAAACCCTGAAATGTGCCACGGATCACATCATGAATTTTGAGCATACCAGACATTCCAAAACGGAACGTCGGGCATTTCCACAAATGGACAGGGCAAAGTTTACATGCAACTATAGCGCGTCTTTTTTTTCAGGTACTGATATGCGTGTTTTGCTGGCCCCTATGGAAGGCGTGCTCGACTCGCTCGTGCGCGAGCTGCTGACCGAGGTAAATGATTACGATCTCTGCGTGACGGAGTTCCTGCGCGTGGTGGATATGCTGCTGCCAGCAAAATCGTTCTATCGGCTCTGCCCGGAGCTGCATCGCCAGAGCCGCACCGCATCCGGCACGCGGGTGCGCATTCAGCTGCTGGGCCAGCATCCGCAATGGCTGGCGGAAAACGCCGCCCGCGCGGTTGAGCTGGGCTCCTGGGGCGTCGATCTCAACTGCGGCTGCCCGTCGAAGCTGGTCAACGGCAGCGGCGGCGGCGCGACCCTGCTGAAAGATCCGGAGCTTATTTACCGCGGCGCAAAAGCGATGCGTGAGGCGGTGCCGTCCGATCTGCCGGTCACGGTAAAGGTGCGGCTGGGCTGGGACAGCGACGCGCGGCAGTTTGAGATTGCCGATGCGGTACAGCAGGCGGGCGCCACCGAGCTGGTGGTGCATGGTCGTACTAAGGAAGACGGCTACAAGGCCGAGCGCATTAACTGGCAGGCGATTGGCGAGATCCGCAAGCGGCTTTCTATTCCCGTTATCGCCAACGGCGAAATCTGGGACTACGACAGCGCTCAGGCCTGCCTTAAGGCAACTGGCTGCGATGCGGTGATGATAGGCCGCGGCGCGCTGAACGTGCCTAATCTGAGCAGGGTGGTGAAATACAACGAGCCGCGCATGCCGTGGGAAGAGGTGGTCACGCTGCTGAAAAAATACAGTCGTCTCGAAAAGCAGGGTGATACCGGGTTATATCACGTTGCGCGCATTAAGCAGTGGCTGAGCTATCTGCGAAAGGAGTACAGCGAAGCGCTGGGGCTTTTTCAGGAGATCCGCGCGCTGCAAACCTCTGCCGAAATTGCCAGCGTGATCCAGTCCAAATAAGAAACGGCCCGGAAAAATGCGGGGCCGTTCACTCAGAATATCATCTTGAATACGCCTGTTACCACCAGCAGCCCAATCAGAAAAATAATCAAAATAATCCAAAGTAATATCTTCATTTGCCTCTCCTGTGCATGTTTGTCCTATCAAGTGTAGCAGCCCCTCGGCGCGTGAAAATATAATTGCAGTGAATGCATGTAATTTATTGATTGGATTGGCGAATAATTTTCCAATTATGTGATTGTATGACAACGTGTGGATTGCCACGGGTTACTAAAAAAAAGAGCGGCGCCAGGCGTAATTTGCGCCTTTAATTTTTGAGTGCATGACGTGATGAAACGTTCTTTTCTTTTAGCCCTGACGACTCCGCTAATCTTTACGCTCGCCGCGTGCGCGCCGCAGCATCCCTCGGTATCAGCCATTAAAACCCAGCCGGTCGCCGCTGGGGTTAACGCGCGTCTGAGCCACGTCGACTGGCCGAAAAACGCGTGGTGGAAAGAGTATAACGACCCGCAGCTGGATTCACTGATTGCAAAAGCCCTGAGCAATGCCCCGGATATGCAGATTGCCCGTCAGCGCATCACGCTCGCAGAAGCCCAGGCGAAAGCCGCGATGGCCGCCGACGGTCCGCAGGTTGATTTTTCTGCTGACCTTGAGCGCCAGAAAATGTCGGCAGAAGGCTTAATGGGCCCGTTTGCGCTGACCGATCCCGCAGCGGGCACAACCGGGCCGTGGTATACCAACGGCACGTTCGGCCTGACGGCGGGCTGGGATCTGGATCTCTGGGGGAAAAACCGTGACCTGGTTGAGGCGCGCATTGGCAAAGTGAACGCGCAAAAGGCGGAGCTCGAGCAGACCCGCCAGCTGCTTGCCACCAGCGTGGCGCGGCTCTACTGGGAATGGCAAACCGAATCGGCGATCTACGGCGTGCTGAGCGATATCCGCCAGGAGCAGAATAATATCATCTCGGCGGATAAACAGCTTTACCAGCACGGGATCACCTCGTCCATTGAGGGCGTCGAAACCGATATCAATGCCAGCAAAACCGAAGAGCATATGGCCGACGCCGCGGGCAAGATGAAGGCCATTGAGGCGCGGCTCCAGGCGCTGACCAATACGGCATCGGTGAAGCTCACGCGCCGCGATCTTCCGGCCGTTGAGGCCTCTTTACCTACGACGCTGGGCTATGAGCTGCTGGCGCGTCGCCCGGACCTTCAGGAAGCGCGCTGGTATATCGAAGCGTCGATGAATAACGTTGATGCGGCCAAAGCGGCGTTCTATCCCGACGTCAACCTGATGGCGTTTTTGCAGCAGGATGCCCTGCACCTGAGCGATCTTTTACGCCATTCCGCGCAGCAGATGGGCGTGACGGGCGGCTTCACGCTGCCGATTTTTGACAGCGGTCGCCTCAACGCGCAGCTGGATATCGCCCAGGCGCAGAACAATCTCAGCGTTGCCGATTACAACAAGGCGGTGGTGGATGCGGTAAACCAGGTCGCGCGCACCGCCAGCGAGGTTGAGACGCTGACCAGCAAAAACCAGCAGCACCAGCGCGTAGAGCACGATGCCGCAAGGGTGGTTACGCTCGCGCAGGCGCGCTTTAATGCAGGGCTGATTGCGGGCTCGCGCGTCAGCGAGGCGAAAATCCCGGCCCTGCAGGAGAAGATCTCCGGCTTGACCTTAAAGGGCCAGTACCTGGACGCCACCCTGCAGCTGACCTCAGCGCTGGGCGGCGGCTATCATCACGGGTGAAAAGGATCGTAGCGCGAAGTACAACAGGCGCTACGAACTACCGTTTGAAAGCGTAGAGAAATTTAGAGACTTTCGTTATTAAATGAGGATGTTTCATATGAAAAACAATAGATCCTTTTGTTTCATTCTTATCAATGAAAACTGAGGATCTCTTGATGATATCGCATATTTTTTTATCGTATTTATAATAACCATATATTTTTTTATGGATGGTTTTTATTTCTAACAGACAGTTTAGAATGACCAGCTTTAATAATTCTTGTTTTTTCGGCGTATGAGCATGCGAATCAAATTCACTGATAGTATGCTCAAGCGTGTCAGTCATGTTGTTTATATCGTCAACAAGCAGGTTTTGCGTGATGCCGCTATGGTTAGTTCTGTATAAGTACAGAGGTGCTTTAATAGACACAATGTTTTCTGATTTAAAATATAACCATGGCGTGAAGTACATGTCTTCATATCGACCACTGTTTGGAAATTTGTGGTCTCCGAGAATGTCTTTCCTGAAGACCCGGCTCCAGACGTGCCAGTGAGAGCGTTTGAAACGCTCGCGTAATACGCTATCGCTATTCTTATGAATCGCATGCTGCACGTCTTTTATCTGCGATTTTTCAGGTAACTCCGCGTCATCATTGAACCGAATGTACTCAAAGTCGATCAAATCGGGCTTTTCATTCTTGACGATGGGATAAATAACGTCCATCAAGTTGTCGAACCACAGATCGTCACCGTCAATAAACAGTATATATTCACCCGATGATAAATCTAATCCAACGTTTCGGGTTGCAGAGATACCCTTGTTGTCTTGCTGTATATATTTAACATTGGCCGTGTGTTTTGTCGCTAATGCGCGGAGTATTTCATCATGCGTGCGATCGGTTGAGCCATCATTGATGATGACGATCTCCATAGTATCGTTAGCTTGTTTCAGCACTGACATCAATGATGAGAAAATATAATTTTCATTGTTGTGTGTAGGTATAATGATACTAAAAACAATGTTACTCATAGCGATCTCAAATAAATTAACGCAAAATTTTTTGTGCAATAATACACCAACAGTCTATTACTGTCTGATTTTTTTGGACCAGGTCACTGCGCCTTCCTTAAAACTCGCGGGCGGCGCAGGACCGCACGGCTAATCTTCCCGCTTATTCTCCCGGTGCTTCAGCCATAGCCTCACCGCAACCACGCCGACGACCACCAGAATCAGCCACGCCCAGTGCTTCACGTGCTGGTCGAAATTGTGCAGCCACGGGCCAATGACTTCGCCCCCGACGTAGCCGAGCGAGGTGAAAATCAGCGCCCAGGCGATGGCTCCGAGAATATTCAGCGGCAGGAAAATTTTCGGCGGCAGGCGGCTCGCGCCGATGAGGATCGGGCCCACGATCCGAAAGCCGTACATAAAGCGGGTGCCGATCACAAAGAGGTAAGGGTGACGCTGGATCAGCCTTTGCGCCCGGCTGATTTTTTTGCGGTGCTTCGAAAAGCGCTCAAGCAGGGTAGGCCCGAAGCGTAATCCCAGAAAGTAGAGCAGTTGGTCGCCAATCATGCCGCCCAGCGCCACGGCGGCAACCACCAGCGGAAATTTTAGCAATCCCTGATGCGCTGCAACCCCGCCCAAAAGCGTGATGGTTTCGCCCTCCGCCACGCTGCCAACCACCAGCGCGGCGTATCCGTATTGTTCAATCAGACCGTTGATATCCATTAAGTACGCGTCGTCTCCTTGTTTTTCCTCCGTTAATGATACACCCCATCTATGGATTACGCGGCCTCGGGGGCAAATTTAGTGCTGTACACAAAATAATCTACAGCCTGCATTATACTTGAGGTATCGATGACGGGCCGACAACAAGGGGGCGTTATGAACCATGTCTGGGGACTTTTCTCCCATCCCGATCGTGAAATGCACGTGATCAGAAATGAGAACGAAACGGTTGCGCATCACTATACCCACCACGTGCTGCTGATGGCGGCGGTGCCGGTGATTTGCGCGTTCATTGGCACCACGCAAATAGGCTGGAACTTCGGTGATGGCACCGTGGTGAAGCTCTCCTGGTTTACCGGGCTCTATCTGGCCATTCTGTTCTACGGCGTCATGCTGGCGGGGGTGGCCGTGATGGGGCGCGTGATCCACTGGATGGCGCGCAACTATCCTCAACGGCCTTCTCTGGCGAACTGTATGATATTTGCCGGATATATCGCGACTCCGCTGTTTTTAAGCGGCATCGTTGCGCTCTATCCCCTGGTCTGGCTGTGCGCCCTTATCGGTACGCTTGCGCTCTTTTACACGGGTTATCTGCTGTATCTGGGCATACCCACGTTCCTGAACATCAATAAAGAAGAGGGCCTGAGCTTCTCCAGCTCCACGCTGGCTATCGGCGTGCTGGTTCTGGAGGCGCTGCTGGCGCTGACGGTGATTCTGTGGGGCTACGGATACCGTCTTTTCTAAGTTCACTGCGCTGCTGGCGCAATTGCAGCAGCGCAGCATCCGTTCATGATTATCCGCTGGCGACATTTCACGGTGACCGCTATGATGCCGTAGCCAGCCTGCGTTTTTCATACGCGCAGGCGGCGTACGTCAATACGTGCCTGATTCACTATCAGAAGTCTCACCATGCTGAAATTCCGTGTCTCTTTACTTAGCCTTGCGCTAATCCTCGGTGCGTCTGCGGCCGTGCCGGCGATGGCCGCCGCGACAGCCGCCGCGCCGGCTGCTCAACCGCAAATTGCGTCCGGCAGCGCGATGATTGTCGATCTCAATACCAATAAGGTGATCTACGCCAGCCATCCCGATCTGGTGCGACCGATTGCCTCAATCACAAAATTAATGACGGCGATGGTGGTGCTTGACGCACGGCTGCCGCTGGACGAAACGCTGAAAGTGGATATCAGCCACACGCCGGAGATGAAGGGAATCTACTCTCGCGTGCGCCTGAACAGCGAAATCAGCCGCAAAAATATGCTGCTGCTGGCGCTGATGTCGTCAGAAAACCGCGCGGCGGCAAGCCTGGCGCACCACTATCCGGGCGGATATGACGCATTTATTCGCGCGATGAATGCCAAAGCCAAATCGCTGGGCATGACCAACACCCGCTTTGTCGAGCCGACCGGCCTGTCGATTCACAACGTGTCGACGGCGCGCGATCTTACAAAGATGCTGATTGCCAGCAAGCAGTACCCGCTGATCGGCCAGCTCAGCACCACCCGTGAGGATATGGCGACGTTCTCTAATCCGTCCTACACGCTGCCGTTCCGTAACACTAACCATCTGGTTTACCGCGAAAACTGGAACATTCAGCTAACCAAAACCGGCTTTACCAACGCGGCGGGCCACTGCCTGGTGATGCGCACCGTGTTCAATGGCAAACCGGTGGCGCTGGTGGTGATGGACGCGTTTGGCAAATACACCCACTTTGCGGACGCCAGCCGCCTGCGTACCTGGATTGAGACCGGGAAAGTGCAGCCGGTGCCGGCCGCGGCGCTGACCTACAAGAAGCAGAAAGCGGAACAGATGGCGACGGCGCAGAACGATTAGGTTGTCTCTGCGGTCTGGTGCCCTCACCCCAAGCCTCTCCCACGGGGTTGAGGGTTCCCCAGTAATTTTTTACTCTTAAAGCAATGAAAAAATTACAGGATAATAAAAGACTTACAGCGGTCCCCTGGTCCGGCTGAAAATCGCTGAGGCGTTGACCGTAGGCCGGGGCGAGGCGCACGGATG